>JAJYLE010000175.1 GCA_021788025.1 Nitrospirota bacterium
TCAGGATTTAATATCAATTTAATATTTCCGCAAACACAAAAAAGTATAATTTTCAATCCACTGTATAAAGGAAACTTTTATGAAAAATATCAAGCACGAAAGAGACCACATTCTCGACATTATAGAAAATGATTTACTGACCGTGCATTTCCAGCCGGTATGCTCAGCGAACAGGGAGGTCTTTGGCTATGAGGCGCTCTCCAGGTTTAAATATGGAACTGGATATCAGTCCGCCGCTAAACTTTTTGAGGCTGCAATAAGGACGGAAACCATATCGTCTCTGGATATGTACTGCCGCGAAAACGCTATAAGAGAGGCGTCAAACGGCTTCATGCGCCAGGAAAACGCCTGTCTTTTCATAAACATCTGCCCCGAAACGCTCCTTTCCCCTACCCATATGGCTGGCATTACAGACGAGTTTGCGGATTGCTGGGACATTCCCAAAAAGAAGATAATACTAGAGATCACCGAAGAGACAGCCATCAGGAATTATTCACTTTTCAATGAGGCAGTTTCATATTACAGGGACAAGGGATACAGAATTGCCCTGGATGACTTTGGGACAGGGTACGGCGGGCTGAAGATGCTGTCGATAATCAGGCCGGATTTCGTGAAGATAGACAGCCATTTCATACAGCAAATTGACAAGGATTTTGTGAGCCTTGCGGTTGTGGACGCCATAACCGTCCTATGTCACCGCCTTGGAATGAAAGTGATAGCCGAAGGGATCGAGAGGCGGGATGAGTTCATATTCGCAAGCGGCCTTGGTATAGAGTTCTTTCAGGGCTATTTTATCGGGATGCCAGCCCCGGCGCCAGCTGGGTCTGTTAAAAGGGGATTCTTTGCGGAAAGATGCGGGCTCAGGCGCTCCGCAGCACCTTTGAGAGGAAGACCGGGCAGTTGTCGTGGTCCTCGCTTTTACACCTTAGAAGGGCGTTGATGCCGCTGACGAACATGCAAGAAATGGACGCAAGGCAAATCGAATCGCATTCGCTGTAATATGGGCAGGTCCCGGGATATGTTGTTGTTTTTCTCACAGTACACTCCTGCGCCGGGCGCATTTCCTGCCCGCTTTCTTTGAGTTTACGGTTTTTAAATCTGCCAGCACCTGAAACAGCAGCGCCTGGGTAAACGGTTTTATCAGTCCTTTTTTCTTTTTTTCTGTCTGCATTGGTTTTTCCTTTAAGCGAAACGCTCTCTGATAGAGTTTACTATTCTGTATTTCCATGCGAGGGAACGGCTAACCGTATACGGCGAGAGCACGGAATCCTTGCCTATGATATATTTATTGCCCCTCCAGGCAACTCCCTGAGAAAAGATGGGCACAAACCATATGAGCCCGATGAGAATGTCCTTTAATGGCACAAGCAGATATGAAAGCGGGTGCATCCCTGTCCCGGTTTCTTTCCCGATGTACAGGTCGCCCGCTATCTTGAGCATGCTTGTAAAAAGGGCCAGCATAATCGCGGGGCGAACAGGTCCCAGAATAAAAAGCGGCATGGCCGAGGTGAATACGGGGTTGGCCGCCAGTTCCAAAACGTATTTTGTGCCGCCAATCTTCCAACGCAGCTTGCCCCACCTTGTGTGCCGGTTAAGGAATTTTTTGATCCCCCAGTAATGGTTTACATTCTGTATCCGGTATGGCGAAAGCACAACCCTCTTGCCGCTTTCACTCATCTTTTTGCCAAGCAGATAATCCTCCGCAAGCACGTCCTTTACGCCGTGCAGTCCGCCGATGGCCTCCAGATCTTTCTTCCTCATGAGCATGGACTTGCCCACAACGCATGGCAATTTCAAAAATTTGTCCAGAAAACACACGCTGCCCATTACAAAGGAATTCATATGAAGGTTCTCCAGCACGGAGCCAGCGGTGCGCCCGCCCACGCCTTCTATTAAATTGGAGACAAGGCCAACAGCCGGGTCATTCATCGGGGCCACGGTACTTTTCAGGTATTGCCTGCCGGCCTGGACGTTGCTGTCACTGATTAATATGTATTCGTATTTTGCGGCATCATATGCGGCCATCAGGTTGTTTACCTTCGGATTCAGCCCCGCATTGCACCTTTTGGCCACTATCCTGATGTCCTTGCCGGGGTATTTGTTTTTGACCTTCTGAGCAACCTTGTAGGCCTGGTCGTTCATGTCCTGAAGGGCGAAAATCAGCTCGTAGCGGGGATAATCGAGATGGCAAAAGCTTTCAAGGTTGTCAAAAAGGTTGTCATCCAGCCCTTTAAGCGGCTTTAATATCGAAATTGGCGGGGTATAGTCTGTCTGTATACCTTCATTATTTTCTTGCTTTTGAGCGGCGGCCCGTATAGACCAAAGCTGCAGCCCGTAGCATAAAAGACCAACTGCGGTGAGGGCTGAAAATATTTGCGTGGTCATGTTCCTCCTAATTTCTGAAGAGGGTGATCGCCACCCCCTTGTTGTGCCTTATGCATTGTTTTACCGATTCCACATCCTTTTTACAGTTCAGCAGGGTCTTCCAGGAGTACAAGTGCCTTGGCTTGTGAAAATCGCTGTTTGCTATGTAGTGGTATTTTTTCAGACTGATGACGTTGAATACATCATCCCTGTTTGCGATCTCCCAGGCGTCTATGTGCCTTGCGTATTTGTCCCTGTTGTTCCACAGGTACAAGGTGTCTCTGGAATTGTCCGAAAGATGATGCGGGTGGCACGCAACCGTGATGGCATCCTGTCTTTTAGCTTCCAGGAATATTTTTTCGTAACTCATGCAGGCCGGGATGAATTCTTTTACGTCCAGCACCAGGATATGGGCAGACATGTCAATGGAGATATGGTTTTTGCTAATCTCGACACCCGGAATAACAAGCATCCCGTACTTGTCCCAGGCCCGTCTTGCCTGCTGCTGCACGTCGGCCATGTATTCATCAAAGTTGTCCCCCATCACGGAAAATCTGAATCTTTGGGCAAGTTTTCCTAACAGGTTGTCCCCGTTTACAACGTGATCCGTTATTGCGATAACATCAAAGCCGGCCTGTCCATAAAGGTCTATGACTCTTCCCAATTCCACGGATCCGTCTGAATATGTAGTGTGGATATGGAAGTCGCATAACAACATCTTGTTTGATTTTAAAAAAGGAAAATTACAGGATTATTTCAGGCAGGTGAAATTTCAATTAAAACGGGCTGTTTTTGATTATTCTGGAATAAAACGAGGCCGCGGCTGTGGGTTTCCGCTCGAAAGTGTCAAAGTCCACGCTGTAAAGCCCGAACCTGGAATCGAATCCCTGTATCCACTCATAATTGTCCATCAGGCTCCAGTAGAAATACCCTCTTATATCCAGCCCCTCTCTAATGCACCGCTCAACGGCCCCGATGTGCCTGGAAAGATAACTTATTTTCCTGTTTGCGTCCCTGGTAGCGATCCCGTTCTCGGTGATTATAAGGGGAACGTTCAGCCTGGAGGCGTATTCGAGAACTTTCCGAAGCCCTCTTGGATGGATTTCCCATCCCATATCGGTAAGGCCCCCCCCGTCCAGATCACGGTGCCTGAGCTCGGCCCCCATTTTCTTAAAAGGGTTGAATCTCATATGTACGCGGGTATAATAATTCACGCCAAAAAAATCCAGTTTGTTTTTTACCGGGACCGGAATTTTGATAACCCTGCCGAAAGGGAAACGGATCTCCAGAATGCCCTGCATGAATGCATCGATGATCGAATGGTTATAAAAATGTGTGGCTATTCTTGACAGAAGCTTATCTGCCGGGTTCCAGCGATGCCAGGGGGATATCGCGGCCATGTTATGCGCAACGCTTACCATTGCATCCGGGAGGTTATCATGGAGAATAGCATAAGCCGCGCCATGGCAGATCAGTATGTTCTCTATTGCCTTGAGCGCCAGTTTGATGTCCTTGATGCCCGGAGGCATACAGCCCTCCAAATAACCGCCAAGCAGGAGCACATAGGGCTCATTGAAGGTTATCCAGTAGCGCACGTTTTTGAATTCTGGCACGATCTTTTCCACGAACCGGAGGAATTTGTCCCGGCATGTTTCCATATGCCAGGGGTGATTGCGGATGAACCATATAGGGTGCGTGAAGTGATGCAGCGTGACCATCGGTTCTATTCCGCTTTCGCCAAGCAGGTCCACGATGTGCCTGTAATGGTCCAGCGCCTTATCATCCCATCTGCCGTCTTCGGGTTCTATCCGGCTCCATTCCACGGAAAACCTGTAAGCGTTTACCCCGATCTCCTTAAGCAGGCGCAGGTCTTTCCGGTATAGCTTGTAATGGTTTGCAGCCAGAGGCCGCTCTTTCATGGCCGGGTCCCATTGGGCCCAATCAGAGGACGGCGAGCCTTCAAGCTGGAATGCCGAAGTGGCTACGCCCCACAGGAATTTATCATTTTTGTCCATAAAGATTTAAATTACCTTAACCGGTGTTTATTTAACAAATGCCTTTCCAGCCGTTTCCAGAGGTAATAAAAATTTCATTCCCGTTTAACTGTGGTGTAACTTTGGCCGGGTATTCTTAAGGCAGATTTCTGAGGTGAAAAGGAAGGGACAAAAAATGCCATCAGTTTTAAAAGAATTGAAGCCAGGGGATACCCAGCCGGCCATTATGCAAAACGACACCCGCATAGGTGGCCTGATAACATCCAGAGAGCACATCGCTCCCGGCGTTCTGGTCAAGCACGCCGCGCCCTATCCCTT
>JAJYLE010000176.1 GCA_021788025.1 Nitrospirota bacterium
CCTCATAAAACAAATGTCTTCTCATTTGTTTTATGAGGACTGGGCCCAAACAGGTGGCGGAACAAAGCACGGGATTTTGGAGAGATCATCCAATATGGCAGGCCACCCAGCCTTTTTAAACGAGGGCCATCTGGATATTTTTGAAAAAAGCGGTAAAGTGCTTGTAAGTGATATTTACGGGAGCTGCGAGGCCCTGTTTGCGCGTAAATTTTCTGACTCCAACCTGGCATTAGTGGACCGGCTTGAAAATATCATCAAAACCAAGGAAGCTGAACGCGCACTGAATGTGGGTAAAACTGCTACTCCGGCTTAAGCTGTGGAAACAGGATTACGTCTCTTATGGACTGCGAGTTGGTAAGCAGCATGGCAAGCCTGTCTATCCCTATCCCTTCACCAGCCGCAGGCGGCATGCCGAATTCCAGCGCACGCACGAAGTCCTCATCCATGGGATGCGTTTCCTCGTCTCCCCGCGCACGCTCCTCAACCTGTTTTGCAAACCGTTCCCGCTGGTCTATGGGGTCGTTAAGTTCCGAAAATGCATTTGCTATTTCGCGGCCCGCTATAAAAAGCTCGAACCTGTCTACAAGCGAGGGATCTGAAGTCTTCTTCTTGGCCAGGGGCGACAGCTCTAAAGGATAATCTATGATAAAGGTTGGCTGTATGAGATAAGGCTCAACTTTTTCCTTGAAAATCTCATCCAGTATTTTGCCCAGAGAGGCCCCCTGCTTGACATCTATTTTATTTTCCCTGGCCCAGGAGAATGCCGCTTCGCGGCTGTCCATTACGCTGGCGGGCACGCCCTTTTGCTCCATTGCCTGAATCATGGTGAGCCTGGGCCACGGCGGGGTAAAGTCTATGGTCTGCTCCCCGTAAGGGAACCGCAGCGCTCCAACCGTCTTCTGTGCCAAATGGCCAAACAGCTTTTCGGTAAAGGACATCAGGTAAACGTAATCCCTGTTTGCCATGTAGAACTCAAGCATAGTAAACTCGGGGTTGTGCCTGGTGGATATCCCCTCGTTCCGGAAATTCTTGTTTATCTCGAACACCCTTTCATAGCCGCCAACCAGAAGCCTCTTAAGATACAGCTCCGGGGCTATGCGCAAGTACAGGTCCACACCTAAGGCGTTATGATGCGTTTTAAAGGGTTTTGCCGCTGCCCCGCCCGCAACTGGATGCATCATCGGGGTTTCCACCTCTATGAAACCCTCCGCCTCGAAGAAATCCCTCAATGATTTTATAAGAATGCTGCGGAGCCGGAATGCTTCTTTGACCTGCGGGTTCACTATCAAATCCAAATATCTCTGGCGATAGCGGGTCTCAATATCCTGAAGCCCGTGCCATTTTTCAGGAAGCGGCCTGAGGGACTTGCTAAGCAGCCTGAATTCGGAGACCTCCACCGTAAGCTCTCCGGTGCGGGTCTTGAAGAGTTTTCCCTTCACCCCGATGATATCTCCAATATCCATGTATTTCTTGAAAAGCGAATAGTTCTCAGGGCCAATGGCGTCTTTTTTGAAATAAAGCTGAATTTTTCCAGTAGAGTCCTGAAGGTGAGCGAAGGACGCCTTTCCGAAGTCCCTTACGGTCATCAGCCTGCCGGAAAGCGATACTGCCGGGGACTCTTTAGCAAAATCTTCGGCAGGGGCAGAGGCGTATTTGCCAATAAGTTCACCGGCATGGTTTTCCACGTCGAAAGGGGCGGAATAGGGCTCTATGCCCATCTCCTTCAGTTCTTTTAGCTTCCTTAGTCTCTGTTCGATCAGCTCGTTTACAGGTTCTGACATAGGAGGCAATTATAAAAAGGCGTGCCTTTGGAAGTCAAGGAATACATTGAAAAAAAGAAAAGACAAACACTTCATGCCGGGCAAATCGCACTGGTGCCCTGGGAAGTCAGACAACTATGATAGAGTCCTCGCCGCCGTAGGGGTTGGGCTCGTACCTGTCGGCATGCCAGTCGTTTTCCCATCTCACGCCATCTATAAGGTATCTGTAACGGTATTCCTTGCCGCACTCCAGTTCCAGCGTTACCGCGAAATCCCCGTCCTTTTGTTTTCTGAGGGCGGTGGATTCCTTTTGCCAGTCGTTGAAGTCGCCCACTATGGTTATGCGGCGGGCATCCCGCGCCGCCTCTTTAGGCAGTATGAACGTAACCTTGCAGGCCGGGCGGGATTTCAAATATTGTTTTTTAAGCGTTTCCGTTACTGAAAGGGTCTGGTCGCCATTGCCCTTTTTAGTCTGCCTGCCCTTCGTTGAAGGACTCATATGCCCCTCCTTCCGTTTATAAAAAAATTTCTAGCTAAATTTTCCCACAAATACGGTTTTTTTCAAGGCCGCCTGTCCAGGCTTAGAGGCCCGGAGCCGAAATAGGCTATAATCAGGGCCGCACCGAGCATCGAGACGTTTTTCATGAACGAAACTCTTTGGATCATAGCCATCATGGGGTCCTTTATCGCCCAGAAATTGTGCATGGCCGGGGTGACCAGAACCAGAAACAATACCAGAAGCCATGCCCCCCATTTGGCCCTGTAGCCAAGAATAACGCTCAGGCTGCCCAGCAGGGCCGTTATCCCGGCCAGCGGAACGGCCACGTGGGCGAAAGGCACACCCTGTTTTGCAGCCAGCCCTATTATGGAGGCCTTGAAGTCTTCCGGCACCGACGTAATAAATATCCAGCTGTAAAGCACCCGGCCAAGCAGCACCAAATATTTCATCCTCCGAATCTTAGCAGATAAATGGGCGCTTAGGAAGCCTTTTTTGCCCGGATACGCTGCGGGGGAGGCCAGCCGCCAAAGCACGCTGGCGCAAAGGACAGTGGCCTCAGCCCGATGGCTCCCCTACAGTTACGCCAATTACATAACTAGACCGGAGGCCTGGTTTTGATAGAATTTAGTTATGGAAGGCGGTATTTTCAAGGACCGGGAAGGAGCGGGAAAACTGCTTGCCCGGAAACTGGGCCATTACAAGGGCAAGGGCGGTGTTCTTGTGATCGGGTTGCCGCGCGGCGGCGTGGTTGTGGCGTACGAGGCAGCCAAGGCGATTAACGCACCTCTGGAGGTTTTGATACTTCGTAAACTGGGCGTGCCCTGGCAGCCGGAGCTTGCCATGGGCGCGATATCAGAAACCGGCGAAGTGGTCCTCAATGAAAACATAATCTCCGCTTACGGCATACAGAAGGACGAACTTGGCAAGGAGATAGAGCGGCAAAAGAAGGAGATCGCCAGAAGGAAGGAATTCCTTAGGGGCGGCAAGGGGCTACCTTCATTGAAAGGCAAAACGGTGATACTGATAGACGACGGCGTGGCCACGGGGGCCACCATCAAGGCTGCGATAGAGGCCATTAGGGCGGCGCAGGCTGGCAGGCTGGTTGTAGCAGTCCCCGTGGCGCCACCGGAGACCGCCATGGAATTGGAGGCGGTTTCCGATGAGTTCATCTGCCTGGAGGTCCCGCCCATGCTGCTTTCCATCGGCAGCCATTACAGGAATTTTGAGCAGGTGGAAGATGAGATGGTGGCCAAATTATTAAAGAAATCCAGGCCGGGCAACAGCTTGGCCAATGTGGGCGGCGAGGAAGCTGCGGAGGGCGGCCCGGTGAGGATATCTGCTGGCAGGGTTGAATTAAATGGTGAGCTTACCATGCCGGAAAAGGCAGGCGCAGTGATAGTATTTGCGCACGGAAGCGGCAGCAGCCGCCTGAGCCCCCGCAACAGATACGTGGCGCGCTATTTAAATCAGAAGGGGTTTGCAACCCTTCTTTTTGATCTGCTTACTCCGGAGGAAGATGCCTCCTACGAAAGGCGCTTCGATATAGACCTGCTTACCAGAAGGCTCTCCGCGGCAACCAAGTGGCTCAAGGAACAGAAAGCGGCCAGGGATCTCTCGATAGGGTATTTCGGGGCCAGTACCGGCAGTGCCGCAGCCATAAAGGCGGCCGCCGGATTGAAAAGCCTAGTGAAGGCGATAGTCTCCCGCGGGGGGCGGCCGGACATGGCAACCGAACAGCTCTCAAATGTGGACTGCCCGGTGCTCCTGATTGTGGGCGGGGACGACAGGACGGTGCTCACCCTGAACCGCCAGGCGCTTGCGCTCATCCGGGCTGAAAAGAAACTAGCGGTAGTCCCAGGGGCCACTCATCTTTTTGAGGAGCCCGGCGCTCTGGAGGAAGTGGCCAAGCTTGCCGCCGGATGGTTTGAGGCTCATATTCTCAAAAAGATTGCCGTAACTCCGTAGTTAGCGCGATAAGCCGCCCTGATACTTGCTTTCCAAAATCACACAGGGAGTTTTAAAAATGATATACAGGCAATTTGCCGGTTTCCACTGTGATAACCGGGATAGACTCGGAAAAGATTTTGGACCAGGCCCTTGAGGCCGAGCGCACGTTCAAGCGGCTTGGTGTGGAGCAGGTTGAAGCCATCTTGGCAAAGGCGGCCAGAGTTAAAACGCCGCGCCAAAGGTCCGAAACTGCTCATTAGCCTGCTTCACAAATCCGCCTGTTTCCCCTTGTAACGCAAATTAAAAACTAAGGCCGTCATTGCGGGCGCAGTGTGGCAATCCTGTCGTTTACGGCCGGGCCCGCCTATAAGTCAGCTTACAATTCCTTCTTGTCTTGGATAACATTCCAGAGATTTGTATGCCCGCCCTCTGCCGCTAACTGCGAGGCCGTTTTGCCTTCTTGATCC
>JAJYLE010000018.1 GCA_021788025.1 Nitrospirota bacterium
AAGTGGACCGGCCCGCGGACCAGCATGCAGACCAGTCCGCCAAAAAATAGACGGTTTTGACAAGGCTGGGGAATCGCGTTTCCTGTGCCTTGTATCTTGGCTTGCACGGAGGTGTAAAATGGAACTCCTGAAGGAAAGATGCGAACCTAAAGAGACATGCCTTCAGCCTCTTCAAAAAAATGAGACGGCAAGGCTTTCCGCGGAAATCCCGGACTGGCGGCTAAGGGACGAGCGGCTTCAGAGGGAATTTAAATTCGAAAACTTTGCGCGGGCAATGGAGTTTGTAAACAAGGTTGCTGAAACGGCTGAGCAGCAGGACCATCATCCCGATATCTACATTTCCTACAATAAAGTGGTCCTTACTTTTTTCACTCACAAGGTAAATGCGCTTACCAAAAACGATTTCATAATGGCCGCAAGGATAGACGCTATAAAATAAGAATGGTCCGGGACCTGGCCGGGACAACGGCGCTGGTGACAGGGGCTGCCAAAAGGATTGGCCGGGCCATAGCGCTTGCCCTTGCCAGGGAAGGGGCCGATATCGTGGTGCACTATTCTGCCAGCCAGAAGGCGGCCCTTGATACTTGCCGGGAAATAGAGACTCTTGGCCGCAGGGCATGGCCCATAAAAGCGGACTTCGCGGGGGGCAGGCCCGCCGGATACGAAGGGCTTGTTGAAAAGGCCGGAAATCTGGCCGGAGGCCTGGGGATCCTTGTAAACAGCGCCTCGATTTTCCCGGCCAGCACCCTGAACAATGTGGCCCTGAAGGATTTCAATGAGAGCATGGAGTTAAACGCATGGGCACCTTTCGTGCTTGCCAGGGATTTTGCCCGGCTTTACGGCAAAGGGAAGATTTTGAACCTGATAGACACACGGGTTACCGGTTACGACTGGAACCATGCGGCCTATATCTGGAGCAAGCACGTGCTGATGGCCATGACAAGGATGATGGCCATCGAGTTTGCGCCTGATATCGCCGTCAACGGGATATCGCCGGGCCTTATCCTTCCACCACCCGGAAAAGACGAGAAGTATCTTCTTGAAATGGGAAAGACTGTGCCGCTTAAAAAGCTTGGCACCGCGGAAGAAGTGGCCGGGGCCGCCGTATTTCTGCTAACCAGCGAATTCATAACAGGCGAAGTGGTGCGCGTTGACGGCGGACGGCACCTGTGGGAGTATACGCGTGGACCGCATCCTGATTAAAGACCTGCTTGTCCGCGCCATAATAGGCGTCTTTGAAGAAGAAAGGCGCGAAAAACAGGACGTGCTGATTAATATAACCATGTTTGCGGACTTGGAAAAAGCAGGCACAAGCGATTCCATTTCAGACACGGTTGATTACCGGAAAATAAAAAAAGAGGTCCTCCGGTTTGCCGAAAACTCAAGTTTCCGGCTGGCTGAGGCCCTGGCCGAAGCAGTTGCAAAAATCTGTCTTTCAGAGCAGCATGTAAAAGCCGTCCGGGTGACGGTTGAAAAGCCTGGCGCGCTAAGGTTTGCAAGGAGCGCAGGTGTGGAGATTTTCAGAAGAAAGTAGAGCATTCTTATCCAATTTCATCCCTCCAGGCAATACCCCTTTAGTTCCCCCAAGCCATGCCTTTAAAGACGGTTTTTAAGGAGAAACCGGCTGTTTCCCCGGTTGCGCCAGCCCCCTGCGGGTAATATCATTTAATTGAAGGGTTGTTTAAAACCGGCTCTGAACGATTAACAGCCGGATGGAGGTTAATTATGACCGCGGTCAAAAACATAGATGCCAGAACGGCTTTTCAGGAAGGGCAGCTGCTTTTAATCGAAGGCAAGTTCAAGGAGGGCGTTGAGGCGTTCAGCAGGGCTTTGGATGCCGGAGCGGACCCGTTCATGTGCTATCTGGCGCGTGGCGCGGCCTACCTAAGGCTTAAGGAAATGGATGAGGCAATATCGGATTTCAGCTCCGCGATCGAAAAGAACAGCTCAAGCCACAGGCCTTTTTACTATCGCGCAATGGCCTACATGGTTAAAGGCGATTTTCAAAAGGCCGTTCAGGATTTCAGCAGGGCGCTGGAATTAAAGCCTGAGGTGGAATTTGTGCGGTTCTCCCGCGCAGTTGCACTAAGCAGGCTTGGGCGCGCGGATGAAGCGGTTGAGGACTTCAAAGAGGTTATCCCCGCAATGGAGACAAACCTTGAGGCCTTCGCCGACGAGTACGGCATTGTAAAAACAGAAATGTGGCGGGTAATGAACCAGCTTACAGGGGAAGCCGGTGAAACACCAGCGCTGGATTTATCGGAGGACGAACTCCAGACCCTGAAAAAATGGCTGAGCGAATAGCACGCGCTTAACCAGTTGGGAAGACAAAAAGGGGGACATGTAAACGTCCCCCTTCCTTTTTGGAAAGCGGCTTAGCTTAGGTGTTTGTTGACCAGCTTGGTCATCTCAAACATTGACACCTGCTTCTTGCCGCCGAAGACTGCGGCGAGATTGGCGTCCGCATTGATATTTCTTTTGTTCTCTTCGTCCTGCAGCTTGTTTTTCTTGATATAGGCCCAAAGTTTTTTCATGACCTCGGTCCTGGGCAAGCCCTTGTCGCCTACAACCTTGGCCAGAGCGGGGCTGGGTTTCATTGCCTTCATGAAGGCCGGGTTGGGCGCTCTTTTCTTGGAAGCCGCCTTTTTTGCCGCAGGGGCTTTTTTAGCCGGCGCCGCCTTCTTTGCCGGTGCCGCCTTCTTTGCAGGTTTAGCTGACGCCGTCTTGCCTGTTGTCTTCTTCTTTACCGCCATCTTTCCCTCCTTGGGCTTGTTGGTTAAAAACTTATCAATTATACAGTAACAAAAAAAGTAAAGAAACGGAAAAATTACCCTTTATGGAGCTGGCCCGGTTTCCTCTGGAGATCTATAAGAAGAATTCCTCATTCCAGAGGGGGAATTCGAAGGCACATCAACTCCTTGCTGCGCTCCGGAATTTGACAGGCCGGGTACGCCGGCAGGCTGGCCGTTAGACTGGTTCATGGAGGGCTGATCTCCGTTTTCGATGCCGGCAAGGGTCCTTTCAAGCTCCTGGTGAATGACGCCCCTTCTGGCCATGATTTTGTAGATGGTTTGCGAACGGCGCTCTACAAAGCCCTTCCGGGCAACTGGACTGAACCGGATAGGGTTTGGCAGGCAGGCCGCAAGCCTTGCCGCCTCCATGGGCGAAAGGGCGCTGGCCGGCTTTCCGAAATAATGCCTTGAAGCCGCCTCGGCCCCGAAAATACCGTTGCCCCATTCCACGTAGTTCAAATAAAGCTCCAGGATTCTTTTTTTTGAGAGCGTCTTTTCAATCCTCCAGGTAAGTATTGCCTCTTTAATCTTTCTTATGGGATTTTTCGCCGGGGAGAGAAAAAGATTTTTCGCAAGTTGCTGTGTAATGGTGCTTGCGCCGAATTTGAACCTGCCTGCCTCTATGTCTTTTTCCACCGCCTTCTGCATGGCTTCCAGGTCAAATCCGCCCTCTTTCCAGAACTTGTCATCCTCGCTTATCAGGACTGCTTTCTTAAGATAAGGAGAAATCCTTGAATATGGAACCCATATCCGCACCGGTTTTCTTTTAATGCCCTCCCGCCTCCATTGCCGCACACGATATTTCATAAAGGCGGATTCACGGGGTGCGGTTTTTATAAGCGTGGAAATCCGCGGGAACACAAGATACCGGCCTACATCAGCAACAAAGAAAAGAAAAATAAACAGGGCAAGTATTTTTAACTTTTTCATAAACAGAGTTGATTATAGAACATACAACAGGCCGGGCAAAAGTGGCCGCTATCACCTGCAATCAACAAGATGATTAGAATGATGGTGCAGCAATTGCACTGCTGCTAGAAATTACTTTTACCCATGAGAAAGCGTGAAGGGCCTAATCGGAGTCTCAGGACATCTTTTATTTGCGATTTACAAACGCCGCGCCCTCTATCTCAACCAGCAGCTCCGGCCGGCAGACGTCGGCCACGGTGTAGATGGCGGGCACCCCTGCCAGGAGGCGGTCGCAGACGGCCTTGCACCTGGCAAAATCCTCCGGGCGTTTAACATAAACGCGCACCTTGGCAATGTCTTGCAGGCCCGCCCGGATCCCCTGGGCCCCGTGGGCTGCAAAGTTTTCAGCGGAGATCAGCTTTTCAATATTTTCGATGGTCTGTTCGGTCTGTTTTTCCACGTCATCGGGATACAGGCTTTCTGAATTGAGAATGCTGGCGGTCCCGGAAATCCAAATCGTGACGTAATCCCTCAGAGCAAGGGCCATAGCGCGCGAGAACTTGGGGCTTTTAAGTGAGTAGACGTGGCTGTATTCATAAGCTGGCGTCTGCTGCGGATTTTCAAGAGGCATAAGCAGGACGTCGCTGCGCCCGGTCTCCATTGCAAGACAGCTTGCCGCAAGCCCTTCGCCTTTCATGCCAATCCCGGTGCTTGATGGGTATATCTCGAATTTGTCCGGATGGGGAACGTTTGGGCAAAAACGGACGCCCCGGTAAAACCCGGCCCGGGCGCGGTTTAACTCTATATATCTTTGCGGGCCGGGAGCGCCGGCTTTATCAGGCCCGGTTATCCCCCCGATATAAAACCATGTGCGTATTACATTCTCGAAACTGCTTCCCGCATTTACAAGGGCATTCTGCATCCGGCCAAGCGCGTTTATAGTTTGGGCATGGGCCCCGCAAGACGGGTTTGCGTCCTCAGGTGTTGCGCCGGAGACATACACCCAGCGCACCCCGTCATGGGCCACCGCAAGCGCCCCCTGGCTGAATCGCTCTATACAGACTGAAGGGCCGCCTATCGCCCATACTTCCATGGCAAGCGCCGCGCCCGTACAAGGAGGCTGATAAACAAAACTGGTGACCGGAATTTGCGTGCCATAATGGGCGCTCAGGAGCTTCTGGCATTGCGCCTGGTCGCCCGCATTTCGCAAAAAAACCGTCTGAAATACCGGCGCAGCCCCTTTTCCCCGCAGGATGGACTGCATGGCGGCAAGCGCTTCGCCCGCCTGGCTTGTAAAATCACCGCGCCCCTCAGGCGTAAGCATCATTACAAGGCGGCGCGTGCCGCCCAGGTCCATCAGGCAATATTGCGCGCATGAGGCCATGGGTGAATCTTCCCCCGCAAAGTATTTGGAAATCATCATGCCGCGGCTAGGATGTGTGCGGGCCCGTTGGCTTCTGGTAAGGCCCTATACTGTAGCCGTCCGGGTCCTTGCCGCGCAGGCGCCGCCAGATAACCTGGTAATTGACCTGGTTTACAGTGATTATGAACAATTTCCGCAGCGGCCCCGGAGGTGACTCCAGCGGGCGCACGCCGTGCCAGGAATGTTCCGTTCTCATAAAAAACAGGCTGCCGTTTCCCCTGGGGTCCAGCGAGGCGGCTACAGCTAAATCATCAAAGGACGGGCCCGAATGCCGGTGCAGCTTCCCGCCGTCATCCATGATAAGGATATTGCCGCCCCATTCCGTTTTCCAGTCTTCCTCTGTATTGAAATAGAAGATATGTGTTGCCAGCTTGCGCATGGCATCGCAGTGCGGCGATACAGCGCATCCCTGCCAGCCGTAATACCACTCCAGCGTAAGAACCAGTTTTTTATCTGAGGGCAGGCCCAGCATGCGGCGGACAAACGCGTCATAGCCCGGCCCCTTGATCTCGGCTAAAAAATCCTGCCACGGTTTTGAAAGAGGGACGCCCGGCTTGTAGTGCAGGATGTAACGGTCATGATATCCCTGGCCGTGGGCGCGCCTCACGCTCTCCCATTTTTCAAACAGGGAGGCATCGGGCATGGAGCCCCTGAGCTGATCGAACCCTTCAGCGGTCAGCCCGCCTTCTATATTCACCCAGGGATAGGGTTTTCTGTTCCGGAATTCGCCGTCCGGCACCCCGCCCATGCGCTCATAATTCAAAAACGGCATTTTTCCCTCCGCAGAGCGATAAATTTTTTACCAAATATAATAACAGAGATAGGTCTTGTGTCAACAACAGCAAGTGCAGCAGCCTTGCCGTCTTTTCCAGGCCAGATCCGGCTATCTTGTTTCCCGCGCCACCGCTTTCCCATACTCCTTAAACAGTTTTTCCCTTCGCCTGAACTCCGCGCCGTGGACTATCCGCCTTTGACCTTGTTTTGCCTCGCCTAAATCTGCATGGAGCATCTCATGATATACGACAAAGCGAATATAGAAAGCGGGCGTGTTTTTGCTGTCCAGTGTCGGGTTGATCCTTATCAGCCCGCGCGCCCCATTTCTTGGGTACATATAGCACCCAAGCGTCTGTTTCCTTGCGCCCCTTATGCCGGATTTTTTACCCCACGTTATATCGCAATCTATTTTGCCATCAAAATATTCCTCGTTAATGCCCTGGTATATCTGCGAAAGATCATGGAACCTGCCTTTTTGCCGCAGTACGGATTTTCTGCCTGTTCTCCCGGCGCGCTCTTTTTCTATGAGCCCGGCGTTTTCTTTTATATAACAGCTTAAAACGGGAAAGCGCTCTCCGCTGATGCGCCCCCTGGCAAACCGGGCCACTTCGTTTATTACCTCCGGGCCGGCCTTTAAAAATATCCTGTGCAGCCGCAGCTTCATGCCGGAAGGCGTCCTTCTCGCGTGCAAAACGCTTACACCGTTGGACGTGATGGCTAGTGAAACAGGACCGCCCGTAAGCAGCGCCAGCTTGTTTGCAAGCGCGCTTTCATCCCATTCAAAAGGAAGCCGGAACTGGGCATCTTCCTTTGGGGCTCCACTGCGAAAAGACATGCTGTAAATATAACCTATAGCGGCCTGCAAAGGCAGCACGGGCCGCGCATGCATTTGAAAAACCCGCGTAAAAAGGGCATATTTATAGGATGGATTTAAAGATATTCAAAATGGCGTCTTCCAATGGGAAATAAAAAAACCATAGGCGAACTGCTGATCGACTACGGCCTTATTGGCAGTGAGAGCATCGCGCAGGCGCTGAAATTGCAAAAGGCCACCGGCCTGAGGCTTGGAGAACTGCTTGTAAGGATGCGGAAGGTAAGCATGGAGGACCTGGAATGGGTGCTCAGCAAGCAGATTGACACCCCCTACGTTTTTATCGACGAAAAGGAACTGGACATGGAACTGATACAGAAGTTCCCTATCCCGTTTTTGCTTAAAAACAGCATACTGCCGGTATTCGAGACCGACGCCGGGATATGGATAGTGACATCGGACCCTTTTAACGCTCCGGCATTCGACCATCTGAAAAACAAATCCGGCAAGGACATAAACGTATCTTCCGGCAACGCCGGAAAGATAGAGGCCATCCTGAAAAAATTGGTCCCCAGGGGTGCCGAGCAGGCGCTTGTCTCATACCTGGAGGAGCTTTTCCCAAGGATAAATAACACCTCGTTTTACAGGCTGGATTTTCTGCTTGGCGCAAACCTGGGCATCAGCCTGTCGGGCTGCGGGATAACCAGGCCCATGCCCACAATAGAGGGCAAATTCGAGGCGGACCGCATATTCATGGCGCTGGAGATTATGCGCGTGCCTTTTCTTTACAGCGAGGGCACGGACGGCAACGGCACGGTCTTGTCCGTCTATCCGGTGCTGAACCGGGCCTGCCCGGAAAGATATCCGGCCGTGCTGGGCCTTTTTGGCCTCTGCAGGCCCGATGAGATTGTGCTTACCGATGCCCAGGTCAACGGCCTGCCAAATTTTTTCCATTCGTCCGGGCCCCTTGAAGAATACCCTTGCCTTTGTCTGGCTGGAAGCGGCCCAGTGAATGACAAGGCCATATTTACGGCGGATTCGGCGCCTGCCGGCGTGGACGGCTGCCATATAAAGGGTTACAGGCCAGGCTTGTGCCCGGATTGCAAAGGCGCAGGCTGCAACAGCTGCGCCGGCCTTGGATATTCATTTGCCCGGATAGAAGGTATTTATCCGTCCTCGGAATTAAAAAACCGCCATGGCTAAACTGGATTTTTTCTTTAAAGCCGTTATTTCCGAAGGCGCCAGCGACCTGCACCTGAGCGTTGGGGCCAAGCCCAAGCTAAGGAGGCACGGCGAACTGGAGGAGATGGATTACCAGGTGCTTACCAACGAGATAATGGAGGCGCTTCTTTTCGAGATACTCACGGAGGAGCAGAAAAAACATTTCACCCAGAAAAGAGATCTGGATTTCGCCTATGAGCTGCCCGGAGTGGCCCGGTTCAGGGCCAATTACTTCCATCAGAAAAGGGGCCTGGGGGCCGTCTTCAGGTTCATCCCGAACAAGATACTGAGCGTAGATGAGCTTTCGCTTCCAAAGCAGGTGCTGAAATTCGCCAGTATGAGCCGGGGGCTGGTTCTGGTAACCGGCCCTACCGGAAGCGGGAAATCAACCACCCTTGCCGCCATAATCGACTATATAAACCAGAACCGCAAAGACCACATACTTACAATAGAGGACCCGATAGAGTTCGTCCACCAGAACAAAAGCTGCCTGGTAAACCAGCGGGAAAGCGGGACGCACACGGATTCCTTTGCCTCGGCGCTGAGGGCGGCGCTGCGCGAGGACCCGGACGTGATCCTTGTTGGCGAGATGAGGGACCTGGAGACCATAGAGCTTGCCATTACAGCCGCGGAGACCGGCCATCTGGTCTTTGGCACCCTGCACACAAGCTCGGCCGCAAAGACCGTGGACAGGATAATAGACGCCTTCCCGGCAGGCCAGCAGGCCCAGATACGCACTATGCTGTCGGAATCACTGAAAGGGGTGGTGGCCCAGCAGCTTCTGAAAAGGGCCGACAAGCCGGGCAGGATAGCCGCAATAGAGATACTGTTTGTGAATAACGCAACGGGCAATATGATAAGGGAAGGCAAGACCTTCCAGATACCCTCGGTAATCCAGACCGGAAGAGGCGAAGGCATGCAGCTGCTGGACCAGGCCATAATGGAATTTCTTATGAGGAAGATAATCTCCCCGCAGGAGGCCTACATGAAGGCCAACGATAAAAAAATCTTCGAGCGGTTCCTGCCGCCCGCCTCAAGGCAGGAGGAAACCCCGCCCGGCCCGCAACAGCATGCCGGAAATATGGCAGGGCAGACGGTTTTGAAAAAAGCGCTTGGCCCTAATAAGGCCTCATAGCAGAAAAATCAGGCCCCACCGGACAATTAAGCATACTGGCGAATACTTATTTTGATATACTTAATATGATCAAAAATTTGGCCGGGAAGGACCAATATAACCTTTAATGAAAAAAAAGCTGATACTCATAAATGCCAAATACCCGGAAGAAAAAAGGGTGTCCATAATCGAAGACGGCGTTTTGGTGGATTTTTACGCGGAGGTCTCCGCGAAGGAGCAGCTGCGGGGAAACATATATAAAGGCGTTGTAAAAAGTGTGGAGCCCTCATTACAGGCCGCGTTTATAGATTTCGGCCCCGCAAAACACGGTTTTCTCCAGCTAAGGGAGCTATCGCCGGAGTATATGGGGGGGGGCCAAAAAGCGGAAGCCCCCGGCGGCGAGGGCGACGGCGCCAGCGGTGAAGAGCCCCGGATTAGAAACAAGAAGATACAGAACGTCCTTTCCAAGGGGCAGGAGATAATCGTGCAGGTGGAAAAGGACGAGAGGGATACAAAAGGGGCAAACCTCACCACTTATCTTTCATTGCCGGGCAGATATATAGTCATGATGCCCGGCAGGGAGAAGGTGGGCATCTCCAGAAAAATAGAGGACAAGAAGGAACGGGCGCGGATGCAGGATGTGTTTGGCACGCTTAAGCTGCCGCCCAAGATGGGATTTATCCTGAGGACCGCCGGGATAGACAAGACCGCCAAGGAGCTTTCAAACGACCTTAAATACCTCACCAAATTATGGGCCGGGATAAAGAAAAAAGCCGCGGAGACGCATGGGCCAACCCTTATTTACAAGGAGCACGATATCGCCGTGCGCACCGTGAGGGACTACCTTACCAGCGACGTTCATGAAGTGCTTGTGGATGAAAACGAGACTTTGAAAACCGTAAAGAATTTCCTCAGGCAAACCCTGCCATTCCGAAAGATAAATATAAAGCTCTACAAGGAAAAAAGACCCATATTCGATGTTTACAAGATAGAAGACCAGATATCCAAACTGGGAGAGCGGTTTGTGAACCTCCCCTCACGGGGCTACATGGTTTTCGACAAAACCGAGGCCCTTACGGCCATAGACATCAACTCCGGCAGGAGCAGGAAAGAAAAGAACATAGAGCAGACCGCCCTTTCCACAAATTTGGAGGCCGCCGACGAGATAGCGCGGCAGCTGCGGCTGCGTGACATCGGCGGGCTGGTGGTAATCGATTTTATTGATATGGAATCCTCCAAAAACCGCAGGGAAGTGGAGGCAAGGCTTAAAGCCGCCCTCAGCCACGACAAGGCCCACACGGACATAACCGGCATATCCAGATTCGGCATGCTGGAGATGACCCGGGAGCGGATGAGGATGACGTACCATGAGTCCACATACAAAAAATGCCCGGCATGTTCCGGCAAGGGCGCCGTGAAAACGGACGAAATGCTTGCCCTTTCCGTAATGAGGGACATACACGCCAAGGCAAGCCTTGAAGGGACAAAAGGCATCACCTGCCGCCTGCCAGTGGCAATCGCAAACATGCTTGCAAACGCCAGAAGGGGCGAGCTGGCCGCCCTGGAAAAGGAGTATATGATAACAATAGAAATCGTATCGGATCCGGCGGTCCAGCCAGGGCAATACGAGATCAACATAGAAAAGGAAAAGTCCACGCCGGAGCCGGAAAAGCAAGCTGAGCAAGGCGGGTCCGCAAAGCCGGCCGCACCTCAAAAGAATCACAATCCCAAGCGCGCTGAAAAACAGAACAGGAAGATAGTAAAGAAGTCCAGTAGCGGGATAATTGCAGATCTATCTGAACTGAATTAAAACTATCTCCGGGCGTGTGCCGAGGCGCAAGGGCGGCCCCCATGTCCCGGCGCCGCTTGAAGTATAAAATACCGTGCCCCTTTCCTTTTTAAACCCGGAATCGTACCCGTTATAAACCAGGGGCGTTATCAGGTTTACCGGAAACACCTGGCCATGATGGGTATGGCCCGAAAGTTGTAGCGTTATTCCGGCATCTTCAGATACGGCGAAATCCGCCGGCGAATGCTTAAGCAGTATGGAGGGCATGCCCCTGTCCGGCCCAAGCCTGGCCAGGGCCGCCCCGAACTTCTTTTGCCCTGAGGATTCCATGTAACCAAGGCCGAGCAGTTGAACGCCGTCCAGCTCGATTTTTTTGCCGTCTAAATTATGTATTCCCGATTCTTGGGCAATTTTCATATACGCGGCCGTTGCGGCCCTGGAAAACTCCTCATGATTGCCCGTTATGATATAGATTCCCAAAGGTGCTTTTATGCGGGCCAGCGGGTCTATCAACTCACGGCTTGGCGCCGCAAGCCCGTCCCAGATATCTCCGCCAAGAAAGACAATATCGGGGACAAGCCGGTTGATCCTGTCCGCAATTCCAGTTGAAAAGCCCTGCCCCAATAGCTGCCCCAGGTGCAGGTCGCTCACCCATACAGCCTTTCTGCCTATCCATTGCGCGGGCATCCCCGGCAGTTGCACTGAAAGCCTGGTTACGCGAATGGCCCTGGCATTGGCAATTCCCAGGCTGCCTGCAACAAAGGCCACTGAAAACAGGACAATGCCCCAGAGCGGCGCGGCTGGCCTGAAAGGCAATATCGATAATTTTGCAAGACCAAGCAGAAGGTAAAGAAATAGCGCGGCAAAGAAAAAATAAATAAGATATCCAAGCCACATTGCGGCCGCCGTGTAAAAGACACGGGTAAACAGGCTGTTATGCCCATAGGCCAGGGAAGAGGCCGCCAGAAAACTAAACGGCAGGACAAAAAAGAATGCCCTGAACACAACCGGGAAAAGCCCCCTTGCTGGCAGGGCAACAAACCTGAATGCGGCCTTGTAAACAAGCAGATGGGCAAGAACAATTATTATTTGAATAAGTGAAGCTATCAGGACAAACATTTTAATTGTGACAGAGTTGAAAAGTGGCAGCCGGCAGACTTTTAATTTATCTGCCGGACTGCCGCCCTATTGGATTACAGAGCCGTTGCTACCGCCAGTTACGGTAGCCGTAACCACCGTAGCCATAACCGCCGTAGCCGCCCCATCCCCACCAGGGGCTGCCCCAATAGTACCCGCCGCCCCACCAGGGTGAGTAATAGGAGCCGTAATACGGATAGTAATAGGGCGAGTAATAGTAGGGGTTGGCATAAGTGTATTCCTGGTTCCAGAGGTATATCTCGCTGATCCTGAAAACCGGGTAGTTGTATTCAGCCTTGTCCAGAGTTCCTTTCCGTGTCCCTTCAAAATAGCCCGCGATGGTGACCTCGCGTTTTCTCTTGTAGATCATCGGGTCCAGGATCCCGTCTTTTTTGGGATAGATGGCAAGGAATCTGCCGTTTTCAAGCACATCCTTTAGGTATCCGTTGGCATCCACAGGGACGTACATGGCCTCCACTACCGAGCCTTCGTTGGTTACGGTTGTCTTCAGTATCACCCCGCCAAGGATAAACAGCTTACCTATATAGGGCGTGGGCTGCTGTGAAAGCACGGTCATGTCAGCATCGCGGCGGCCGGCCTTCATGGTGGCCGGTCTTAAAACCGGGGTTACGCAGGAAGACATGGCAAAACAAAGCGCCAGCACTACAATCAGCCGTTTCATATTATGTATTCCTCCTCAAAATTCCTAGCATATTATACACCCGAAACGGGAGGCCACAAACTGGGGAGGCCCGGTCAATCCAGCTTCTTCATGTAGATCACTTTATGGTCGCCCGCGGCGTAATATTCCGGGACGGTGGCGGCCTTCATAAACCCGGCCTTCACGTAGAAATCCCTTGTGGGTTTATATAACTCCCTGGAGGAGGTCTCGGAATACAGGTATTGCCCCCCAAGCTCTTTCATCTTTTGTCCGGCGGCGGCCAGTAGCGCCATTCCTATGCCCTTGCGGCGGGCATCCTGGTGGACGGCTATCCAGTAGAGGTCCCACCGCCCCTGGGTCATCGTGATGGGGCCGTAACAAATATATCCCATGGCCTTGCCTTCCATATCCGCAAACGCGAACATATATTCGCTTTTATCGCCCTTCAAAAGAGCATCTTCAAGAAGCTCAAGCGCAACGTCAACCTCAAAATCGTAAAACATCCCGCTGGATAAAAGTATGTCCGGCAGGTGCACGCGGTCTTCCGGTATGGGCTGCCATCTTATAACTGTTGAGGATTTCATTTTATGGCCGCCGGTCCAGCGCGGAAAGGACTATCCTTTCAATAACCTGTTCAGGCCCGTATCCGCCCTGCTTGCTGGCCGCCATGAACCCGGACCACGGGGCAATGCACGGATTGGCGTTTATCTCCATTATGTAGATACCGCCTTCCGGATCCAGGCGCATGTCCACCCTGGCATAGCCCCGGAGCCCGAAAACATCCCAGCAGGCAAGCGCAACCTTTTTCATCTCTTCTATGGGGGTTTTTTCACCGGCAGGCGGGAATGTGCGCACGGTGTTTTCATACTCGAAGGCCGCCTCGTCCCATTTGGCCTTGTAATTGACTATTCTGGGCTTGCCCACGGGCCAGTTGGCAAATTCCATTTCGGCAGGGGGCATCACCTCAGCTTTGCCGGAACCCGGCATCTCCAGCAGAGAGATGTTAAACTCCCTGCCGTCTATAAACCGCTCAAGCAATGTCTTGCCGAACCTGGCGCTCACCTGGGCGGCTTTGGGCAGAAGGGCGGCTGGATCAGTTACCACCGCATCATCATCTATCCCAATGGAAGCGTCCGCGCAGGCCGGCTTAACTATCCATGGGCCGCGGACCAGTCCGTTTTCTAAATTTAATCCACCGTCATCACCATTAAACACCTTCCACCGGGCCGTTGGCAGGCCCACAGAGGCAAGCACGGCCTTTGTTACCGCCTTGTCAGTTGTTGAAGCCAGCGCGGACAAGGGCGAGCCTGTATAAGGAATGTTAAGGATTTCCAGCAGCCCGGCCATCGACGGATGCAGTT
The DNA here is from genome assembly GCA_021788025.1 of Nitrospirota bacterium. Lineage (GTDB taxonomy): Bacteria > Nitrospirota > Thermodesulfovibrionia > Thermodesulfovibrionales > JdFR-88 > JAKAKS01. Next base: position 13,993 of record JAJYLE010000018.1, read on the forward strand.
CCTCTTTACCGTAAATTGATTCAACCAGGTTGAAAATAACATCCGGGGCAAACTCATTTATACCGGCAAGCAGCGGCATGAATGAGGCGCGGTCTTTTAATACGAACCTGCGCGTTACGTGCCCTTTCTGGACAAGAGAGTCTTCAATCAGTTTGGCCTGGTCCAGCGTGTCCAGACAATCCGGCCTGTTCTGTGCCTCAGGAGCATCGGATGCGGACTGGTCCGCCCAGTCCTGGCTGTAGAGGATTGCAATTTTCAAGATACGGCTCTTTTATTTTCAGGCAGCCGTTTTGCCGCAGATTGTATAATCGCGTCTATCAATTCGGGATAGGGCATCCCTGCCTGGCGGCAAAGTATTGGCAGGTCCGAATGAGTAGGATGAAGCCCGGCAAGAGGGTTTGCCTCAAGAAAAGAGGCGTGGCCCGCCCCGTCCTGCCTGAAATCCAGCCTTCCCGCGTCCCTGCACCCAAGCGCTCTGTATGCCTTAAGCGCCAGTACGGAAAGCTCCTTCAGTATTTTTTTATTTTTTACAAGAACGTATCTTACCCGTTCTTCGCACAGTTCCTTGTTCAGGTAGGAGTAAACCCCCGGCTCCGCCCCCTTCAGAAGCTGAAGCTCCAGCGCGCCCACCACGCGGGCGCCATCGCCCGTCCCGATTATCCCCACCGTAAATTCCCTGCCAGGCATGAATGTTTCAACCAGAACAGGCTGGCCGTATCCGTCCAGAAGCCTCTTGCACTGGGCCTTGAGCGCTTTTGGATTTTTAACCACGGACGAGGGGGTTATCCCCTTGCCGGTACCCTCGGACAACGGCTTCACAAACAACGGATACTCTTGAAGCGGGATTTTTTTCAGGTCCTTAACAGATTCCACCACAAAGGAATCCGGCGTTGGCACGCCCGCTGCCCTCACCACCTTTTTTGCCATCTCCTTGTCCAGGCTTAAAGAAAGCGTCAGGGGGTCGCTGAACGTGTAGGGGATGCCGTAAGCCTCAAGCAGGGCCGGCACCTGGGATTCACGGTTTCTTCCGGACAGGCCTTCCGAGATATTAAAGACCAGATCCCACGGCTTGCGCGGAAGCTGGTTTTTCTTCAGGCCGGAAGAAAGCCTTTTTGACAGATCGTAAATATTTCCTGCCCGTTCAACCTGATGGCCCAGCCCTTCTATTGCCTGAGCAATGGAGGAGATGGTGGCATCGCTGTCGAATTCGGCCGTCTCCTCCTCGCCAAAGCCCATAGCCAGGTAGTCCTTCCTTAAATCGTAAACCAGAGCTATGAGCATTTCAGAATGCTTAATTCTATTTAACTCTCCATGCCAAAGAGCATGTTTTTCTGCTTCCTTCGCTTATACCTCTGGGCCTGTTCGGGAACAAGCGCTTTGCCCTGGCCTTTCAGAAGCTGCGCCGTGCCACCCAGGCTGCCGTTGCCGCCGGCCTTCCTTGTCCGCCCGTTCTCTGAGAGGTCTGGGTTGAAGTATTTGATTATCATCCCCTCATAGTTTCTAAGCAGCACCTCTTTTTCGGTAACCGACAGCAGGTAGAAAGGCTGAAGCGGTATCTTGCCGCCTCCGCCGGGGGCGTCTATCACAAATGTGGGGACCGTAAGCCCGCCCGTATAGCCGCGCATCGTCTCTATTATCTCCATGCCCTTCCAGATGTTGGTCCTGAAGTGCTCCACCCCTTTTACGGGATCGCACTGATAAAGATAGTATGGACGCACCATTATGCGCTGCAGGGCGTGGCAAAGCTCCTTCATCGTCTCTGAGGAGTCGTTTACGCCTTTAAGCAAAACGGACTGATTGGATACGGGGATGCCCGCTGTCAGCAGCCTGTCGCAAGCCTGGGCCGCCTCGGCCGTCACCTCCCTGGCGTGGTTGAACTGTGTGTTCACCCACAGGGGCCTGTGCCCTTTCAGCATATGCACAAGCTCTTCAGTTACCGCCATGGGAAGCACAACGGGTATCCTGGTGCCAATCCTCAGCACCTCAACGTGGGATATGCGCCCAAGCTCGCCCATGAACCAGTCCAGGAGTTCCAGATTCATGGTAAGCGGATCGCCGCCGGATATGATGACCTCGCGCACTTCGGATGTCTGGCGCACGTAATCGACCATGCCTTTCAGGGCCTTCTTGGTCATTACAGACTCGCCCTCGCGCCAAATCCTTTTCCTGGTGCAATGCCTGCAATACATGCTGCATGTATTGGTAACTATGGCAAGCACACGGTCGGGGTACCTGTGCACAAGCCCCGGCACCTGCATGTCCTCTTCTTCTTCAAGAGGGTCATTGTCCCCGACAAGCTGGAACTCCAGTTCCTTTAAATCCGGGATGCATTGCCTGCGTATGGGGTCTGCCGGGTCGTTTATGTCCTGGATCAGCGATAAATAGTAGGGGGTGGCGGAGAAATGGAAGACATCAAGAAGCCTTTTATAGCGGAGCTTCTGGTACGGCTTTAAATCCATTATCCGCGCAAGGCCTTCGATGGACCTGAGCTTGTTCACCATCTGCCAGCGCCAGTCCGTCCATTGTTCGTCGGTGACGCCTGGCCATATCTTGCTTGCCAGGTCGGCCCCGGCAAACAGGCCTTTGCCGGCATTTCCAGCGGAGGCCTGCTCCACTGCAAACCGCTGCGGGAGCAGCCCCGGAGGGCTTACCTTTGACTGCGTTTGGGTTTGACCGGGAGGCTCTTCCTTTTCCTTAGGCAATGCGGCCTGTGGCGCCATTATGCCCTCCTTACTTCGGCTCGGGCCCCTTATGGGGCCCGCACAAAAGCGCAAGCGCGCCTCTGATCCCTTTGATTATATCCGCAGGCGAGGGCGGACATCCAGATATTTTATAAGCCACCGGAACAATCTTGTCCGCTCCCCCGGCAACTGCATAGCTTCCCCTGAAAACACCGCCGTCCGCAGCGCAATCCCCGCATGCGATAACTATCTTTGGCTCCGCCGCCGCAAGCCAGCTTTTTTCCAGCGCCCGCGCCATGCTCCAGGACACCGGGCCCGTCACAAGTATGATATCGGCGTGCCTGGGCGAGGCCACAAAATCCACCCCGAACCTCTGCACGTCGTAAATTGGATTTGTAAGTGCGATGCATTCCCATTCGCAGGCGTTGCAGGAACCGGCGTCCACCTGCCTGATCCGGACGGACCCACGGAAAGATGCGGGGATAATATCCCGGCGGACAAGCCCGCCTGCCGCCTCCTCAGGATTCTTATATTCCAGTTCGCGTTCATTCAGAACCCGCTTGCTTTTTATAATATTACAAAAAATTTTTCCAAACATGAATTTTTTTGTCCTTTACATGTCGCAGCCGGAATAAGACAGGTTGAAGCTCTTGTTGATAAGGGGGAAATCCGGCACAATATCGTTCAGCACAGTAAAGGGCAGCAGCGGCCAGTTGCAAAAAGACGCGCTTCGCACCTTTACCCTCAGTGGCGATTTTCCGTCTGCCGCGGCTTTTACGAAGTAAAAGATGCTCCCGCGCGCCCCCTCCACCCATCCAAGGGCCTGCCGCCCACCACTAATGTCAGCCGGGCGGGCATCCTGCTGCGCATCCGCGGCCATCAGCTCCTTTTTCTGCGGCTTCGCCTTCCTCAGTATGGACCGCAGCATAGCCAATGAGCATGCGGCCTCATCGGCCCGCAGCAGCATCCGGGCAAGCACATCCCCGCGATTTCTTGTGTGCACCTCGAAGATGATGCGGTCGTAAAAGAGGTTTGGGTGGGCCGTGCGCAAGTCATCGTTAACGCCCGATGCCCTGGCGGCAATCCCGGTTGCGCCAAGCTTAACAGCAGCCTCCCTGGACAGGAAGCCCGGCCCTTCCAGCCTCTCCATGTGCGACACTGAAGACATGATGAATTTCATTACGGCCTTGAATTCATCCGTTACCACACTTAATTCCGCGGAGATGGATTCAACATCCTCCAGCACGTCGCGCGATACCCCGCCAAGCTTGTTTACCCCCCGCAAATACCTGCTGCCGGTAAGCCTGTGGTTCAGGGCCATCAGCCTTTCTTTCAGTTCCGCTCCCTCGGCATACCCGGCCGCAAACCCCGTGCCCGCGCAAAGGTTGCCTATATCGCCGATATGGTTATACAGGCGTTCAAGCTCCACAAGGAATGTCCTTACCGCCTTGGCCCTGATGGGGATGTCCACGCCGCGCATGTTCTCCACGGCCAGGCAATAAGCGGTGGAATGGCAGAAGGAACTGGTGCCGGAGATGCGCTCCGCTAACTGGATGCCGCGCTCAAACCCAACCTGCTCGAAAAGCTTTTCCACCCCCTTGTGGGTATAAAAAAGCCTGGGGTCCAGAAAATATATGCTCTCCCCAACCGCGCTGAACCTGAAATGGCCCGGCTCTATTATCCCGGCATGAACGGGGCCAACGGGGATCTCAAAAACCCCTTCGCCCTCCACCGTTTTATACGGATAGGCGTCGTCCCTTGCCAGATCCACCTTTGAACGGATGTCCTCCGCGGTTATATCTCTTCTTAACGGGAAAACCCCCTCCGGATACATGTCGTGCAATACAAGGGGGCGCAAGTCCGGGTGGCCTTCCGGGACAATGCCCAGCATGCAGGCCATCTCCCTTTCATACCAGTGGGCCGCGGGCACCCTGGGCGTGATGCTCTGGTATCTGAAGCCGCCTTCATCTTCAACCGCAGTGGTAATAATGTCGAAGCTGCCGTGGTCTGCAATCGAGGAAAAAACGGCATATATGTTCATGAAGCCGTCCGTTTCACGCTCGTCCGCCGCAAACATCATCCTCAGCCTGCCTCCGGCGTGAAAGATGCCGGCGCACCTTGCAGCAAACTCGCCGGGCTGAACGCGGATGTAATTTTCAGCGTTCCTCGGTAACATTATTGCCCCACAATCCCCGCTGAAAGGCGAATCAGGGAATCCAGCCTGCCCGGCACATGCAGGCCGAGCGCCAGGATTATTACCGCAAAAGACAGCATGACAATCCCGGCCGGCTTCCACGGCGTAAATTTAAAATTCGAGGGTTCAGGTTTCAACTCAGCCTCTTTTCCCAGAAACATCGAGCCGAAATTCCTTATAAGCGCATAGAAGACTATCGTCCCGCCAATCAGGAACAGGGCAAGCACGGCCCAGTGCCGCCCGTCGGCAAGGGCGCGCAACATAAGAAACTCGCTTATGAATGTTCCTGAAGGCGGCGCGCCAGCCAGGGCGAAAATGCCTGCAAACCCCAGCCCCGCGGTAAGCGGCAGCGCCTTGATAAGCCCCTTAACCTTGCCGCGCTCCACCGAGTGATAGCGGCAATACGTACGGCCCGTCACAAAAAACATGAGCGGTTTTGCTATCGCATGGTTAAGCACGTGCAGCAGCGCGGCATAAACTCCAAACTGGCCGCCAGCCCCGAAAGAGGTGGATATTATGCCCATATGCTCTATGCTGCTGTAAGCCAGCAGCCTTTTTGCGTTCCTCTGCACATGCATGAACACCGCGGCAACCATTATGGAGATGATGCCGAAGGATATCATGACGGTCTGCACAAACGCCGGCCCGCAGGAGACCCGCGCAATGGAGGCAACCCGGATAACACCGTAGAAGGCGCAGTTTAAAAGCACGCCCGACAGAAGCGCGCTAACCGGGGTTGGCGCCTCGCTGTGCGCGTCGGGCAGCCAGTTGTGCACAGGGGCCAGCCCGGCCTTTGTGCCGTAGCCTATCATTACAAACAGAAACGCCAGCCGCATCGTGGCCGGGTTAAGCCCGGCGGCCATCTGCCTGAGCGTGCTCCATTCAAACGAGCCGCTGCCCGCCTCCGAAGAGGCATAGTACAGTATGAACGTGCCCATGAGGGCAAACGTTATGCCCACGGTGCAAAGGACAATATATTTCCACGCCGCCTCAACCGAGCCCGCCCTTCTGTAAATGCCAACCAGCAGGGCCGATACCAGGGTTGTGGCTTCTATGGCTATCCACAAAAGCGCAAGGTTGCCGCATACGGGCACAACAGCCATCGTAAAGACAAACAGGTTTAAAAAGACGTAGTAGTACTTAGCAGTAGCTGCGGGCAAAGCCCCGCGGGCCACCTCCGAGCGTATGTACTCAACCGAATACACCCCGCTTGCAAATGAAAGGACCGCGATTACGCAGAGAATGTAGGCTGAAAGCGCGTCCGCGTAAAATAGCGGGGCGGAGGCATCCCCTCCAAAATATACGGCGCCGTTTGAGGCCTCAAAGGCAAGCAGGGCGGCCCATAGCGCAAAAACGCCCTGCGCCACTATGGTTACGCCTTCTAGCGCTCCGCGCCCTTTCAAAAAGAGGCACGCCAGGGCGGCCGCAAGCGGGATTAATACCAGCAACAGCATCTTTGCCTTATCCCTTCAGGTTTGTAAGCCGGTCCAGATCCACGCTTACAAACGTCTTTTTTATTTGCGAGAGGAAAACTCCCAATATCAAAACGCCCATGAACAGGTCAAAAAGCACGCCAAGCTCAACCAGCGTGGGCATCCCCCTGGTCAGCGAAAATCCGGCCAGAAACAGCCCGTTTTCCATAAAAAGAAGCCCTATAACCTGGGTAATGGCCTTTCCGCGTATCATCATCGTAAACAGGCTTACAAGTATTATGGATACGGCCACTTCCAGTGAATTCTGGGCAAAGCCGGTCACCGCTATGCCGCGGGACAGGGCGGAGTACACTATGCCAACAAGCGCGAAAGAGGCCATGGTGGAAACGGGGCCGCTTACATACGGGTCCGTCTCCCTGGTTACCTTGAGCTCCTTTGCCACCCTTTTTAGCACATAGGGTATTCCTATGCATTTAACGGCTATGGTGTAGAAGGCGGCAGCGTAAAGGTGAGGCTCGGAAAGATACACGGCAGATGCGCCCATCATCGAGGCCAGAAGCCATGAATTGGCCGCGTACGCCTTTATGCAGCCGTCTATTCTTTTAAGAGAGTTCATGGCCACCACGCTTACAAGCATCCCCGCGGAAATGAAATCGATAACTGAAAAAAGGCCTATCCATTTTGCCAGCATGCTTTTACCTCTGCAGCGCTATTACCGAAATGATGGATAAAAGCGCAAGCACGAACGCCCCGCCCAGAAGCGAGGGCAACTGGAATATCCTCAGCTTCGCCCGGCTTGTCTCCGTAAGCGCAAGGGCCGCGCCCAGCACCGCCATCTTGACCGAGTAAAGTATAAAGGCCCGCGCGGGATCCATCCCGGTGCCGAAAGGGAAAAACAGGTCCGCAGCCAGCGTAAATAGGAGCATCTGTTTCATCCAGTGCGCCCATTCCAGAAGCGCAAGATATCCGCCTGAATATTCAAGGACCATCCCCTCATGTATCATCGTAAGCTCCAGATGTGTGTCCGGATTGTCCACGGGTATCCTGCCCGTCTCCGCGATGAGGGCAACATAAAACGCGCAAAAGGCCAGCACATACGCCGGGGAGCTGTATATATGCGGATTGCTTGCAAGCTGGGCCGCCGATGTGGAACGCCCGGCAACGGCCGCCGTAAAGACCGCCAGCATTATCATCGGCTCAACAAGTATGGCAATCATCGCCTCGCGGCTGGAGCCCTCGCCGCCAAAAGCCGTCCCGGCGTCCAGCCCGGCCAGCACCAGAAAAAACCTGCCAAGTGCAAGCGTATAAAACAGCGCTATAACATCGCCAAGACCAAAAATCTTCGCATTGGCGCTTATTACCGGCACCAGCGCGCAGGCCGCCAGAGTGGACAGAAAAACCACAAAAGGGGCGGCATGGAAGACGCGCGAGGCCGTTTTGGAGATGACCATCCCTTTCCTGAAAAGCCTTAACAGGTCCAGATAGGGCTGGAATATCCCGGCCCCAACCCTGCCCTGCCCAAGCGCCTTCAGCTTTTTTATTAGCCCCTGCACAAGCGGCGAAAGAAGGACTATTATCAGGAACTGGAAATTATTGAATATCATGCCCACAGCACCAGCATCGCTAGGAGTGTCAAAAGCATATAACCCAGGTAAAGCTGAAGGCTGCCGGACTGGAGCCTTTTGGCGGACATGGCCAGTTTATCAAACGTCTTCAGGGCAGGCCTGTAAAGGAACTCCTCAAAAAAAGGCCTTATCTGCGATTTATAAGCCATGCTGGAAACAAAAAAGGGTTTTAAGGTATAAACCGTGCTTACCTCTTTTTTCGGCATATATATGTTTTTAAATACCACCCTCACCGGTTTTGAAAATGCAGTGGCCGTGTACTGCATCCTGGGGGTAAGGGCCTGAAGTCCGCAGTCCCATGAATCGCGGTAAACAGTTTTGGGGCGCCTCCAGAATATCTTCAGGAACACCAGAAGCGCCGCAAGCCCGGCAAGCATGAACGCCAGGATGCCAGCCGGCTGGATCTGGGCGAACCCGCCCGCCACGTTTACAGGCGATAAAAGAGCACGCGTAGTCATCCCAGGATACATGCCTGCTTTTGATACCTGGTCCAGCCCGCTCAAAGGTATTTTTGATATGAGCCCCAGCACGCCGCTTGGAAAAAGGCCCAGCGCCAGGCAGGCCGCTGCCGCTATACCCATGGCCAGGATCATTGGACGGTTGCTTTCATCAGCGTTTTCAGCCTTGGCGCTCCGTGGCTGGCCCAGAAATGGTATGCCGAAGGCCTTTATGAAAGAAGCTGCTGCAAGGCCGCCCGTAAGCGCCAGCGCCGCGCCACCCAGAAGGGTTGCCAGCTTCATGTAAATCCGCGGCGTTAGGCTGCCCAGTATAAGCGACTGGAATGTAAGCCATTCGCTTGAAAACCCGTTAAAAGGCGGCAGCGCCGATATCGAGACGCAGCCTATCAGAAAGAACAGCCCGGTATAGGGCATCCGCTTTAAAAGACCGCCCATCTCTTCCATGTTCCTGGTATGCGTTGCCTTGTGCACCGCCCCCGCCCCCATAAAGAGGAGGCCCTTGAACATCGCATGGTTAAGCACGTGGAACATTGCGGCGGCCAGCGCCAGCCCGGCAAGCGCGGGCATGCCGGACGATGCAAAAAGCACCGAGGCCCCCATGCCAAGAAGTATTATCCCGATATTTTCCACGCTGCTGTAGGCAAGCAGCCGTTTTATGTCGTGCTCCATCAGCACATACAGCACGCCAAGCACGCTGCATATTATGCCTGTCACCAGTATTACCATCCCCCACCAGGCCACGTTTGCGCCAAGTACGTAGATACGTACTTGG
>JAJYLE010000019.1 GCA_021788025.1 Nitrospirota bacterium
AAGTTTCACTTGTACAAAGGTCACGTTGCTCCGCTTTGATGCGCATTTGCTTCATTATCAGGAATATATTCAGGCGGTTGTTTTGAGGGCATATGTATACTTGGAATGTCAGATGGTGGCATATGTATAGTTGGCTGGCCCGGAATTGGTTCTTCGTAATTAAGTTGTCCTGCACCAGGGGGATCGAATAATCCGCCGACAAAACCTCCTATTGCTCCGCCTGCATACGCACCGACGCCAGTTCCTTCGGGGCCAATTGCTGTTCCTATACCGCCACCAATTATTGTACCAACCATTGTGCCTGTTCCCACTGGCTTAAATGCATTACTAACACCGCTCCAAATATTACTTACCCAAGAAAATCCTAGTGGATCGATCAAATTTTCGGGATCAGCAAGGCTGTATTTATAGAAGTTTGTATCCCCGCCGTTGAACCCAATCGGGTCTTTTGCCGTCCATTTCACTGGCGCATCGCTCTTTTTATGTTGGATGGTATTGGCAGGATTCTATTTAAGCGCTGGCTGTGCGCCGGGCAGCGCTGCTATTGCCGGGCTTACTTGCGTTGTTGGCTGGGGGGCAGCCCCCGTGCTTTCTGTGCTGCCGGGAATCAGCCGCTTGGCCCCTATCAGGCGCCTGAGGAAATAAGGCGTGGCCAGGCTGGCTATCTTTACCCTGTGCCCTCCGGGGGATGCGTGTATGAACAGGTTTTCCCCGATATAAATCCCCACGTGGCTTGGGAAAGACCCGTACGTCCTGAAGAACAGGAGATCGCCCACTGCAAGATCACTAAGCTTTACCGGCGTGCCCTCGTTAAACTGTTGCCTTGCGGTGCGGGGCAGTTTTACTCCAATGAAATTGAATACCTTCTGAACAAACCCGGAGCAATCTATGCCATAAAAACTTGTTCCGCCGAAGCGGTACGGGATATTCAGCATGGACTTGGCAAACAGCATCAGCTTGTCCTTGAAACTCATGGATTTGATGTCCTTAGAACTGGCCAGCGCGTCTATCCTGCTTTTAATGTCATCAGGTGCGGCGGGTGCGGCAGATATGACGGGTATCGCGGAGGCAGGCGAGTTTGCCACAATGGCGGCTATGGCCTGTGCCGTTTTGGCATCTATCTCTGGCGCCCCAGCTTTTTGCTGTATCTTTATCTCCGGTTCAGGCTGCCCACGCTCCACAAGGGTTATCTTCTGGCCTGGACGCAGGTCCTGCGAATCCATCTCGTTCATCTCTACCAGGGCCTCGGCGGAAAGGCCGTAACGTCTTGCTATCTTTTCAAAGGTATCGCCTTTTTTAATAATATAGTGCGCCGGGACGGCCCCGGATGCCCTTACAAGGAGTTTTTTGCCCGGCCTTATACGAGAGCGCCTTCCAAGGCCGTTTAATCTCCTTAGCTGCTTGATTGAAACGGAGTAGTTTCTGGCTATGGAGTATAGGGTTTCCCCTCTCCTGACCTTGTGGTAAACATCGCGTCCTCTCTTTACATGCGGTATGCGTTCAGCCCTGGCCAGCACTGGATTGCTTTTATGCGCCTTCCGCAAGCGGGAGGCGATATGCCTTCCCGCCTTTCTTTTTGCCGGTATCCTTAGCCTCATCCCCGGCTTAAGCCGTGAGGACGCCAGGTGGTTTGCCCTTCTTATCTTTGCGGCTTTAACGCCGAACCTGCGGGCCAATCCGGAAAGGGTATCGCCTCTTTTTACCTTGTAGGCGTGCGCCTGGACAGGAGCGGCAAGGACGAAGACGAACAGGACAAGGGCAAACACCCTTGCCAGATGCGAACAAAAAGAAATAAAAGCCCCGCTTTTGTGTACCCTCACCCTGTTAATACCTTTATTTGCGTTGTTTATGGTAAGTACCTTTATACCAGAAAACGGGTGGGGTTTTCAAGGGGAAAGATAGAGCAGGAGCTTACTTTCTTTGTGCCCTGATGTATAGAAATTGGCGGGTTTTTGCCGCTTACGATTGCAATGCGTATACGAACATACAGATTATTAGAATCCCTAAAATTGATAAAACCGATGCCGAAATCAATGGAAAATAATTTTTTCGTTTCTCTTGTCCGGGGGCTTCCCCGTGGTAATTAAATTTTTTATCTATTCTTTTTGCTAAAAACCGCGCTGAAGCTACGCCAAAAAACAGACCTGCTACAAACCCAATTATTGCGGCATAAACACTCCATTCGAGCGGGCCAAAAATTTTTTCAACCAAAAAGCCGATAATCCACAAAGAAAAAAATGCAAATGGTGGAGCTAAGATTGAAGCGAGTGAGAGGTTCAGTGAAAATTTGAATTTTTTTAAAAAGAGCATAATTATGCTGGCCAAAAAACCGAGGAGCGGAAAAAGGAAAAGTAACACGCCCAGTGAGGCTCCGATAGTAAAATTCATTCCCAAAGCACTACCTGATTTCTCCCGTTGTGCTTGGCCTTGTACAGGGCCTTGTCTGACAGTTCGATAAGCGACTCGCGGGAGTTTGCGTCCGAGGGGAAAGAGGCCGCGCCTATGCTAATAGTTATTTTTATGTCCTTGTCACCAGCCTTAAACACGGTCCCGGCCACCGCGGCCCTCAGCCTTTCGCCTGCCTGCGCTGCCATCTTCCTGCCGCTGTCCAGCAGCAGCGCGGCAAACTCCTCCCCGCCGTAGCGGGCCGCAAAATCGCTCTCCCTCAGTTCGTTCTTGATCACGCCTGCCACCCCTTTCAAAACGGCGTCGCCAGCAGGGTGCCCATAGGTGTCGTTTATTTTTTTGAAGAAATCTATGTCTATCAACAGTAGTGAAACCGGCCCTTGATAGCGCTCCAGCCGTTTGAACTCCCCGGCCAGCTTTTCCTGGAAATGCCTGTGGTTATAAAGCCCGGTAAGCCCGTCGGTAAGCGCAAGCCTTTGCAATTTCTCATGCAGCATCGCCCTGGACAGGCTTACGGCAAGCTGCCCGGCAAACATCTTAACAAGCGCTATCTGGTGCACTGAAAGGGCATCTGTTTCAGGGGAGAGCATCGCCGCCACCCCAAGCACTTCGTCCTCATATGCAAGCGGCTGGAAGAGAACGGACCTCACCGGCCCGGTGTCAAACGGCAAAGGCGGCAGCGTGTATTTTGATAAATCGGAAAGGTATATCGGGCCCGCCCCAACCCTGAGCGTGCTTTCGACGAGGTTGCCCTTAAAATTTTCGAAGTAAGCCCTTTCTTTTTCCGGAGCCCTGATGCCAGCCGATGCGGCAAGCCTGAAGCCCTGCCCGTCCCGCAGGAAAAGCGCGGTCCCAAGGTGAGCGATCCTCCTTAACGCGGAAACCGCCCCGGACGCAATCTCACTGGGGCCAAGCGCGCCTATAAGTTTGTGGCTTTCATCCTTCAACACCTCGAAGCCGGCCAGGTTGCGCTCCATTTCTCCATGTACGCGCTGGCGCTTTAGGGCCGAGGAAAACAGTGCGGCCCACGCCTCCATCTGCTCCTCCCTTCCGGCAAATGCGTTTGCCTGGGCGCTGGAGGCCGAAAGAATGCCCGTCACGATTTTGCCGTCCCTGAGCGGGAGGGCCGATAAGGATTCAATTCTGCCTGAAACCGAGTATCCCGGGCTTATGGGCGCGCCTCCACCGCTGCCGGAGAGGCTGGCCTGGTGGACTGGCCGCCCGTCCCTGAAACACAGCCATATCAGCCCCTCTGGCAGAAGCCTCGCTTCAATATCCGTGGAACATTTTACGGATAGCGCCCCTGAAGCCGCCGTGAACAAGGAGGCGGAATCCGCCAAAAGGCATTGCCTGGCGGCTTTTATCATATCCGCCAGTTCCTTGTCGGATGCGCCCTTTAAGTCCGGGCTGTCCGGCGAAAAACCCGGCCGGGCAGAGGTGATATCATATATCTCCTGGTTCAGCCTGGCTGTCCGGCTGCGGAAATCTTTCAGGGCATAAAAGACAAGCCCGCCGGAAGTCCACAGACACACGGAAAAGGCCGCGGTGCGGAAAAGCGGAAGCCCCATTTTTACGATTGAAAGCGGGGCGAAGGCCCACACGGGCAAAAAGACCTCCGGCCCGAACATGGCTGAAACGCCCGCGGTAAGGGGGAAAAGTGAGAATTCAGCGCCGCGGTATTGCCTGGCAAGAACGCCTGCCAGCAGGCAGAGTGAACAGAAGAAAAAAGCCCTGCCGCGATCTTCCAGCCGCCTTTTTTTCTGCTTGAAAGCCAGAACGGCAGAAAAAACAGAAACGGCCAGTGCGGCCGCAAGCCATAAAGAGAAATGCCCGGGTTTGTAGATAAAGACGATGAAAATCCAGAAAAGGCCCAGAACGGACCAGGCTGTTAAATCCAGAGCCAGGGGCGCCCTTTTAGCTGCTATTTGTTTTCCGGCGCGTCTGTTCAAAGAATTAAGGAGACGCTTTCAATAAGATAACGGCAGAGCGGCCCCTTTTACCCCTCCGACCTTCCTCTTTTTGCCTCTTCTTCCTGGTAGAACTTCCTGTAAAGCACTTCCCATTCGGGGCTGTTTTCCACGATTTTGCGCGAGTAGGACTCCAGCTTCCTGCGGACGGACGTGTCTATGGCCTGCCCGGCTTTCAGTTCCGCAGTTACCACCCGCTTGATTACCTTTCTGGCAGCGGCCTCGCTGTCTTTTAGCTTTACCAGGTTCTTTTCAAGCAGCCCCTTCAAAAGCACATGGCTTAAATGGGTTACTTTTTCGTCGGAGAGCATCATAGGACCAGGTTTCTCTCCTTTACCAGTTTCTGTTTGGTGAGGTCAAACATGCGGCGGAAATCCAGCCGGCCCTTCTCGATATCCGATTCGTACTTCTTCAGGATGGCCCGCACCTCGTCATTGAGCCGGTCTTCCACCATCAGTTCGTCCAGAATTATTGCCTCGGCCCCTTCAATCAGATGGTCCATGGGAACGGCAGGCTCGATCAGCCCTTCCTTTACGAGGCCTGCCACAATTTTTTCTGCTATCGGCCTGACCCAGGTTTTGGGTATTCGCATCTATTTTTCTATATAGGGCAGCAGGGCTATGTTGCGGGCCCTGTTTACCGCAACGGTCAGTTCCCTCTGGTGCAGGGCGCAGTTGCCCGTTACCCGCCTGGGCAGGATCTTGCCTCTCTCAGTGGTGTAGCTGCGTAAGCCCCTCAAGTCCTTGTAATCTATGTACGGCGTTTTTTCCGAGCAGAATTTGCAGAACTTCCTTCTGTGCTGGAATTTTTTGGGCGATCTTCTTTGAGGTTTCTCCATTATTTTATTCCTTTCGGTATTCTATCTTTTAAAAGTTTGTCTGTTTAAAACGGCTCATCCATGGTTTCTTCGGGCGGAGGGCCAAACTCGCCTCCACCAGCCTGACCTCCAGGGGCCTGATCGCGGCCCCCAAGGAACCTTACTGATTGCGCCAGGACTTCCATCTTGGACTTTTGCTGGCCGTCGGCTTCCCAGCGCCTTTCGCGCAGCCGGCCTTCCACAAGGGCGGGCCTGCCTTTGGCCAGGTACTGGCTGCAAGGCTCCGCCTGTTTGCCAAACACCACTATGTCTATGAAGAGCACTTCCTCCTTGCTTTCCGCGGCCTGCTTGAAACGCGAATTGACGGCCAGCCTGAAAGTGCAGATGGGTGTGCCCTGCGGGCTGTATCTAAGCTCCGGGTCCTTGGTCAGATTACCGATAAAGATGACCCTGTTGAACATGCCTTAGGCCTTTGCTTCCTCAGAAGAAGCTGCAGCTGCCGGTGTTGCCTCAGGCGCGGCGGCCGGAGCGGCTGCCAGGGCCTCCTCAACCACCTTTATCTGGGCTTTCTCCAGTTTGATGACCATAAACTTCATTACCGGATCGAATATTTTATAGAACTCTTCAAGTTTTTTTATCGTGGTGGCAGGCGCCTTTAACAGGAAGAAGGCATAAAAGCCTTTCTTGCGCTTTTCCAGCTCGAAGGCGAGCTTTCTTATTCCCCATTCGTCCACTTTAAGGACCTGGGCGCCGTTTTCCTGCATTACGGATTTGATTCTTTCGATTGCGGAGCGGGTTTCTTCTTCGGTGAGTTTATCAGTCAGGATGACCGAATTCTCGTAATAATTCATCAGAAAAAAACCTCCTTATGGATTTTTGGCCGCCAAGGGCAGCCTTTAGCCCCCTTTCAAGGAAGGGAGCAAGGAGCTTCCAGAGCCTATTTTATATCACAGGGCGGGCCGGGAAAGCAACCTGGGGGGCCCGCAGTCCTTGGGCCGTCTTACGGTAAACTAAAAACGGATAACGGGGCGCAAAGGCGTTTTATTGATATCTTAACGGTTCTACCGGGTCCACCTTCGCCGCCTGCCAGGCCGGGTATATGGTGGCCGAAAGCGAAATGAGGAGCGCGGCGGCGGCCGTTACCACGAAATCCCGCGGGTTCATCACAACTGGAAGATGGCTGAGGTAATAAACATCCGGCGGCAGCTTGGCCAGGGGGGATGTCTGGATGAATTTTCCGATGCCGAAGGAGCCTAAAAGCCCAAGCGCAGTGCCCGCCACCCCGATAATGAACCCCTGGATTACGAATATGGCCATTATCCCTTTGCTGGTTGCGCCCATGGCCTTCAGTATGGCTATCTCCCTCTGCTTTTCTATGACAATCATTATGAGAGTGCTTACGATATTAAACGAGGCCACGATTATTATCAGTGTGAGTATCACAAACATCGTGAGCTTCTCCAGCTTAAGCGCGGAGAAGAGATTATGGTTCATCTCAATCCAGTCCCGCACGAAATAGGCGCCCCCAAGCTCGTTTTCCAACTTTCTGCGGATCTCCGGGGCTTTGTATATGTCATCCACCTTCAGTTCCACGCCCGTGGCCCGGTTGTCCATTGAAAAGAAATCCTGGGCGGCCTTCATCGAGATTACGGCCAGGTTGGCATCGTACTCATACATGCCTATGTCGAAGATACCAACCACCTTGAACTCCCGCATCTTGGGGATCATCCCAAGCGGGCCCATCTGGGCGGCAGGAGAGATGAGCTTTACAGTATCTCCAGTATATACGCCAAGCGTGCCTGCCAGCTCGGAGCCAAGTATTATGCCCGGCATGCCAGTGGTATTGGACAGGGCATCCAGTGAGCCTTCCTTCATGTGCTTCTGCAAATCCGTTACCGTTTCTTCCCTGGAGGGCTCTATCCCCCTTACAAAAACCCCCTGGCCTGCCTTGTCGAAAGAGACCATCGCCTGCCCCAGCACAAACGGCGAGGCCGATTTGATATGCGGCTCTTTGGCCAGCTTGCCAGCCAGTCCGTTGTAGTCCGCAATGCCGGCACCATCAGATGAAAGGACTACTGCATGGGCGTTTACGCCAAGGATTTTCTTCTGAAGGTCGTTGCTGAAACCGCTCATCACGGAAAGGACCACGATGAGCGTCATTACCCCAAGTGTTACCCCGCCGATGGAGATAAGCGTATTGAAGGAGATGCCCTTCTGCTTCCTCCTGGACTTCAGATACCGCATGGCTATGAAAAAAGGATAATGAGAACGCATCGTTTTAGTTTAATGGATTGAGAGGGGTTTTTGGTAATTGGGCGAAATAATCTCCCCTTTCCTTGACAACCTGGAAATTCAGCTTTTATACTCAACTAATTACATGGATTCTCCTTTCAAAGAGCTCCATAAGGAAGGCACTGCCCTTTTCGATGAGGGTAAGTACTCGGAGGCGGAACCCCTTTTAAGGGAGTTCCTGCTGGCATATCCCAATTACGCGGACGTGCTCAATAAAATTGGTGTTATCTCACACTTAAGCGGCCATCTGAAGGAGGCCGCAGGTTTTTTTGAGCGCGCGCTGTCTGTTAATCCAAGATACACCGAGGCGTCCCTGAACCTGGCCATTACCTGTAACGAGATGGGGGACTTTTCCAGGGCGCAGGAAGTCTTTGCCAAGGCGGCGCAGATCGCCCACCCCACGCCTGAAGCAATGGACCCCTTTGTCTCAGGCAAATTCGCCAACGAGCATTACAGGCTTGGCAACGCGTATATGGATTTTGGCATGCCCGATGAAGCCATACAGGAATACAGAAAGGCCCTCAGGCTGAACGGGTCGTTTTCCGACGTAAGGACAAAGCTTGCCATTGCGCTAAGGAGCAAAGGGCTGTACGAAGAGGCCGAGGCCGAACTGAAGACTGCCAAGGAGCTTAAGCCCAATTACGGTCCCGCCAGTGTGCAGCTTGGGCTCACTTATTACATGCGGGGGGAAAACGAGCTTGCCCGCAAGGAATGGGAAGACGCGATCAGGGCCTTCCCGGACTTGCAGGATGCAAGGACGTATTTAAGGCTGTTAAGGAAAAAGGGATAGCTGTTGCCCCTTATTGACGTAAATGGCCTGAACATTTATTTTGACGGGAAAACCCCGGTCCAGGTAGTAAAAGACGTAAGCTTCCAGATTGAAAAGGGCGAGGTCTTCGGGCTGGCGGGGGAATCCGGTTCCGGCAAGTCCATGACCGCGCTTTCGATTCTTGGGCTTTTGCCGGGGGGCGCAAAGGCCCGTGGCAGCATCAATTTCAATGGCACGGAGCTTACCGGGCTTTCCCCGGAGCGCATGCGTTCCATCCGCGGTAAAGAGATATCCATGGTTTTCCAGGAGCCGATGACCTCCCTGAACCCTGTGCTGAGGGTGGGCTATCAGATACGTGAGGCCCTCCAGGCGCACATGAACATCTCCAAAAAAGAGGCGGACGAAAGGGCGGTCTCTCTTTTGAGGGATGTGCGGATACCGGCCCCGGAAGACAGGGCAAGGGATTATCCCCACCAGCTTTCCGGCGGGATGCGGCAGCGCGTCATGATTGCAATGGCGATAGCGTGCGGCCCTTCGCTGCTGATAGCCGACGAGCCCACGACGGCGCTTGACGTTACCGTGGAAGCGCAGATACTGGACCTGATAGACGGGCTGG
Source organism: Nitrospirota bacterium (assembly GCA_021788025.1). GTDB lineage: Bacteria > Nitrospirota > Thermodesulfovibrionia > Thermodesulfovibrionales > JdFR-88 > JAKAKS01. Next base: position 8,868 of record JAJYLE010000019.1, read on the forward strand.
TAAAGGATAGCGGTAAAAACATGTCCGTCCTCCTTGTCACGCATGATCTGGGCATACTTGCAGAGCACGCCACCAATGTGGCCGTTATGTACGCCGGAAGGATAGTGGAGATGGCGCCGGTGCGTGCCATATTTGAAACGCCTGGCCATCCGTATACAATCGGGCTTCTGGAATCAATACCCCAAAAAGGCAAACGCGGCAGGCCTCTTAAGCCGATACCGGGGGCGGTGCCGCCGCCTTACGCGCTTCCACCCGGCTGCAAATTCTCCGACAGGTGCTTCTTTAAAATCCCAAGATGCACGGAGGCGGAACCAGAATTGCGGCCGGCTGGCGACAGGGGCACTGGCCCCCGGCTTGCCAGATGCATAAGGACCGAGGAGCTTCAATGGCGGCCCTCCTGAAGGTGCATGATGTAAAAAAGCACTATCCCGTCAGGAAGGGTTTCGCCCTTTTTGGCCCCAGGGGCGTTTCCCTGAAGGCGGTTGACGGGGTGAGCGTTTCCGTGGAGGAAAACCGGGTGCTTGGCATGGTGGGCGAGTCCGGCTCGGGCAAATCCACGCTTGCCAGGATAATGACGGCCCTGCTGAAGCCTGATTCTGGCAGCGTGGAATTTGAAGGCAAAAACGTGTTTGGCCTTTCCGGCAAGGAGCTTAAGGCGTTCAGGCGGGCCGTCCAGATAATATTTCAGGACCCCTTTGCATCCCTGAATCCGAGGGCAACCGTGTTTGAAACCATTGCGGAGCCCCTGAAAATACATGGGCTGGTTCCAAGAGGCCAGATCAGGGACAAAGTGGCAGCGCTCCTTTCGGAAGTGGGGCTTGGCCCCGATGCACTGGGCCGCTATCCGCACGAGTTCAGCGGCGGGCAAAGACAGAGAGTGTGCATAGCAAGGGCGCTGGCCGTCTCACCGCGCCTGATAGTGGCCGACGAGCCGCTTTCGGCCCTGGACGTAAGCATCCAGGCCCAGATTATAAATATTCTTGCCGGGCTGAAGGCGCGGACAGGGATGTCCTATGTTTTCATAAGCCATGATCTAAGAGTGGTGGAGTATCTTAGCGATGAAGTGGCCGTTATGTATCTTGGCAGGGTAGTTGAGCACTCGGGGGCGGAAGAGTTGTTTGCCGCGCCGCTGCACCCTTATACGGCTGGCCTTCTGGCGTCGGCCCCAGGGCTGGATCCTTCCCGCAAGTCCGAAAGGCAGGTGCCCAAAGGAGACGTCCCAAGCCCGATAGACATTCCTCCCGGATGTCCTTTCCACCCCAGATGCCCAAAGAGATTTGAGCCTTGCGACAGGGTTTTCCCGAAGCTGGAACAGCCAGCGGGGCAGCAGGGGAGGGTTGTAGCCTGTCATTTATGGAACTCTTATCGTAACCTGTAAACAGGTTCTGATTTATAGCGCAATGCTGACCAGTATTTCGGCCGCTCCTAAAACAATTTTTGTACGGCAGCCTCCAGCCTTTTTTCCGTAACGGAGCCGAATATCTTTTCCCTGATTACGCCCGTTCTGTCTATTATGAAGGTTACGGGCAGCGGGCTTGCCTCAAAGCTCCTGTGGGCCTTGGCCGCGGTATCAAACAGGATGGGGTAGCTGATCCTTACGGTCCTGGACAAGGCCTTGACTTCGCCTGGCGAATCCTCGGTAATTCCCAGCACAACCACATTCCTGTCCTGGTACTTATCATAAAATCCGGACAGTTGCGGCAACTCCTGCACGCACCCGATGCACCAGGTGGCCCAGAAGTTCACAACGACTATTTTACCCCTCAGGCCTGTCAGCGACACCAGCTTCCCTGAATTGTCTTTAAGCGCTATTTCGGGGGCAGGCTGGGACACTCCGATAGCATGGGACGTTACGGGAAGGGCAACCGCCAGCAAAAAAAAGGCCGCTGCCGGCAATATGCTTTTCCATGCGGCCGCCTTTGCCCTTTTCACGGAAACATAATAGCACAAAAAGGGCGGTTGCCGTTTGCTTTTTGATGAGGAAAGGGTAAGATTTTTTCAGTAAACATGCTGCCGGCATGAAAAGCCGTAAATATGGCCCGTGGAAATTTTTCACGGATGAACTTGAAAAACTCTTGACATAAAGGAACAAGATGCTGTAATTTAACTATTTCAAAAGAGCCGATTTCGGCGATATCAAGGAATTCCGGAAGGGGGGTAGAGAATTGTATGCATTGGGCAAGCACTTCCTGGTAGATTTGAGAGATTGCGATGCCGAGGTGCTCGGCGACCTCGAGCTGGTAAAGGATGCGCTTATCCAGGCTGCCAGAGAGGCAGCGGCAACCATAGTTGACGTTTCCTTCCACGAGTTTAGCCCGTTCGGGATAAGCGGCATGGTTGTAATAGCCGAATCCCATCTCAGTATCCATACCTGGCCAGAATACTCTTATGCGGCGGTGGACATATTCACCTGCGGGGATTTGATCGATCCGGAGAAGGCCGCCTTCTACCTGATTGAAAAATTCGGCAGCAAGAACCCGTCCGTGGTAGAGATGAAAAGGGGTATATTGTCCCACAACTCCGGCAAGCTGCCTCACAAGTTTACAGAGTCGGAGAATACAGAAAGCCTTTGCTAAGGGGACGTCCGGTCTAACCGGAGCTGACCGGGCGCGGTACCGCAAACGCGGTACGCGCCCTGAATGTTTTTTTGGACTTACGCCTTCTTGTCTTTGAGCGCTGCTATTCCCGGCAGTTCCTTGCCCTCCAGCAGCTGAAGAGAAGCCCCGCCACCGGTGGAGATAAACGAAATAGAGTCCGACACTCCTGCCTTGTTGACCGCCAGGTCCGTATCGCCGCCGCCCACTATCGTAAGCGCATAAGCATCCGCAACGGCTTTGGCTATGGCGAAGGTGCCTCTGCTGAAGGCGTCCATCTCGAAGACCCCCATGGGCCCGTTCCATATCACGGTCTTTGCGTTTTCAAGGGCTTCTGAAAAGAGCTTGACCGAGGCTGGCCCGATGTCCAGCGCAGTCCATCCCCTGGTAATCTCCTGCGTGGTTACCAGTTTGGTTTCGGCCTGAAGCTCCATGGAGTGGGCAACAACGCAGTCCACGGGAAGGTAGAATTTTACATTGTTTTTCTGGAGGTTCGTTCTGATCCTCTCGGCAAGCTCCAGCATCTCGGGCTCCACAAGCGAATCCCCAACCTCGTAGCCCATTGCCTTGATGAATGTAAAGGCCATGCCGCCGCCCACGATAACCTTGTCCACCTTGTCCATCAGGTTTTCAAGCACGCCTATCTTGCCGGAGACCTTGGCCCCGCCCAGAATGGCCACAAACGGGCGCACCGGGTTGCTGACCACGCCTTTCAGATAGCCAACTTCTTTTCTAAGCAGAAAACCGGCCACCGGGGGCAGAAATTTTGTTATGCCCACGGTGGAGGCATGGGCGCGGTGTGCCGCCCCGAATGCGTCATTAACATATACTTCAGCCAGCGACGCAAGCTCCTTTGAGAATTCTTCGCTGTTGGCCTCCTCGCCCGGGTTGAAGCGCAGGTTCTCAAGCAGAATAACGTCTCCCGGGCGCATTTTAGCTATGGCCTCTTTTACCTGGGGGCCGGTGATGTCGTAGCTGAACGAGACTTCCTTGTTTAGAAGCCGTTGAAGCCGCCTTGCCACGGGCGCAAGGCTGTATTTGGAATCCGGCTTGCCTTTGGGCCTGCCAAGATGAGACGCAAGTATTACCTTTGCCCCCTCATCGATTGCGTAATTGATTGTGGGCAGGGCGGAGCGAATCCTGCGGTCGTCCGTGACCATCATGTTTTCATCCAGGGGCACATTGAAGTCCACCCGGATAAAGACACGCTTGCCCTTTATATCTATGTCTTCTATCGTGAGTTTGGCAAAATCCCCTTGTCCAAACGCTCCCATTATGCGCGCTCCGCTATGTAAAGCATCAGGTCTTTAAGCCTGTTGCTGTATCCCCATTCATTGTCGTACCAGCTTATTACCTTGGCCATTCTCTTATCAAGAACGGTGGTGAGGCCGGAGTCGAGCATCGAAGAATGCGGGTTGCCGTTAAAGTCAATGCTTACCAGCTCTTCGGTAACATACTGCAGAATTCCCTTCATGCGGCCTTCGGCGGCCTCTTTCATCTTTGCATTTATCTCTTCCTTGGTGGCGTCCTTGGAAAGCTCCACAACCAGGTCCACTACGGACACGTTGGGCGTGGTAACACGGATTGCCATGCCGTCCAGTTTCCCTTTCAGTTCCGGCAGGACCAGCCCCACTGCCCTGGCTGCCCCGGTAGTGGTAGGGATCATGCTTACGGCCGCAGACCTGGCCCTCCTTAAATCCTTATGCGGCAGGTCCAGTATCCTCTGGTCGTTGGTGTAAGAGTGGACGGTAGTCATCAGGCCCCTCACTATGCCGAAGTTGTCATTCAGCACCTTGGCGACGGGGGACACGCAGTTTGTGGTGCACGAGGCGTTGGAGATTATCTTGTGTTCCTTTATGTTAAGCTTCTCCTCGTTAACGCCCAGGCAAACGGTTATGTCCGGGTCCTTTGCGGGTGCGGATATTACAACCCACTTTGCGCCGGCCTGAAGGTGCTTGGATGCCGCGTCCCTGTTCGTAAAAAGACCCGTGGACTCCAGGGCTATATCTATGCCCAGGTCCTTCCATGGGAGCTTTTCGGGCGCTCTTTCGGCCAGCACCTTTATCTCCTTGCCGTTTACTATCAGTTTGCCTTCCGCGCTTTTAACGTCCGCATCAAGAATACCGTGCACGGAATCGTACTTGAGAAGATGGGCAAGTGTTTTAGCGTCCGTAAGGTCGTTTATTGCCACTATGTCCAGCCCGGATTTCAGGCTTGTCCTGAAGAAATTCCTCCCTATCCTGCCAAAACCGTTTATTGCTACCTTCATTTCAAACTTCCCCTTTCGTTAATTTCAAATTTGAAATCTGAAACTTCAAACTCTAAAATCCCCGCTAAAACCGGCTCATGACGAAGCCGGTCATGATTTTCGGATAAAAGTAGGTGGATTTTGGTGGCATCCTCTGTCCGGCCAGGGCGGCCTCCTTAACATCTGCAACACCAGTGGGGTTCAGGAAAAATGCCGCCTGGTAAAGGCCTTCAGCCACCTGGGCCTCGGCCAAAGGCGCGCTCATTTCATAGACAACCCGGTCCGGATGGAAAAGTTTTTTGAAGACAAGCTCGTGCAGGATCACCACATCGAGGTGTTTAAGCGAAGGGTGCACGTGCAACAAGTCTTTTCCAATATCGCGGAAAGCAAGCCGGTATTTACCTTTCCCGGTAAGCAGGCCCAGTACGTTCCTGTCTTTTCCAGGCCTGATGGCCCCTGGCATGTCCTCGTCCGGGCGCAGTTGTTCGATGTCGAAATATTGCGCAAGGCAGTCCGGAAGCTCATTGGCCCTGCCCGTTTCAACAAGCCTGTGCGTGGGCAAAATAGTGAGGCCCCCGCCGGATATGTTTGCAAGGAACATCAGAACATAATTGTAATGCTCATCCCCGTTGCATCCGCTTCCGCACATCTGCCTTTTGTTTTCCAGGGCCGTTTCGTACCTGTGATGGCCGTCCGCTATGAAAACGGGCTTGTCCCGCAAATCGCTCTTTATTGCCTCGATATCCGCTGGCTGATCTATTACCCACAGCTTGTGCTTGAATCCGTCGGGGTCCGGCGCCTCAAGGAAAGGCGGCCGGCACACAGCCTGGTCCACCGCCCTGGATGCGCCGCCATCCGGGCTGTCGTAAATTGAGAACACGGGGCTTGTATTGGCCCTGGTGGCCTTCAGCAGGTTGAGCCTGTCTGTCCGGGCCTTGGAATGGGTGGCCTCGTGCGGATATATCGAGCCGGAGCCGAACGGCTCAAGCCTTACCAGCCCGAAAAACCCTTTAAGGGTTTTTTTCTCTCCGCCGCTGATGTATTCCGTTTCATAAGCATAAAAACATTCCTGGTCCTGGCCTTTAAGGACGCCCTCGTCCAGCCATTCCTGAAACAGTTCGGCCGCCCTTGTATACTTGTTTTCATCGCCGGTGTCGCCGGGCAGGTCCTCTCCCGCGTCTATACGGGCGATATTGTAGAGACTCTTTAAGTAAAGGGCCTTCCTCATTTCCGGAGAAATAATATCGTAAGGGGGGGCCGTTACCATGGCAGCCTCTACTTTGCGGGGGTTAAAGCATATTCCCCTGAAGGGGATGACTTCAGCCAATAAAGGGAAAACTCCTTTAATATTAAAATGAAAAATAATATTATCATTTCCCCTCCGGGGATTTCAATGAGGATTAGCCGGAAATGCAAATAACAAGTTCCTTTTAGCATAAAAGGCAAATCGGGGCAAGTAGACACGCCTGTCCGGGCCCGCGGACAGTTTCCAACCCTTCGTTTCTGGGATAACATCAGGGTATGAGGGTGGCCCTCCTTACCCGCGAATATCCCCCATTCGTTTACGGCGGCGCCGGGGTGCATGCTGAGTACCTGTCCAGGGCGCTTGCCGCACTTGGGCATGAGGTGCGGGTGTTCTGCTTCTCTTCTTCGCCGGGGAAAAACCCTGAACGGCTGAAACAAGGGGGCCTCACCGTCCAATACATTGGCGCCGGGCCCGATTTTAAAGCGCCGGACCAAACCACAAAGGCAATGCTGGATACGCTTTACAGGGACCTGGTTATGGCCGGGCTGGCCAACCAGGCCGATATCATCCATTGCCATACGTGGTATGCGCACATGGCCGGAGTGCTGGCCAAAAAGTTTTATGGCATCCCACTGGTGATCACGGCCCATTCCCTGGAGGTGTCCCGCCCATGGAAGGAGGAGCAGCTTGGGGCGGCCTACAACGTAAGCGCGTGGATTGAGCAGAATTCCTACGCCGCCGCGGACGGCGTGATAGCGGTTTCGGGGGCCATGGCCGCCGATCTGGCAAATCTGCAAAAGGTGCCGCGGGAAAAAATAAGGATCATACATAACGGAATAGACACGGACGAGTTTGCGCCAGGGTTCGATCCGGACGGGCGGATACTTCAGAAATCCGGCATATCGCCAAAAGAAAAGCCCTATGCGCTCTTCGTGGGCAGACTTTCCCGGCAAAAAGGCATAGAGTACCTTCTGGAAGCAGTTCCATATATCAACCCGGCCCTCTCCATTGTGCTTTGTGCCGCTGCCCCGGAGTCCCCTGGCATGGAGGCCGGTGTTGCGCAGTCTGTAAATCGCCTGCAGACCGGAGGGTATAAGGTTTTCTGGATAAAAGAGCATGTCCCCAAGGATGCCCTTGCGGCCCTGTACGCAAATGCCTGTCTCTTCCTGTGCCCTTCCATATATGAGCCATTCGGGATAATAAACCTTGAAGCCATGGCCAGCGGCGTAGCGGTTGTGGCGACCAGGGTGGGCGGCATCCCGGAAGTTGTTGAGGACGGCGCAACCGGCATACTGGTGGATTTTGAGGCTGGCGCGGGGCAGGGAGAATTTCCCCGCCGGTTTGCCGCGGCGGCAAACAGGCTGTTTGAGGCCCCGGCGCTTAGGCAGAAGATGGGGGCCGCGGCCAGAAGGCGCGTGGAGCGCGATTTCAGCTGGGGTGCCATTGCGGAGAAGACAGTTCAATTTTATGAGGAGTTAAGGGCGGTTAAAGTCTGCTAAACCGGCGCCCGTTCAGTCATTTGGGCAGTGGCGGCTTTCAAGGCTGGCTGGTAGAATTTTTTTGCGTACTGCTTCACCATGCGCATGGCGCTGAACCGGGCGGCCGTGCCGGATATGGCCTGCTTCATTACGCTAACCCAGCCGTGCGGTATGCCGTTATCGCCCACGCCGTAAAAGAGAGGGACAACCTGTTCTTCTAAAATCTTATACAGGGCTTCGGCATCACGGGCGTCCATTGCGTCATTGGCGCCCGGGTTGTTTATGTCCGCATCTTCAGGGCCGCCAAATATCCAGCCGTTTTTCCCGTTGAACCCTTCCATCCACCAGCCGTCCGCCACGCTAAGGCTGGGCACTCCGTTTATTGCCGCCTTCATGCCACTTGTGCCGGAGGCCTCTATGGGCGGCCTGGGGGTATTCAACCACACGTCAACGCCGTGTACAAGATATTGGGCAAGCTGCTCGTCATAATCCTCCACAAAGGCTATCCTGCCGGCAAAAGAGGGGTCCTCGGCGGCTGTGAATATCTGCTGGAGTATCCTTTTGCCTTCATTGTCATTGGGATGGGCCTTGCCGGCAAATATTATCTGCACCGGCCTCCATTTATCATTCAGGATGCGCTTCAGCCTGTCCGGGTCCAGGAATAGAAGACCGGCGCGCTTGTAGGCGGTAAACCGCCTGGCAAACCCGATGGTAAGGGTGTTGGGGTCCAGAAGCACCCCGGAAGACAGGATTATGCGCGGGTCCGGCTGGGTATCTATCCACCGTTGCCTTCCCCTTTCAAGTATCCTCAGGATAAGTTTCATTTTCAGCCAGTAATGGGTATTCCACAGTTCAACATCCGGTATGTCGTCTACAAGTTCCCAGATGCCCTGGCTGTCATGCCGGGAGAGCCAGTCGTACCCCAGGTGTTTTGTAAACAGCCGCTCCATCTTCGGCTCTATCCATGTAGGCACGTGCACGCCGTTTGTAACGTGGTCTATGGGCACATCGTTTTCCGCCCTGTCCGGCCAGAGGCCGTGCCAGAGCTTGCGGGCCACCTGGCCGTGCCTGCTGCTAACAGCATTTCTGTAACTGGAGCACCTGAGTGCGAACACGGTCATGTTGAACCCGGCCCTGGGCGCCTCCGGATTGATGCCCAGCGAGAAAAACCTCTCCCTGCTGCACCCCAGTTCCGGCCAGCAGGAAGTAAAATATTTTTCCATCAGCTCAAACGGGAACACGTCCGTTCCGGCCGCAACGGGGGTGTGCGTGGTAAAAACGGTTGTGTTTGCCGTTTCCTCGAGGGCCTTTTCAAAATCCGCCCCGGCGGCAACTTTGTCTCTTATCTTCTCCAGTATGGCAAATGCCGGATGGCCCTCGTTCAGGTGAAGCACGGAATGGGTTATCCCAAGGGCGTCCAGGGCCTCGGAACCGCCAAGCCCAAGCACAATCTCCTGCCGGAGCCTCTGCTCCACATCACCGATATAAAGGTGGGAGGATATCTTTCTGTTCCAGGGGTCGTTCTGGTCTATGTCTGTATCCAGAAGGTAAACGGGCACTTTCCCAGCCTGCACCTTCCATATCCCGATATATATAGGGGGCTCCACGAACGGGACTTTCACGAGCAACGGAATGCCGTTGCCGTCCATTACCCTGGAGATGGCGGCATTGGCGCGGTCCAGCGGCTCGTCCTCGTCCTGCTGCAACCCGGCAGCCGTTATCCTCTGCCGCAGATAGCCTTCAGGGTACATGAAGCCCACCCCCACCATTGGGAACGCAAGGTCGCTTGCCTGCTTGATGAAATCGCCCGCCAGAAAGCCAAGCCCGCCTGCGTAGAACGGAAGTGAGCGGTGCAGGCCGAACTCCGCCGAAAAAAAAGCGATTGGGTTTGCCTGGGCGCCGGTTACGTTTTCGGCAAACCAGTGCTGGCCGTCTTCCACTTCCGTGCGGAAGCGGGTTATTACGGACTCGTAGTGCCTCAAAAAAGCGGGGTCGGCAAGGGCTTTCTCGTAAGTTTCCTTGTCAATTTCGTGGAGCATGCGCACAGGGTTATGGCCGGAGAGCTTCCAGGCCGCGCGGTTAAGCATCTTAAACAGCATGCGGGCAGAGGGGTGCCAGCTCCACCAGAGATTAAACGCAAGGTCCACAAGCCCGGAGATTTGCTCCGGCACCTGCGGTGGGATCTTTTGTTGTAGTCCGTCGGTCAAGTCTTATTCTCCTTAACGCTACATTCTAGCTCAATATGGCGGGGCTGGCCAGATGAGCGGGATTTTGGGCGACTCCAGCCTTTTTTTATGTGTTCAATCCAAAATCCGCAAGGTGCTGATTCTAAAGGGTTTGCCGGTTTTCAGCGTTCAAATCCGTTCAAATGGGGCCTTGCGGTCAGTTGCTTGAATTCCCCTCCAAATCCCCTCAGTGGAGGGAAAGTAAAAAATAAAGACTCCCCGCCGCCTATATTCAAACACGGGCGGCCATGACATTGTCCATATGACATATGTCATAAAGTTGATGTCATGGGGCAAGAATTAAAAAGGGGGCGAACGCCCTTTTTGGTTAAATGAGATTCTGTGGATTTGATCAAGGGGTTAGTTTGAAGACCCGCTCCATTATTACCATTTGCACCGCCGCCTGTAGTAGTGCCATATAGATTGCCGCTGCTAGCGCCGGTAGTCGTGGTTCCATAGAGAAGTGATTAATGGAATTGAAATTGATAACGCCCAAATCAGGAAAAAACCAATTTGTCCCCCGAACCTTTGCATTTAAATCCAACCCCTCTATCAGATTTTTTGCAAGCTGAGGAATTTTTATAACAGGATTTTCGGGAAGGACACCATGTAAACATCACTGCGCAATTTGGGGGCCTGTAATTTTGGTGCTACAATCTGGTAAATGGAGCCCGGCTATCTGGGGACGCTTTCCAGGGCGGACCCACTCTACGAAATACTTCAGGCTGATGTGTGCCCGTCCGTAAAGGACCCGGTATTTCACGTGGATCTCATATCCAAGCGCCGCGTGTACAAGTACACGGAGGAAAAATCCCGCATGGCCATAATAGGCAAATTCTTTTTGCCGGACGACCCCAAGCCCGCGCGTGCGCTGAGGATCAAAAGCGAATTCGAAAAACTCCATAAGGTGCGCTGCTACGGGTTTGACGCCTCGCCGCATTACGTTGTGCGCCCGATAAGCAGAAACGAAAAAATAGGGCTTGCGCTTGTGGAGGAGTTCATAAGCGGCAAGAACCTGGACCATTTCATAAAAAAGGCCATCTATGAAAAGAGCCCCGGACCGCTGAAAAAAACGCTCTCCAGGCTGGCCTCGTTTCTCTCCGCGCTTCACAGGCGCACCCTTAACGGCAAGCGGGTGGACCTGGAACCGGTATTCGCTTATTATCAGAAGGTGCTTTCAAAACTGGCCGCTGAAAATGTTTTATTGGAGAAGGAAAGGCTTGGCATTTTAAAGCTGGTTGAAAAATGGCTGAAAAGGCCGCGGCTCTCCGCAGACCGGGCCTCGATAGTGCACGGGGACGCCACACCCACTAATTTTCTGTTCACGGAGAACGGAGACGTTGTGGCAATTGACCTGGAGAGGATGAAGGACGCAGACGCCATCTTTGATGCGGGCATGGTTTGCGGGGAACTCAAGCACGCCTTTTTATGGAGGACCGGCAACCCTTACGCGGCGGAGCCTTACATCTGCCATTTCCTTTCAAGCTACTGCGGCCCTGAAGGCAGGGGCAAAAGGTCCGCGTTCCGGAGCATAACGATGAAAAACCCGCTCTATATGGCGTTGGCAGAGTTCCGGATTTCAAGGAACAACTACCTTGGGCGCCAATACAGGCGCGACCTGGCCCTTGAGGCCACGCGGTGCCTTAAATGGGGGCTCAGGATTTGAGGAAGGCGGTTATCTTTGACCTCTATGGCACGCTGATAGACATCCAGACGGACGAGCAGGAGCCGTGGATATACGGCGTGCTGGCGCAATACCTGTCTTATTATTCTGTGCGGATAACCGCCGAGGAACTCCGCAAGGAATACCAGATAGAGATCAGGATGGCGCTGGGCCAAAGCGGGCAGGCGCATGCAGACATTGATGTTTATAACATTTTCCGCTCCATCATGAGGAGGTACGGCAAGTCCGGCCCGGGCAGGAACGAGGTGATGTCCGCCGCCATGCTGTTCAGGTCGCTTTCAAGGAAGCGTTTCGGGGTGTTCCAGGGCGTTTACGATTCGCTGGCCAGGCTTTCACGCAATTACCGGCTGGCGGTGGTCTCCGACGCGCAGTGGGTATTTACAGACCCCGAGATGGAGATGCTTGGGCTTACCCGGTTTTTCAGGACGCGCATACTGTCTTCCCGGTTCGGTTACAGGAAGCCAGACACAAGGCTTTTTGAAGAAGCGCTGAAAAGGCTTTGGGTAAGGCCTGAAGACTCGGTTTACATCGGCGACAATGCAGACAGGGACCTGAAGGGCTCAAAGGGCGCCGGAATGAAATGCCTGCTTTTCAGGAGCGGCAGCGGCCCATATGACGGGCTGAAGCCCGATGGCAGGTTCAGCGATTATTCCGAGCTGGAAAAACTGGTGGAAACCCTGCTGCCCTGAAGAGACGCTTGCAGTTACGGCTGTATTCACGGCATCTCAGCGGTTTTGCTTCCGTCATCTCTTGTTTCATTTGCCATAAACCAGCCGGTTCTCTGATTTTTTCGCGGGGTAAGACAAACCAACGGCCAACAAACGGAGTTCTTTTAACAACAAGAAATCCTGGCGAACCCTTTTAAAATCTACTTTGATTTTTTCAGTGTAAAACTGTGCAGCGCAAACGATGTCTGCACGTTCTTGAATCTGGAATTGTCCTGCTCCCAGTAACCCGGTGGGTAATCAGATGGCAGGGGGAGGGCAAATCTGGGCCACAGCGTGCCGCCGGTGAGCGCCATATCAATCTTTTCCGCGGGTATCAGGCTGATCTTTTTTAGCCCGCTGCCGGCATAGCCTGCCGGGATATTGATCCTGTAAATGTTCCAGCCGTCCTTCAACTCCAGGGTGGCAAGCTCTTTACCGTTTATGTCCACCCGGACCAGCCTGTTTTTAATCTTTTTGTCCGGGGCAAGCACCAGAGCCAGCCTGTATTGTGTGAGGGGTTTCAGGTTTGCAAGAATCACGGCTTTATTGCCGCAGGAGGCTGCATATCCGTAATTGCCGCTTTTGAGCCCGTTTATCCAGCCATCGTACAAATACAATACGGAGATGGATGTGGACGCCTGCACGGTCAGGCTGTGGCCAGGGGAATGGCGCGTCTTGTACACGGCGATTGCGGGATCGGAGTAAATCAAGTCCATTGGAAGCACATCCCTCAGGTACGCCTCGTAAAACCCGGCGTACTCTTCAGTGCGGTGCACCACCACATAATCTATCCCGAAAAGGTCCAGGAAATCCTGCGCATCCTTTTTATCGGTGTCCCTGGCCTGAAGCAGGCGCTGTGTGCCAAGGAACAGGCTTCTGTAAACCGGCAGATTCAAATAAGACAAAAAGACCCTCTGCGGGACGCGGGAAAGGGACTCCCCAAAAAGTTTTTTGCCATGGAACGTCTGGTAATAAAGCGGGGCCTCGTCCGCGCCGTGGCCGTATTTGTCCATGCCGGTGCGCACAAAGGCCGGCACTTCCAGCACGGCCTGTGCGGTGCGGTCGGCGGCTATTGTCTTGTATATGGGCGGGATTCTGCAATCGAAGGTAATTTGCGGCACAACAGTATACTCTAGCAGGATGACTGGCAGCAGAACCGGGAAAAGCAGAGCGCCTTTCTTTTTAAAGACCCGCTCCAGGCCGCAGGCTGCCAGCACAGAGATGGCCAGCATTGCGTAAACGAACAAACGGATGGGGTTCCACAGGTGTTTCAGGAATCCGTGCATGAGCAGCCTGTACGGCAGCGGCACAGGGGTGACCCGTCCCAGAATATGCAGATGCGTTCCCATGGAAAGCACAAGGAAAACTGCCGCTGAAACAGCCCATAATGTAAGGTGAGGTTTTTCCCTCCGGGATTTCAAAAGAGCGTACGCGGAAAAAAATGCCGCCACTGCCCCCACATATGTATAACTTTCCTGCCCGGTAAAAAAATGATTGAAAGAGAGCTTACCCAGTACCGGGTTCAGGCTGTTTGGCGAGAAAAGACCGGCCAGGTCGGTAACGTTTACCGGTTCCACCCTGGTTACTTTCTCTAACCCGTGCTCCAGCGCGCCTTGCCTGAAGACCATCCATACTACCGGAAGGACAAGCGGAAGGGACACGGCCGCAACTGGAAGGGCCCTTTTTGCCATTGCAGCCGGCCGGATTTCTTTTTTAAGCAGATAATACAGGAGCACGATGGCCGTGAATATCAATGCCCCCAGGAAGTGATAATAATCGGTATAGAAATTGAACACCAGGAACAAACCCGCCAGAAGCGAGCTTTTCAGCCAGCCTTCGTCCTCATCAAGCGCTTTCAAAAGGAAAAGAAGGTAGAATGGTATCCATTGCGTAACCAGCGCCCCCGCATGGCCTTCAGCGCTGCGGAAAGAGGCGAAGATAAGCCCGGCAAGGAAAGCGGCCCGGTTGTCTTCCACAAACCGGCGCGCCAGAAGGAACGCCGGGAACAGATTGATCGTTTTTTCCGGAGCGGGTGTGGACGTTGCAGTTGGAATCGTCTCGACAACGAACGAGGAGAATATATCTGTGTTCGATCG
>JAJYLE010000177.1 GCA_021788025.1 Nitrospirota bacterium
GGGGCTATGAACTGAAGGGGAGCGGGCTCGCTGGCGGTGGAGGAGACGATTATCGTGTGCTCCATCGCGCCATGCTCCTCGAGCAACTGCACCGTCCGGGCAACGTTGGCCCTCTTCTGGCCGCAGGCGACATATATGCAAATAACGTCGCCGCCCTTCTGGTTTATTATGGCGTCTATGCCTATAGCGGTTTTACCGGTCTGGCGGTCGCCGATTATGAGCTCTCTCTGGCCCCTGCCGATCGGGATCATGGCGTCTATGGCCTTAAGCCCGGTTTGAAGGGGCTCATTAACCGGACTCCTGTCCACTATGCCGGGCGCCACAATGTCAACCTGGCGGAACTTGTCCGTGTTTAGAGGGCCTTTACCATCGATTGGCTGGCCTATGGCGTTTACAACGCGGCCGATCAGGGCCTCGCCGGCAGGCACTTCCATGATCTTGCCGGTCCTCTTGACCACGTCGCCTTCCTTGACCAGCGCGTCCTCGCCGAAGAGCACCGCGCCTACAGCCCCGTCTTCCAGGTTAAGCGCCATGCCATAAACCGAATTAGGGAACTCCAGAAGTTCCGAGGCCATGCATTTGTCCAGACCGTAAAGCTTGGCAATGCCGTCGCCTATCGAAACTACGGTGCCGATCTCGCTTACATCTACTCTCTTTTCGAAATCGGTTATCTGTTTTTTAAGATATTGACTTATCTCGTCTACCTTGATCTCCACTGGCTCACCCCTTTACAAGCTCTTCTTTTAGTAGCCGCAACTGGCCTTTTAAACTGCCATCGAACATAGTGCTGCCAACCTTTACCAGAACGCCTCCAAGCAGGGACGTGTCCTTTACGAACTTAAGCTCTATATTTTTCCCGGTGATCCTGTCCAGGGCGGCCTTCAGCCGCTTCATGGCAGGCTCCGGAACTTCAACAGGCGCAATCACAGTGGCCTTGGCAACCCTGGCGCGCTCCAGATAAAGCGCCCCCGCCTGGACGCTTATCTCGTCCATAAGCCCCAGGGCGTCTTCATCGGCCAGGAAACGCAGGAACTGGCATGTGCCTTCGGAGAGCCCGGCCTTGTCCTTAAGGAAATCCAGCGCTGCCTTCTTCTCCTCCGTGGAGAATTGCGGCCCGGCAAAAAACCCCCTGGTCTCCGGGCTTTTATCCATGATTGCCTTTACCGCGGCCAGTTCCTCAACCGGCTTAAGCGAGGAGCCGCCTACATGATTGAGAAACATCGTTACGTAGCGCCTAGCCAGCCTGGTCTTTTTCAATTTTTGGCCTCCAGCTTGGCTACTGACTCCTCAATGAGCTTATTCTGCTCCTCAGGGGTAAGTTTTTCCTTAAGTCTTCTCTCGGTTATCTCCACGGCCAGTTCGGCAGCCTCTTTCCTTATGGCGTCCTTGGCCTTCTTAAGCTCTATCTCTATATTGGCCGTAGCATGTTCGGATATCCTCTTGCCCATCTTCTCGGCCTCATCCACAAGGGCCTGCCTTTCGGTCTCGCCGCTGGCCTTGGCCGCCTTTAATATATTGGCTATCTCGTCGTCCTTCAGCCGGAGCCTGTCTTCCACTTCCTTCAGGGCCTTTTCCGCCAGTTCCCTGGTAAGCTTGGCCTCCTCCAGGCTCTTCTGGATGGCCTCTGTCCTGGCGCGGAGGTACTGAGAGAACGGTTTCTTTGCCGCAAAGACAAGAACGGCCACAAGTATAAGGAAATTGATTACCTGCCATATCCATACTTTCGCGTCACTGCCGGAAGCGTCCTTGCCGGCAGCCATGGCCGCGGTTGCCGCCGCCAGCACAAACAGAAAAATGAGTAAAAATGCAAATTTGCGTTTCATGCTTTTATCAACTTCTCCAAAATAGTGTCCGAAAATTTTTCCACCTGATCTCTCATCGCCTTGCGCGCCTTGCCGGTTTCAGCGGCCAGTTCGTCCTTTATCTTCCCGGATATCTTGAGCGCCTCAGCGTGCGCAGCAGAGATGATCTGCCTGTTTTTTTCCTGCCCTTCGTTTCTTAGAGCCTCGTAAACTTCCCTGGCCTGCGCCCTGGCCGCGCCAAGCTCTTTTTTCATCTTTTCCAGGGCTTCGTCCTTTCTGGCATGCATATCCCGTGCGGCAAAGTTGGCCTGTTCCACTACTTTTTTTCTTTCCTTGAACATCTTCTGGATAGGCTTGAAAAGAATCAGGTTAAGTATGTACACCAGGAGCAGGAAATTCCCAAGCAGAACGGGAAACCAGACCGGGCTGAAACTAAGCATTTACTGCCTCCGTACCGCGCCTCGAATAATTTTTGAATGAGGACAACGAGGCTGAGATTATCACATGGAAAAAATGCTTGTCAAGGAAACTATGGATAAATAAGAAATATAAATAGTAGCGTCAAATGCCACACACAAACCGCCACACCTTTTTTCTTTTTTTATTGATTACTTACCAGCATTTCAGACCCTCACGGCTGGGCCGAAAATTGCCGCCATGGTCACCGTTTTGTGTGGAAAGCCATACCCTTTTTCAAGGGTAATGACAAAATTTTATTAATTAAAAATCTCTTATAGTTTTATTTGATTTGCATATAACCACACTGCGCGGCGGCGCTATTCTTTTTTAAACCAATCTCTTACCGGATTTCAGCCACCGGCTAACAGGGAAATTTATAAATAGTGTAGGTTTGCAATTTATATCTTATAATTGAAATCATGCAGGTAGGCTACAGGATAACCACACCCGATGAGATACAGCTGCACCCCGCAGACCTGTTCCAGATATCCGTATATCACCGGGCGCCCATAAATAATCTTGAGCGTGTGATTTCATGCGCCTGCGCATGCAACAAGGCCGGGAAACATTACGTAGTGCATCCGGTGAACTATTTTCTGCTGGACGAGGACGATGAGACATTTGAGGAACTTGTGCAAATAGCCAAATGGTCCGGCTCCGCCTTGCTGCTGCACGATGAAGTAATCTGGCAGACAACACCTTCCGGGCTGAAAATGAAAAGGCTGGAGGACAGGCAGGCGCAGAAATTCCGGGCCCGGCTCGAAAAGCTTGAGAGTATCTGTAAGGTCAGCTTCGAAGACGCAGTGAACGTAAAAGACACCCCCTGGTTCTGGAAAACTTTTGCCAGTTCCGTGACCATAGACATAGGGCACCTGGAATCCGCAGGCATCAATTCAGTGGATTTCTTAAAATCACTTGAACCGGAAATCCTGGACAAGGTGGAATACTGCCACATGCACAGGAAACACGAAATGCGTTACGGACTGGCGGACCATTGGCCCCTGGTGCCCGGCTGCCGGGAGCTTGACGCGCTTGAAACCCTGCTTGAAAAAAAACCGGACCTGAAAGTGATACTGGAGCTTAACCCCGATGAGCTGGCGGAAAGCCTGCAACTGCTGTTTGAATTGAAGGCCCGGTTCACTCCTGAGGAGCAAACCCTGCAAGAACCAGCCCCGTTCGAGACCTCATGCCAGAAAACAGGCTGGCCGAAAGAATAAGGCAGCGGATAAAAAAAGAAGGGCCGGTCCCGTTCTCCGAGTTCATGAGGATGGCCCTGTATGAGCCTCAGCTGGGCTATTACACATCGGCGGACACCGCGATCGGAAAAGGCGGCGACTTCTACACAAGCCCGCACCTGCATCCCGCCTTCGGCTGGATGCTTGCCAGGACAATTGAGGAGATGTGGGAAAAAGCAGGCAAGCCGGGTTTTTTTACAATAATAGAACAGGGGCCGGGCAAGGGCCTTATGGCAAAAGACATACTGGGCTGGCTCAGGGGAAATTCCCCCTCATTCTATGAAGCGTTAACTTACAGGCTGGTAGAGATGAACCCCGCGATGAATGAAATCCAGCAGGGCCTTATTCGCCAACATCGTGGGAAAATAGAATGGCACGAGGACATCTCCGGCATACAGGCCGGAAGCGGAGTGCTGCTTGCAAACGAACTTATAGATGCATTCCCCGTGCATCTTATCCAGATAAACGGGCAACCCATGGAGGTCTTTGTAACACTGGATAAACTGGATAAGTTTACGGAAACACTAGCCCCGCCCTCATGGCCGGCAATCAACGAATACCTGGCGGATTTTTTAATTGACAAGGACGAGATTGGGCCCGGTTACCGGACGGAAGTGAACCTGGATATGAAAAGGTGGCTTTTGCAGGCATCCAGGGTTTTTGAGCAGGGGTTCGTGCTGGTTATAGATTACGGATGGACGGCGCGGCAGTATCTGAGCCCGGAAAGAAACAGGGGCACCCTCATGTGCTATTACAAACATCAGGCCCTGGAAGACCCCTATGTTCATGTTGGAGAGCAGGACATCACGGCGCACGTAAATTTCTCCGCGTTGAAAAAATGGGCCGCGGCAGCCGGGTTTGAATGCATCGGATACTGCGAACAGGGTACGTTCCTGGTTGCCGCCGGAATAGAAAAGGTGATTACCGGACTTCCCGTGGCAGAGCTTGCAAAGATAAAGGGGCTGATACTTCCGGGCACAATGGGTGAAACACACAAGGTTATGGCGCTTTACAAAAAAGGCCCTTCCGAACAAGCAACCCCGGAGCTTGCCGGGTTTTCGCTCAGAAACCGGGCAGGTACTCTTTAAGCCTTTTCAGGGCAAGCAGGGCGTCCTGCTCGTTATGGGCCTCGATGGTATGGATTATACCCCTGCTTCCCTT
>JAJYLE010000020.1 GCA_021788025.1 Nitrospirota bacterium
ATTGAATTTATGTGCTATTCCCTTTATCGCCAATTCCAATAATTTGAGATTTTTGAGGCGGTGGGTTAACTCTTTCGCCCTGTCCTGCTGTTTTTCGAGCTCCCTTATTTTAGTAATATCTTCGCAGATCGTAACAAGTCCAAGGACTTCTCTTTTTTCATTTTTTACTGGAATCGAAATCAGCCGGACCGGGAAACTTCTCCCAGTTTTATTATTGTTTAAGCTTTCCCTTATGAAGAGGCTTTTGTCTTGAAAGGGTTTAATCTCCAGCGGCCCCCACATGTCAGGAGGAGCAAAGATTTTCGTGTGCTGGCCTAAAAGCTCATGGCTCTCATAGCCATGCATTTCCGCTTGCGCATGATTTGCATATACAATTTTCCCATTGATATCAATTATTGTTACCCCTAAAGGCAAAGATTCAATTGCAAGATTTAGTAGCTCAAAATGTTCCATTTCTAGTTTCTAAATAGGCTCAAATGTTTCTTGGCGTTTTGTAAGGGAGTAGGAGTATATACTGTCCACCGATTGGCTATCCTACTATTCGTGCCCGCTCATAATTTAACCGGCGCACCGGCCCATAGCCAGCGCCAACTTCTTCGTGTTATTCTCTTGACCCTTTTTTACCCATTTAGCAATTTTCTTTTTAAAGAAGTAACTGGGTTAATTCATTAAATTAAAGGCACATCAGTAAAAAGTCAAGTGAGCATTACCATTTGTCCCTTTTTGTCCAATTTCATCCCTCCTCGTGTTTGCTATGCGGAATATTTTTAAGCCCTGACGTCCGAAGCAAAGGTTGGCGATTAGTGAAAAGAAGAATTAAAATTCCATTTCCCTTAGTTCGCGGAGGCTGTTTCCGCGACTGAAGTGGCCGAGCGAGTCCCGGCGGAACCTGACCAGTTTAATTAATAAGCTGAAAACGGAGTCGTTCGAGACGAGGAATCAAACGGAGACGAATGCCGCCTGCTTTTCCTGGTTAACGGGCAAACTAAAAACTATGGCCGTCACCGTGGGCGCCGCGTGGCAATCTTGTTTGCGACCGAGCACCTTCCATAAGTTCGTTTACAATTCCTTCTTGTCTTGGATAACATTCCACAGATTTGTATGCCCGCCCTCTGCCGCTAACTGCGAGGCCGTTTTGCCTTCTTGATCCTTTATCCCCACATCAGCGCCATGATTGACAAGGATCATCGCCAAACCGGGGGTGTTATAAATGGCCGCGTAATGTAGAGGAGTCCTGCCTTGGTTGTCTTTTGCGTTTACGTTAGCGCCTTTTTTGATAAGAAGCCGGGCCAGATCATGCCACTTGTTTTCCTGGTTGCCCATGGGGGCATAGACGTCTTGCCCCGCAAGCCCGGCGGAAAGTATCACCAGATGAAGCGGTGTCAGCCCGCTATTGTTTCTGACATTGGCGTCAGCGCCGCATTCAAGCGCTTTAGTTGCAGCCTTTATATCGCCGTGTTGAGCCGCTTTCAAGAGCAATTTGTTCCCATTGCGGCGTTCGGCTGCTGCAACCTCTTTCGCCTCTTCAGGTGTCAACCATTCATGGTTGCATGAACCCGGATGCTCTCCGGAAAGGCAGGCAGCTAAATTTTGGGCCTTTTGAAGATTGGTCTCTGCGCAGGCAAAAGAGGAGCTAAATACAAAAGCGATTATAATCATCACTATAGCGTTTACCAGTCGCATTAAAACACCTCCTCTTTAACCTCTAATGTACCACATACCGTTTCCAGTGCTGTTAAACTCTAAAGCGATTTAGCCGTTTCTATTACGATAGATTCAACGCCTTCCATCTCCCGGCAAAACCGCCTATACGCCTACATCTGGATAATCTTATTCTCGGCAAGAAGATGCCCCGCCGTCTTGCTATCCATAGGCTTAAACAAATGAAATCCCTGGGCGTATTCACCCTTCATAGTCCTGAACACATTCAGTTGTTCGATTGATTCAACTCCTTCTGCAACCACATCCAGGCCAAGATCGTTCCCAAGGGCGATAATCGTCCTGACAATTTTCGCATTATTTTCGTCGGTGGATAATGCTTTGATGAAAGAGCCATCGATTTTCAGCCCCGTAATGGGAAAATGGCGAAGATAATTTAAGGCCGAATATCCGGTGCCAAAGTCATCTATATCAAACCGGACATTCAAGCCTTTCAACCGTTTAATCAAAGCAGTAGCCGGTTCCGGGTTCTCAATGAGAGTCCTTTCAATTATCTCAAGCCTTAAACAACTGCCATCGAGGCCCGTATCCCGGAGAATGTTTTCGACAAGCTCATAAAAATTAGGCTGCGAAAATATCGCCGCCGAAACATTTACGCTTACTGTCACGTTCTGATGCGCCGGGAAATGAGTCTGCCACGTTTTCAACTGCCGGCATGCTTCGCGAATGGCCCACGGGCCAAGAGATAAAATCAATCCTGTATCTTCTGCAACCCTGATGAATTCTGAAGCAGCAATAATCCCCTGTTCCGGATGATTCCACCTCAGGAGCGCCTCAAACCCAGTGATGTTCCTTTGCTCCAACGATATGATAGGCTGGTAATATAAGGTAAACTCGCTGCGGTCTAATGCTTTCCTTAAATCAGTTTCAAAGCGGAGAGCTGTTGATGCTTCAACATGCATGGTTGAGTCAAAGATCACATGGCATGCCTTCCCGCGGGCTTTTGCCTGGTACATTGCCGTGTCTACGTCTCGCAATAGTTCATCAGGCCTCTTGTAGTCCGCTGTATCGCTGAACACTATTCCCATACTCATGGTGACATATATTTCATGTCCCAATACGGAAAAAGGGGCCCTCATCTCGCCATTCAGCCGCTTCGCAAAGTCCTCAGCCTCGGATATATCTTTTGCCCCGCTCATAAGAATGGCAAACTCGTCCCCTCCAAAACGCGCAATGGTGTCGATGGATCTGACCTGTTTCCTCAACCGTTGAGCTACCATAACTACTAGCTGATCCCCGATAATGTGCCCCAGGCCATCGTTAATGTTCTTAAAACGATCAAGATCAAGAAATATGACTGCAAACGAATAATCCGGATACCGCTTCTTACGCTCAAGTGAATAATGCAAGTGGTCAGCAAAGAGGGCCCGGTTTGGCAAATTTGTCAAAGAATCGTAAAAAGCTTGCTGTGTCAATTGCGCATTGGCTCTTTCAAGTTCGCCTGCCTTTAGCTGCAATTCCTTTTCCGCAGTAAGATTTTTCCGGGAAAGCTTTGCCCTTTCATTTATGAGATAACCGATTATGGTCAAAGTAAAGGGGGCCAGCAGAATCAAAGCGCGAAATTTAATGCCAGACTGCTCCAAGGAGAAAAAATATCCCAGTACGCCGTCTCTTTCCCCTCTGTAAAATAAATAGATGTAAAACCCGATACCAATCCATGCAAGAAGGATGACATACAGTGCCAGCCTGGATAAAATCCTATCCTCGGGGGCGTATTTTGATGTCATAGGCACATTTTATCTAATGGCCGCAGCCGCGTTATTCTCCGTATCCATGCTAGAGCACAAGCGTACGTAAAAATATACACTTTCAGTTATGATATTTTCCAGGAGGGCTGAAGGCCGGAAAGATTCTTTGTCTTAAACACGGGCCTGCGGCCTGTGTTTCATGAAAGCGGTGAAAAATAAGGGAGTGCCGGGTTACGCCTTGCCAACCCGACCATTACTGGCTCAACGCAGGGGATTTTATTCCGTCTTATACCCCAGTTTCTCTATGCTTTCCCGTGTGATCCTGGAAAGCTCTTCCGGAGTTATTTTCCTGCTGTCAAACTCCAAAGCGATTTTGCCGTTTTCAATATCTACAGATTCAACACCTTCCATCTTCCCGACAAACCGCCGCAACGCCATCGAACACTCCTGGCAAAACTCCTTTTTAACATCGAAGAATATCTTTTCCATTCAGAGCACCTCCATCTCTATTTTAAACAAGTTTAAAAGAAGGGGTTGAGAAAATGGGGGAAACAACCCCTTTTCCCATGTGAGTTATTTTAAGCCTTTGACGTACCCGGGGAAGCGTGGCGGTTGAGCGGAGCGGGCCGCGATGAGATCGCCATGCTTCCCTCGCTGCCCCCCTCCCGCAGCCGGGGCACGGGGTGACAAGCTAAAAGTTACCTCTCAATCACAATCGGCAACTGCGCCCCCTGCTCCAGCGCCTTTAAAACCGCCTTCCGGCATTCGCCGGTGCCAAGGTCCTCCTTGCCGGTCATCTGCTTTATATCTATCCTTACCACGCCGGTAATGCTCATTTTTTCCGGCAGGAAACCGCCATAGCCGCCTTCGGGCTGGTATTTCTGCATAAGGAGTTTCAGGGCCGATAATCTCTCGTCCTGGTCTTCCACGATATGCGCCATGCCTTTTATGATTATGCTCCTGTACAGGTATTCGGCCCTGCAGGGCTCGCCCCTGCTTTTTACAAGGGCAATGGGGAGATCCACCTCAAAACATACGCGGGGGTCTCTTTTTATATCGTCTATCTTTTCGCCTTCCAGGGCGCAGTGGAAGTAAATCTTTTCACTGTGATAAGCGAAGTTTAGCGGCTTTACAACCGGATAGCCATCGGCCCCGTTTGTGCCAAGCCTGCCCACGTGGCATTTTTCAAGCAGGCCGGTTATCACCGCGTAATCCTTAATTTCTTTTTTGGCTTGCCGCATGATTCTATGTTACAGAAAAAAAGGCCGGTTTGCATGGCAAAACAGTTGGGCAGGGCAAGAATATGGCAATTGCGTCAATTTTGTACTTATGATTTTAAGCTGGCACGTCTTATGAAGCCTCCTCCTTTGCCACCTGCACATAGCACAGGACCTCGAGATCATTATTAAGGGTTATGCTGTATACGTTTACCTCCCGCACATTCATGGGGAGCCCCAGGCTCTCCAGAAACCTGTTTTTTTCCAACACCCCCGCATCCACGCTCCACCCGCCTCTAATCCGGGCTGTCTGCAAAATTCTTATGCAGCCTTCATCCGCGTGGAGCACGTCCTTTAAAAAAGCAATCACCGCCTGGTCCACGTCTTCAATCAGGACAGTAGCCATTTTAATTGCCTCCTTTTTGTCTGTGGGGGTGTTTCAGCAACGCGCTTCCGCAAGCTGAAAACCTGCCGCTGTATTTTGAATCTTTCCGGTTATCGCCTTTGCCGCCTCTATACCCGTCTGCTGTTTTAAAACCATGTTTTTGAGCATCTCCCTGAATTCTGGCAGTTTGCGCCCCGGCTTGTTTAAAAGCCTGTGGAGCGCCCTCATGCAGTCTGCCTGTTCGTTCTGGAAGTCCTTCAGCAACTCGCATATTTCCATCTCTCGCTCCCGGTGCGAAAGGTGCACCTGGAGGACGATTTTTTCGAGTTCGGCTGGCCCGCCCGGCTCCTCCCCGGACAATATCTTTTTAATAAAGGCGGCGGCCTCCGTTTGTTTTTCCAGATACGTTTTAAAAAGCAGCCCTATGTGCTGCTGCCTTAGGTCCTGGCTGGCAAATACGTTTTTGATGAGGCGGTTGAAGTCCCTGCGCCTCATGGATTCGGTGGCGCAGAGGTATTCCCTGAGGTTTTCGTTTATGCAGTTTCTTGCCAGCGTCAGGTTTTCAAGGCCGGCCCGGATAAGCCCGGCCATCCTGTCCACCGACCGCACCCTGGACTCGTAAAACAACACGGCCAAAACTGCCAGTTGCCTGAGTTCGCTTAGCTGGATTCCCATTTGAATGTGTGCCTCCGGATAAGGGTGATCCCGTTTTTTCACAAACCGCGGGTGTTCTCTCCAGCGGCCCCAGACTAAAAAAAATGTTTGGCAGGCCGTGCTCAATACCAGCCCGGAAAAAAGGGCTTGCCTCCGCGGATTGGTAATTACTGGGTCCCGGCGCGAGGGCGGCCTGGCAAGAGTGTGTCGCTCATCCCGTTTTCCCCCAAGCTACGCTGCTGCCGCCGGGGCCGCAACCTCTACGGCCCCGGCATACTGAAGATAAGGCCCCACAGTCATTGCTTTCACCCCCTTTTTCTTTTCAGTACTAGCAGATAACGCCCCCTCCACAATCATAGGTTATCAGAAAAAATATAAATTACAACTTTAAATTGTAATAGAACCAAAATGCTATACTTTTTTTATGAAGGCATATCTGAACGACGGGCTTGTGCGGCTGGCCGAGGCCAGGGTCTCCATATTCGACCACGGTTTCCTTTACGGAGACGGCGTGTACGAGACCATGAGGGTGTACGACGGCGTGGTGTTCATGCTGGAAGAGCACCTTAAAAGGCTCAGCCACTCGGCTGCGATGATTTTGCTGGACCTGCCTAAAACCGTGGACGGCCTTAAGTCCGCAATCTATGATACCCTGGATGCAAACGGGTTCAGGGACGCCTACCTGAGGCTTGCCGTAACAAGAGGCGAGGGGCCCATAGGGCTGGACCCGGCCTTGTGTAAAAGGCCAACCCTTGTAATCTACTGCGACAAGCTGAAACCGCCCCCGCTCTCCTTTAAAGAGCAGGGGATGAAACTGGCCATTGTCAATACAAAAAGAAACTGCAAGGAGGCGCTGGACCCGCAGATAAAATCGCTTAACTTTCTGAATAATATCCTTGCCAAGGCGGAATCGTTAAGGGCAGGCGCGGACGAAGGCCTCATGCTGAATATGGAAGGGCATGTGGCCGAAGGGACCACAAGCAATATCTTTTTTGTGCATGGCGGGGCGCTCTGCACGCCGGCTTCCGAGTGCGGCATCCTTAAAGGCATAACAAGGGATGTTGTAATATCAATCGCGGGGCGGCTGCACATGAAGCTTGCGGAAGGGAAATTCACCGCCAGCCAGCTTCTGGATGCAAGCGAGGCCTTTGTAACAAGCTCCATAATCGAGATAATGCCGGTTGGAAAGATTGGCGACGCGCGCTTCAAGCCCGGAGAGGTAACCAAGGCGCTGATGGCCGAATACGCCAAAGAGGTGCAGGCTTATGTGAAAGAGACCAAGGAGTCCGGCCCGTCTATCTGGGGCGCTTCGTAGTAGGTTTTTCAAGCAGGGTTGAATACATTGCCTGGTAGTCCCCCGCCATTCTCTCAATGCTGAAATAATCTGCCCTTGTTAGCGCCTCTTTGGAAAACATTTCTCTTTCCCCGGTGTTCCCGATCATTTCGGAAATTGCTTTTTCCAACGCATCCACATCGCCAGCGGGCACCAATATGCCGCTTTTTTTATCCTCAATGAGTTCAGGCGTGCCATAAATATTTGTGGCAACTACCGGCGTTCCGGCAGCCATCGCCTCGATTACCACGTTTGGAAGCCCTTCGTAGACGGAAGGCAGCACAAAAAGATCGGCGCTTTTAATGTACTCCACAGCGTTTGTCCTGTATCCCAGAAAAGAGATGCGAACATCATCCGCACTTTCCCTTTTAAGCTCCTCAGCCATATCACCCTTGCCTATAAGCAGCAGCCTTATATTGGGATACGGAAGCCTTCTGAATGCCTTTATTAAAAAATGCGGGCCCTTTCTTTTTACAAGCGAACCCGCAAAACAGATGTAAAAAAGGCCGTCTTCCAGCCCAAGCTCTTTCCTGAGCGCCATTTTGTCCTTCAGGTTTTTGTACTTTTTAATATCCAGCCCGTCATGGATGAAAGCGGCTTTTCCGCCGGATACATACTTTATTTGGATCATATCTTCCATTACCGCCTTGGAAATTGTAAGCACTTTGTCCGCCTGTTTGTAAGTTAATTTTAATATCTGTTTTTTCAAATAACCGAAATTCACTTCCTTCATGATCTCTTCAGGCGAGGAAAACTCCTGGGCAATAAACACGGGCTTTACACGTGAAAGCTTCAGGGCAAGGGCAGTCAAAAAACACGAATACATCAAAAAAGAATGGACGATATCCGGCTGAAAGGATTCTATCAGGCCCCTGATCTTCATTATGGATTTTAAAGGCGTCCTGCCGCCGTAACCTCCGGAAAGCGGTATCCTGCTGTCCAGGCTGGCCAGCCTAACCCCGCGCGCTACGGTAAGATATACCTGCTTTTCGGCGGTGATATTATTAACTATATTTACAAATTGCTGTTCGGCTCCTCCTCCACCAAGATGGTCGATTATGGCCAGCAGTTTTATATTGCGCATGCCGGTCCTTTCATTTCCCGGTGAGTTTGAGCTTCAGCCTGGCTTTCGCCAGGGCCGCGCGGGAAAGGCCGAGAATACGCCTTGGGCCCACCCGCAGCAGGTGTGCGGCCTCGCGCCGGACCTCATTACGCCATACCGGGGCCAGTATTTTATAAAGATCGCCGTAATCAAGCCCCGCGCATTCTTTATTAAAAAAAGAAAGCAACTCGCTATTGGAATAATTATACTGGTACTGTTTTATCCGGTTTTGGATAACTTGGGTGGCGCCCAGCAAGGCAAGCCCAAGTCTCCTGTCGCGCGTTTGGATGAAATGGGTCCAGGTGTTTTTAAGTATGCGCCATTCGATTACGGAGTCAAACGGGTCGAAAGAAGAGTATCTGCCGGGCTGGATGGCCTTCAGTGACCGATGCACTCCGAAATGATATGCCTGGAAGGGCGAAGGGTCCGGGCAGTGGTCCACGATGGGAGCGGGGGGGCTCCATATGTGCCGTCTCTTGCCGGGCATATAGGGCAGGGGATCCACAAAAAGGTCCTCGCTGTTCGGGCTCCACTGCACCCGGTTGCTGTATATATGCACGCCCATAATAAGTGAATTGGAAAACCAGTCGTGGACAACCATCTCCACGTTGTCCAGTTCCGGTTCATTACGGAACAGGTCCACGGCCTTTTGGAGGGAACCTTCATCCTTAAAGACCATGTCCGCGTCAAGTTTCATGAACAGGTCGAATTCGTTGCGCCTGGCCATTATACCGCGGTATAAGGTATCGTGGGCTTCTTTATTGGGCAGATTTTTTATTACTGTGTGCTCCCAGTTTTTAAAGCTCTGGGCCGTTATGGAGGCTACGGACTTCTCAAATTCGTTCTCCCCGCAATATAAGGTGCAGATAAGTAGCCTGGGATTATAATTCAAGGCCTGTCTCCGGTAAAAATACTCTTTTACTGTGCGGTATCACGGCTTTTATTGTGACATTTTCCTGCCTTATAATTCAAAGGGTTAGGCAGTCTGAGGGCAGGTCAATAATCCGTTGGCACGTGGGGATAGAAGATTTTGCGGTACAGGTTTGCAATGCCGGAGAGGCCGTGCTTTTTTATTGATCTACCGGTTGCCTTTTCCATTTCCTTAAAAAAAGGATAAAACGTGTAATATAAAAAAATTTTTATCTTACCTGTACCATGTTTTGTTGCTACTTTTTTTGATTCCATGAGAGCATCGTGATAACGTATATTGCTTACGCCCGTAGTTCTCATATTGGCAAGTACCAGGCCCGAATAAAAGAAGCGCACTCCTGCTTTTAAAAACCTCAACAGCAGTTCATGGTCCATGGCTATTTTATAGGAAATGTCAAAAAGCCCGAATTTTTCATAAATGCCTCTTCTTACAAAAACTGTAGGGTGCCACGCAGGCATGCGTTTCCACGCGGTTTTTTCAGTTGCGGGCGGCTTATCAATTGCTGAAGCGGTTTCCCCGGGGTTCCAGAATCTCAAGTCTCCGTGGACCAGACCTATAGAAGGGTCTTTACTGAAGATTTCAGCTACGGCCTTTATCGCCTCCGGCTCGTAAAAATCATCCGCATGGATTATTCCGATGATATTCCCGGAAGCCATTTTAATCCCTTTGTTCATGGCATCGGCTATTCCCTTGTCGGGTTCAGATATCCATGTGGAAATCCTGTTTTCGTATTTTCGAATGATGTCCAGCGTTCCATCGGTGGAGCCACCGTCCACGATTATGTACTCGATGTCTGGATAATCCTGGTCTAAAACGCTCTGGATCGTCTGTTCGAGATAGCGTTTACTGTTAAAAGTGATCGTGATTATGGAGACTTTGAGCATTTAACATGTCTTTCGCCCTTTTTGAAGGGCATCATTGAAAATGTTTAACATATTGCGCGCGTATAGACGCCAGCTGATATTTGCCTCCACGAACCTTCTGCCATTGATATGAAGCTTGTCCCACAATTCATCCTGCTTCGACAACTCGATAATTCCATTAGCAATTTGTTCGGGCGAATTAGGGTCCACAAGAATTGAATCTTCATGATCCGTCAAGACCTCGGATGCTCCGCATCCTTTAGACACGATAACAGGTGTGCCACATGCCATAGCTTCAAATACAGCAAGCCCCCAAGTTTGAGGATTGTTGGGGAATATAAAAATATCTGATTCGCGATAAAACTTGATAAGCTTGTTTTCTTGCACAAAGCCATGAAATTTTATATCATCCGACAGGCCGTATTTTTTGACCATAGAGCGTATTTTTAATGCGTAGGCCGGATCTCTTTCGTCTGTTCCTACGTGATTCATGGTAAATCTTAGCCCTTTATCACGCACTATGTTTAGTGCGTCAATCACGTCCTCAAATCGCCGGTGAGGGAAAAAAATCCCGTTGCAAAAGATATTAATGACGTCTCTG
The DNA here is from genome assembly GCA_021788025.1 of Nitrospirota bacterium. Taxonomy (GTDB): domain Bacteria; phylum Nitrospirota; class Thermodesulfovibrionia; order Thermodesulfovibrionales; family JdFR-88; genus JAKAKS01. Next base: position 10,494 of record JAJYLE010000020.1, read on the forward strand.
TTTTTATTTCTGGGCGCAAACATGTAGTCTTCAATATTTAGCCCGCCCCTTACAATTATCGAGTCCTTATCATAATAATCCCGGAGTTTCCGTCTGTTAATGTTGTCAAGAACTACAATATTATCGGTAGACTGGATGCTGCTCAAAATCTTATTGTCCCACTTTTCCCCTATAAAATCCGCCAACATCATCTTCTTGAGTAATCGTTTAGCGAAAGGGACGTCGGCGGTAGGTGCCGTGATGGCCCTAGTTGTGGGGGCGTCATTCATTGTCCAGATTGCTGGTTTCTTGAATTTTTCCTTAAAGAGGGGTGAGATCAAATATATGTTGTAATCATGAAAATTAAGGAGGTCTACACGTTCCATTCTGTCAAGCATTTTTTTAAAATAAATCTGATATTTAAAGAGGTTTGTTAAATAATCTGCTTTTTTTTGGATCTCGTTAAATCCTTTTAAATTAAATTTTTTATTTTTGTTGTCCAATTCCCGTTCTTCAAAAAGGCTTGTAATATCCAGACCTTCTAGAAGATGCTCATAACATTTCTTTCTGTTTAAAAAAACCGAATAGATTTTTACTTCAACGCCCAACTGCACTAAATTTTGGGCAAGCTCGAGCATCAATCTCTGAGTGCCGCCGCTTATGCTCAATTCCCAGATTGCAAGACCTATTTTCATCGCATTATTTCTAAGTAGAGCAAATTTAATCTCTGTTCTGCTTCAATATATCTGAAAAAACATCCAGAATATAGTCCAGGTCAGTTTTCTCCATGTACTGATGGCACCCGATATAAAAAGCATGACTTCCAATATAATCTGCCACCGGAAGCCTGCCCTCATACTGGCTTTTTAGATATGAAAATGCAGGCTGCTGGGTGGGTATGCAACCAAAAAGAGGCCTGGTCTCAATTCCGTGATCTTCAAGTGCTTTCCTTAAATTTTTTCTATCGACATGTGAGCCGGGTTTTATTATTAAAGTATAAGCTAAATAGCTTACATCAGGGTCATACGGTGGGAGAGAAAAAATATGATCAAATTGTTTCATTTGTTCGGTTAAATATTTAACATTTTTACTTCTGCTCTGAAATATCCACTCAGCTTTTTTCATTTGCGAGAGCGCGAGAGCGGACGTAAATTCTGTTACCTTGAAATTATAAGTTATATATTCATGTGTGAATCTCGGGTCGTAATCTCCCATTCCATCATATTTCTTTATGCCAGGGCATTCCCCCTTGCTCCTAGTACAAAGGATACAGTTGCATGCTCTTCCATTTGCCTTCAACTGCTTCATCAGCCTGTAGAGCCTTCCATCGTTGGTTGTAATGCAGCCCATTTCGCCAGCCTGAATGTTATGAGCTATATAAAAAGAAAAATCAGAAAGCAGGCCCAATGATCCTGTGCGTTTCCCTTTATAAAGTGAGCCATGGGCTTGCGCCGAGTCCTCAAAGACAAACAGATCATATTCATTTGCAATTTCGATCAATTCATCCAAGTCATTTGGATAGCCCATAAGGTGAACAGGCAGAATCCCGGCTACATTTCCCGGTCCGTGCTGCTCTATGGCATTTCGGACCTCCTCCGTTTTCAGCTTGAAAGTCTTTTCATCAATATCTACGAAAACCGGCTCATACCCGCTCAGCACTATGGCACTTGCTGTTGATATATAAGTGACCGGGCTGGTAATTATCTTCGCGCCTTTTCTTGCTTTTGGAAATCTGTCGTCGTAAAAAAGGGCCAGCAGTCCCAGAATTAGAGCGGATGTGCCTGAACTGACAGCTAAGCAGTGTTTGGTTCCGATGTAGTTCGCAAAAACTTTTTCAAACTCTTTTGTTTTTTGCCATTCGGAAATCCTTCCCCCATTTATTACATCCAGTATGGCCTCCTTTTCATCGGCGTCCATGCGAAAATCGCCAACCTGAATTCTTCTTGCCTGCATATTATCCATTCGCCCATTTTCTCCACCAACGAAGAACGTCCTTCAGGGTTTCATCAATTGTATATTTTTGTGCCCAGCCGAGATTTTTTAATTTTGTATTGTCCCCTACAAAGACGGGAATATCTGAAGGTCTGAGCTTTTTGGTGTCTATCTCAATGGGTATATCCCTGCCTGCAAATGAAACCAGCCTGTCTAATAATTCACGGATCGAAAAGGACCGGCTGCTGCAAACATTGTAGATTTCACCGGCGTTTCCTTTATTAATAATTTCCCAATATGCACTCACTACGTCCCGTATATCAGAAAAATCCCGCTTGGCATCGAGATTGCCGACCTTGATTTGTTTTATTCTGCCTTGTTCGACGTCAACTACTTGTCTGGCAAAATCTGAACAGACAAATCCGAGGGGCTGGCCAGTGCCTGTATAATGGAAGGTTCTTGTCAAATAAACATTCAGATTATCTACCCTGTGATAATAGAGGGCAAGGTCCTCCTGCATTTTTTTACTCAATGCATATGGGTTGTTGGGATTAAGCGGATGCTCTTCCCTTATAGGCATTTCCTTTTGAAGTGCTTTTCCATACTCCTCGGCGGAGCCGGGGATGAGAATCTTTGCCGCAGGGATAACCCTTTTGGATGCCTCAAGAAGGTTTGCTGTTCCTGCTATATTTGCACGGAAAGTTGCAAGAGGATCCTTAAAAGACCTATGGACTGAAACAAAGGCGGCAAAATGAAAGATTATGTCCGGGCGGATATCGTTAAATACAGTTTCTAAAACGGAAAAGTTATTTATATCACACTCAAAGATTTTTGCCCTGCTGAACTGGCCCCTAATGTTTTCATTTTTGCTAGATTGCCTCAACGTGGCATAAATATCAATGGATTCTTTATTTTTTAAGAATTCATAAAGATGTGTTCCCGCAAGACCTGTAACCCCTACTATCAAAATCTTCAACTGTTTTTAACCCCGGCCATATAATCTTTTTACTGCACCGTTTATCGGCAAGGACGTACCCGGCAGAGCGGGGACGTGCAATCTCCCTGAAGCGTCTGCCTTAAGTTTTCATCAACAAACGAACCCAGAAAACCGGCGTCTCCGGCTATGGGGATCCTTTTGCCGGCTAGCCCTTCAGTTTGTTTCCCGTCCAATCTATTCCTTTACTACAAAGTATTTTACGACCGTTTCCCGGTGGTGTGATATGCAGCAGTTCCATATCGGAATCCACCATTATCTTCACAAGGTCTTTAAATGTCACCCTGGGTTTCCAGCCGAGCTTCTTTTTTGCCTTCCTGGCATCTGCAAGTAGGTAGTCAACTTCTCTTGGGCGGAAATACTTTGGGTCTATCTCGATGAGCGCCTCTCCCGGCCTTATGCTGGAAATATCCTTGGAAACCGACTTAACAAAGCCTTTCTGCCCCGCCCCTTTACCCTTCCATTCTACCTCGATGCCCGCGTAATCCAGTGCCAGTTCCAAAAATTCCCTTACAGTATGGCTTTCGCCGGTTCCGATAACGTAATCTCCTGGGGTGTCCTGCTGCAGAATGCGCCACTGGCATTCCACGAATTCGGGCGCAAAGCCCCAGTCCCGTTTTGCATCCAGGTTGCCCAGATATAGCTTTTTCTGGTTGCCTGCAATAATATTTGCAATGGCTCTGGTAATCTTTCTTGTGACAAAGGTCTCACCGCGCCTGGGAGATTCATGATTAAAAAGTATTCCGTTGCAGGCGAATATTTTATAGCTTTCCCTGTAATTGACGGTGATCCAGTAGGCATACACCTTCCCGGCGGCATACGGGCTGCACGGATAAAAATGGGTCTTTTCGTTCTGCGGAGGAGGCGCTGCCCCGAACATCTCGCTTGAGGAGGCCTGGTAAAATTTCGCTTTGATCCCGCTTCGCCTTATGGATTCAAGCAGCCTTGTTGTGCCAAGGCCGGAAATGTCGCCGGTGTATTCCGGTATATCGAAGCTCACCCGCACGTGGCTTTGCGCCCCAAGGTGGTAAACCTCCTCAGGCTGAGTGTTATATATCATGCTTGTAAGCTGCCCGGCATCCGACAGGTCTCCATAATGAAGGAATAGCCTTGTCCCGGAGATATGCGGATCCGTGTAAATATGGTCAATGCGGTTTGTATTGAAAGTACTGGCCCGCCTTATCAGACCGTGCACTTCATATCCCTTTGAGAGCAGAAGTTCGGCCAGATAGGAGCCGTCCTGCCCCGTAATTCCGGTTATTAAAGCTTTTTTCGCCATGAAATATTCTAAATTATCTTTGTTTTTTAAAGCAAATTTATTGATAAATCTGCCGGTGTTGGATTAGTTTTAAAAAATGGTAGGCCAGGGGGATTTTTATTTGCTTAATTCAGCTAATAGTTGCCGCACAAATTTAAGCTCTAGGCCTGTCTTGTTGGCTACTGTTTCAAAAAGAACAACATCTTCTTTCTCAATGCTTCTGGACAGAAGAAGCGCGGCCGAATAAAGCGCCAGAAAAAGGACGAAATAAAGCGGGACCATCCAGAGGTGAAGCGGCAGGCTTTTGACCAGCGCGTAAACGGCGGCCCCCACCAGGCCAAGGCTTATCATCGGTTTTACGTAGTTGCACGTAAGCGCGTGAATGCGGCTTTTCTTGTAAAGGATAAAAGCATAAATGCCATAAATCAGGCACATGGAAAATGCAGTGGCCGAGCAGGCGCCCTTCACACCATAACCCATGCGCTTTACCAGCAGATAATTCAGCCCCAGGTTGAGCACTGCCCCGAAGGTCTCAATCTTCAAAAGGGATTTCGACATGCCCATAACTATCAAAAATATGGTGCTGGCGCCGAAAAAGACGTTTGCCATAAACCCGATTGACAGTACGCGCAGTGGAAACGCCGAATCCATATACTGCTTGCCAAACAGAAAAGTGATGGTCATCTCGGGGAAGCAAAAGAGGACAAAAAAGATCGGTATGGTGCCAATGAACACCCATTTTGTGAGCACCTGGTATGTCCTTTTCATATCGGCATGCCGGCCTTTGGAATAGAGGTCCCCGGCAATCGGAAGGAATGTAAAAACCATGGCTGAGATAACAAACGTCAGGAGCTTGGCCAGCGTTACGCTTACGCTGTATACCCCTACGGCATCAGCGCCGGCATACCTGCCAAGCACAAATGTATCGCTCCAGGCAAAGACCATGTTCATGATGGATGCTCCCAGCAAGGGCAGGGAAAGGCGCAGCAGTTCTTCTGCGTGCCCTGCATTGCCAAGTTTGAGCGGTTTCAGGTTGATCGCTTTCCGGCTGTAAATCCATATGCTCAGGAATACGGCCATTACGGCAGTCAGATATGCGAACATCAGAAAGATAAAGGACAATCTAAAGGCAAAGCACACCCCCGCAAGGGCCAGGAATATTACAGGATGGATCAGGTTAATATTGTATATCTGGGCAGTAACGTTCCCAAAACCTCTCAGGATTCCGACAAAAATCGTAATGCAGGTATTAAAAAAAATGAAGGCTGAAACCACTCTCAAGGGAGTAACGAGTTCCGGCATGTAAAAAAAGTGCCTGGCGATTAATGGAGAGAAAAAAAATACCAATGCGGAGGCCGCCAGGCCTATAGCGCCGCTTATTTTAATGGCGGCTTTTGCAACGGCATCCGCATCTTCCTTTTTGCCTTCGCCCAGGTATATGGATATATATCGGGTTACGCCGTCTGGTATACCCATGCTGGCCAGGGCAGAGACCATGCTTACAATAGAGAGGGCCAGGGAGTAAATACCCAGTTCTTCCTTTGTTATCCTGTTAACAATCAGTATCTTGGAGGCAAACCATAACAGCATACTCAATGCGGAACTGAAAAAAACGAGGGTTGTGCCTTTTGCGACGGTTTTAAGGGAGGAATGTATGTCGTCAGCCATAATTTTTCGCTTTTTCATTATACCATGGCGGTGGGATGAGGCCTGCTGCTTGTCCTTTAAGGAATGTTGCCTTAAAATGTATAATAATACCTTCAAAAACTGTTTAAATTCAAAGCAATTACGTTGAAAGGCGGTAATGGATGAGGGTTTTGATAACCGGGGCGGCCGGTTTCATCGGGTTTCATCTTGCCAAAAAGCTCCTTGAGCGCGGGGATGAAGTAACCGGCATAGATAACATTAACAACTATTACGATGTAAATCTCAAATATGACAGGCTGCGGGAAAGCGGGATAGAAAAGGACAAGATAGACTACGGCAAGCCTGTCCGGAGCGGCAGGCACGCAGGCTACAGGTTCACAAAACTGGATCTTGAGGACAGGGAGCACATGGCAGCGCTCTTTGCCGATGGCAAATTTGACGCCGTGGTCAATCTTGCCGCGCAGGCCGGCGTAAGGCACAGCCTGAAAGACCCTTATGCTTATATAAACAGCAATGTCATGGGTTTCCTCAACATCCTTGAGGGGTGCAGGCATAATAATGTAAAACACCTGGTTTATGCCTCCTCCAGCTCGGTCTATGGCGCAAATACAAAGATGCCGTTTTCGGTGCGCGACAACGTGGACCACCCGGTGTCTCTTTACGCGGCCACCAAAAAGGCAAATGAACTGATGGCCCACTCATATTCCAGCCTTTATAAAATTCCCACCACCGGGCTCAGGTTCTTCACGGTTTACGGGCCGTGGGGCAGGCCAGATATGGCCCTCTTCCTGTTCACCAAGGCGATACTGGAGGGAAGGCCCATCGATGTATTCAACTACGGAAAGATGAAAAGGGATTTTACTTACATCGATGACATCGTGGAAGGCGTGGCGCGCGTATTAAACGTAATACCGGCCCCGGATCCGAAGTGGAATGGTGACCGGCCGGACTCCTCTTCCAGCTACGCGCCTTACAAGCTTTACAACATTGGCAATAACAATCCGGTTGAGCTGACCCAGTTCATAGAGGCCCTGGAGGACTGCCTGGGCATGAAGGCGCAAAAGAACCTTCTGCCCATACAGGCGGGGGACGTTCCGGCCACCTATGCTGATATCGACGCCCTGGTAAAGGACGCGGGTTTCAAGCCTGACACCTCAATCCAAACCGGCATACGCCTGTTTGTGGACTGGTACAGGGCGTATTTCAAAAAGTAAACCGGGCGGCCCTTTCTCTCAGGTGTGGGCCGGCTGTTCCTCCTTGGGGATGGCCGAGTAGGCGACGGCCCTTCTGCTCCATTCGCTTGCCGGGTAGCCAGCCGAAAGCGTATCGTAGGCCATTCTCAGGTGCGAGGGCTTGTGGGTGCGCCTGTATTCGGCCACACCCAGATAAAACACCGCTTCCGGGGCGGGACCCGACTTGGGATGCTCCTCAAATACGCGCCGGAACCATGCCGAGGCCTCTTCCATCCTGCCCGCATTGAAATGGAACATTGCCTTGCCAAGCTTCAGATGGGCCAGAAGATCGTCCGGCGGCACAAAGCCCACCATCTGGTGCTGCACCTTTCCTTCCGCGTCCTCCACCAGCAGCGTTGGCGTCCACCTTACCATGTACCTTTCCATCAGCTCATACGGCCTTGTAAAAGAGACCTCCATTTTAAGGGGCACAAACTCGTTTGTGATGAAATCCTGGACCGCTTCGTTTGAATACGAAACCGTATTCATCCTGTTGCAGCCCGCTCAGCCCTGAAACCAGAAATCGTGGTATACAGGCTTGCCGCTTTGCGCCGCCCGGGCCAGCGCTTCGGAGTGATCGCTTTCCCATTTGATGTGCGCCATGATTCTTCCTCCTTCCCGGTATTCCTCTTACCGGATATATGCCTCGGTTACATACCTCAGCATCATGCGGTGGGTATTGAAATAATAGGCGTTCTTGCCTATGGCATTCTGCATAATCCGTATCCACAGGTGCCTGTTGTTGTAATAGGTTGGGATGATTATCTCTTCCAGCTTGCGGTACAGGTCCTCCGCGTCCTGGGCGTCGCGCTCTTCTTCCGTAACATCCGCGCCTTCCGTGTAAACAGAGCCAATTGCCCAGCCGGTATACCCTTCTATGTGGCCCTCTATCCACCAGCCGTCCAGTATGCTGAAATTGGGTACGCCGTTGTGCGCCGCCTTCATTCCGGAGGTGCCGGAGGCCTCCCTTGGCGGCCGCGGAGTGTTCAGCCATATATCCACCCCGGATACCAGTGTCAGGGCCAGCTCCATATCGTAATCAGGCAGATATGCCGCTTCCACCTTGCCCTTCAGCCCGGCGATGCAATCGAATATCTTTTTTATGCCGGCCTTGCCAGGGGTGTCCTTGGGATGGGCCTTGCCCGCAAACACAAGCTGGATTTTCCCGGCGCCTATGCGCGCCAGGCGCTCCAGGTCCCTAAAGACAAGCGTCCCCCGCTTGTAGGCAGTGGCCCTCCTGGCAAACCCGATGGTCAGGGTATCGCAGTTCATGCTGGAACCGGTTTTACGGTTCACCAGGTCTATAAGTTCCCGCTTGCAGGCCATGTGGGCCGCCCACAACTCGTCTTCGGGCAGCCTGTCCACCCGGACGAAAAGTTCCGGCTCGTTTGCCCAGCCCGGCAGGTGCTTGTCATAGAGCAGGCGGAGGTTCTTGTGCGTCCAGGTAAACGAATGCACCCCGTTTGTAATTGACGAAAACTCGTAACCCGGAAACATCATCATGGAAACTTCCTTGTGCTTCTTGGCCACCCCGTTTACGTATTCCGTAAGGTTCAGGGCAAGGTGGGTCATGTTCAGCTTTTCCTGGCCGGCCAGTTTTTTAAGGACACGCAGCGGGATTATCTCCCCCAGCACGTCTTTTACCAGTTCGTAGGAAAACCGGTCGTGCCCGGCCTCAACGGGCGTATGCGTGGTAAACACGCACATCTCTTTTACCTTGTCCACGTCCCACACCAGGTCCTCGTCCCATACGGATTCTATGTCCCGCTGGTGCTCCAGAAGCAGCTCCAGCGTAAGGAGGCTTGCGTGCCCTTCGTTCATGTGGTATTTGCGGATGTCGAACCCCAGTTTTCTTAATATTCTCACCCCGCCCATTCCAAGCACTATCTCCTGCTTCAGCCGGTAGCGTTCGTCGCCTCCGTAAAGGTGCCAGGTGATTTCCCTGTCTGTCTGGGCGTTCTCCGGCAGGTCCGTGTCCAGGAAAAGTATGGGCACCTTGCCGCCCGTGATGCTCTTCTGAACAAAAAGCCAGGCCTTTACGGCCACGTGCCTGCCTTCGATCTCCAGGTAGATTTTTTCAGGCAGCGGCTCCGTGAATTTGGCCGGGTCCCAATCCGCAGGCCCTTCGGACTGATTGCCAGCAGGGTCTATGGCCTGCCTGAAATACCCCTTTTTGGAAAGCAGGGTCACGGCCAGAAGCGGTATTTTCAGGTCCGCTGCGGAGCGGATGGTGTCTCCGGCAAGCACGCCAAGCCCGCCGCTGTAAGTGTGCATGTCGTTTAAAATCCCTATCTCCATGGAGAAATAGGCGATCTTGGGGGACTTCAGAAATTCCGCAACCGGGGATTCGATGTGTTCCATTTGCTTAAAATTTTATGTAATCCTTGCCAGATATACAAGCTTTAAGTGCGGCAACTCGCGCCGCCGCTCTGTGTTATCATATCTTCATGCCTGAAGATCCCAAGAAAACTGATGACGCCTGGTATAGCGGCCTGCCGGAGTCCGAGGAGGACAGGCTTTACACGGAGTCCGTAAACCGGATAAAAACCGCTGTTGAGCAGGGCCTGGGGTTTGAAGAGGCCGCAAAGCTGGTGGAAGTGAAAGACGCGGAGGCCAGGGAGAGCATCCTGGATGACGCCCTCAAGGTCATCATAGCCGAGATGCATTTTGCAAAGCAGGAACAGCTTGAAAAGCTTGCGAAAAAACTGAAACTGCCCATCGAAAAACTCATGAAGGCCAGGCAGGAGATGCTTGCCGACGTGGAGCTTGCCGCGATAGAGAAATTCAAGGAAGAGACCGGCCAGTCGGGAAACGCCTGAGCGCCGCCGGGCCGGGGGGATTGACGCCATGCTTGAAATCGAGATAAAACGGCTTAAAGGAAACGGTGTTTTTGCGCGGAACGTCCGGTTTGACGTTACCCCCAAAATTATAATGAAGCCCAGGTTCGTGGCCCCCGGCGGCAATGTGGACGCCTGCAAGGAGACTCAGGGTTTTTCTTTTTATATCGAGCACATGCAGGGCTTGCCCGCCCCAATCCTGATGCTGCTTAAAACGTATAACTTAACCACAAAAACCATTGCGGAAATTACCGATGCCCCGCAGGCCATGCTTGAGAAGGCGGTTAAAGAGGGCGCGGGCCAGGACGTGATGGGGATGTATCCCATAAACGGAGAAGTGGAAAGCTGGATTAAAAAAGAGCTGGAATTATAGCCGCCCCTCCAGCCCGGCAATTCCCCGCCTTTAGATCAGGCTCATGGCTTCCCCGGTTTTTTGAAGTACAGGGGGCGGCTGGCGCCGCCCCCCGCCGGAGTACCAGCTTTTCACTTTAGGGGAATTGCGGCCCGCTATACGGGAAGAACTGGGGACCCGTTGCAACCCCCACCAGCTCCGACACCGTGCCGTCTCCGTAATTGGTTACCCACACATCGCCGGAGGCGTCGATGGCTATATCTGTGGGGTTTGTGCCTACGGAGTACGTTTTAACGATATTGCCGGACTGATCCAGTTCTTCCACCGTATTGCTGCCGTTGTTTGCCACCCAGATATTGCCGGAGTGGTCTATCGCCACGCCTTCAGGGGCTATGCCTGCAGTATATGGCGAGGAGTAAGTTGACGGCGCGGTTAATTTTACTACAGTGCTGGCCATGCCAGTATCTGGATTATTTGGTACCCATGCATTGCCGGAGGCGTCAATCGCTATGTCCTCCGGGCCTGTAATGCTTGAGTTGGAAAACCCGTTACTTGAACCGTATGAGCTGGAGCTCAATAATTCGGTTACCTCGCCGTAGCCGTAATTATTAGAGCCAGACCACACATTGCCGTAACCGTCAATTGCCAGGCCGGTCATAATACCTCCACCTGGAATACCGGCAGAGAACGTGTTGGATGTTGTGTAATTTGGCGCCAGGAATTCGTACAGTGAGGTGCTGCCGCTATAAGTGTTTGCTGTCCAGACATTGCCGGAGGCGTCTATGGCTATACGCGCCGGGCCTGCCATGTCGGGTGCGGCCATATTAAACGTTGAGCTTGTCGTATAGCCCGAACTTTTTAATAACTCGGTTATGAAGGTGTTATTGCCTGTTACCCAGACGTTGCCGGAGGCGTCTATGGCTATGTACCCCGGCCCGCTTATATTGCTGGTGAATGTGCCTATTACGCTGCCGGAGGAATTCAATTCTTCCACCGTGCCGTCTCCGCTGTTTGCCACCCAGATATTGCCGGAGGCGTCTATGGCTATCCCCACGGGGCGAGTGCCTATCGTAAATGTGTTAGTGCCGCCTGAGGCGGGCGCGGTTGTGGTGAAACTCCACGAATAGGCGCTTTTAAACGCCAGATTGTTGGCGCCGTAGGCCCCCGTTGTTACAGTGGCTGTGTACGATGTCCCGGTGCTAAGCGGGAATGACGGGGTAAAGGTAGCGGTATTGGCAGTGGCATTATAAATCACTGTTCCTGCCACCTGTGTACCGTTGGGGCCTGTAAGGGTGAATGTTGACGAATTGATCGTCGAAGGATTCATTGCCTCGCTAAATGTTGCCGTAACGGACGAGGATGTGCTTACGCCGGTTGCGTTGTTTGCCGGGCTTACAGAGCTTACGGTTGGAGGGGTCAAGCTATAACTTCCGCTTGTGATGGCGATGGGATCAGGCACTTGGAAAAAGGCCTGCTGGCCCCCCGCTGATTGCGGGTTTATTACGATAACGCCTTCAGCGCCGCTGGAGTTCTTTCCTATCACCCAGGCGTTGCCTGAAGGATCGAATGCTATCTGCCCCGGCGCCTGCGAAACAAAAAATCCGGGTACGGTAACGCCCAGAATATACTTGTTTTTCAGGGAGCCGTTCGGAGCATATTCATAAACAGTTGAAGAAGAAATAGTGGGCGAGTATGCGTATGGCGTGCTCACTATCCAGATGTTGCCTGAAGGATCAACGGCCACAGGAGATCCGTTGTAAGGGACCAGTGCGTCATTGTTTAAACTTCCCGAGGATTGTACCGTATAATTTGAAACCGGTCCGCCCGGTTCTATTTCGCTGAGATTCGGTGTGCCCGTATAGTTGGCTGGTGCAGATAATCCCGCATAGGCCCATATATTGCCGGCAGGGTCTGCGGCGAGTGAGTTGAAGTTCTGCAGCCCGGGATCAGGGACCCCGCTTGGCAGAGGGATGAGATTTCCCGTTGAAGAACTGAATTCCGCAGTGTTTACGCTGAACCACTGCCCATAGTTGGGGAACCCGCCTCCCAATGCGACTACCCAGAGATTGCCGGACTTGTCTACGGCGATTGGACCTGGGCTGCTGAGCGAGCTGCCCGACCCGCTATATGTATCGAAATATGTGATATACGGAGATCCGGCGCCGCAGCTTGCAGTATTAAGTTCTATTATCGCCCCGTCCCACCAGTTCACTATATTGGACGTCCCGGGCTCCCAATAGCCGCCTTCGCCATCGCCCCATCCGGGGTAAATTGTTACGGGTGTTTTTTCGACTACCGGGGTGTAATTATACCCATCCGAGCTTGTAACCCATACATTGTTTGAACGGCATTGGTAAGGTC
>JAJYLE010000178.1 GCA_021788025.1 Nitrospirota bacterium
TGGTCCGTTTCATGGAGAAGCTGCCTTCTTCCGCCAGGCGCCCATCGGGCACCGATGCATTGCCAGACATGTTTCTGATGCTGGCCGACACGCTCCTTGTGTTTGATAATCTTACGCAGGGGGTAAAGGTGCTTGTAAACGTGCATATGTCTGATGGCGCGGATGCCGGCAAGGCTTACGACGATGCGGTGTTGAAGATAAACGGGATAATACAAAGATTGCTGGCGCCGGATGCTGAAGGCCCGGTCCCGGCGGCGATATCCATTCCGCGGCGCAACCCCGCCATGAAATCCGGCAGCGCCCTTTCCGGAAACGAATTCACCTCTTCCTTTGGCAAAAAGGGAGAGTTTATGGACGCAGTGGATAAGGCCAAGGAATATATAAAGGCGGGGGACATATTGCAAGTGGTCCTTTCCCAGCGTTTCGAAAAAAAGACCCAGGCGGACCCGTTCGATATTTACAGGGCATTGAGGGTAATAAACCCATCTCCGTACATGTATTATCTGGACTCGGGTGACGCAAAGCTTGTCGGCTCCTCTCCGGAGATTCTTGTCCGGCTGGAAGGCCCGGAAATAACGGTCCGTCCGATAGCCGGCACGCGGCGGCGTGGCCGTGACGAGGCCGAGGACAAGGCCCTGGAGGCCGAGATGAAGGCGGACCCCAAGGAGATAGCCGAGCATGTAATGCTTTTGGACCTGGGCAGAAACGATATTGGCCGGGTATCGGCAACCGGCTCCGTGAAACCGGCGCAGATAATGACCACCGAGCGGTACAGCCATGTGATGCACATGGTGTCCACCGTAACGGGCACGCTCCGTGAAGGGCTTTCCGGCATGGACGTGCTGCGGGCCGCATTCCCGGCCGGCACGGTTACGGGGGCGCCAAAGGTGCGGGCGATGGAGATAATCGAGGAGCTGGAGCCTGTGCGGCGCGGCCCATATGCCGGGGCAGTGGGGTATCTCAGCTATTCGGGCAACCTGGATACGTGCATAACCATAAGAACGCTTATAATAAAAGAAGGGGCGGTATATGTTCAGGCAGGCGCGGGCCTGGTGGCGGATTCCGTGCCGGAACTGGAGTACAAGGAAACCGTGAACAAGGCCATGGCCATGATGGAAGCCGTAAAGGCGGCGGAAAAAAGTTTTTCTGGCGGGCAGCAGCCCCCAAAAAGGTAAACATATCCCATGCTTTTGATGCTGGACAACTACGACTCTTTTACATACAATCTGGTTCAATACCTGGGCGAGCTTGGCGCGGATGTCCGGGTTTTCAGGAACGACAAGATTACCATAGATGGCATAAGGGAGCTTGCCCCGGCCCTGATAGTTGTTTCACCCGGCCCGTGCACCCCAAACGAGGCCGGCATTTCCGTGCCCGCGATAAGGGAATTCGCCGGGAAAATCCCGATACTGGGCGTATGCCTTGGGCACCAGTCCATAGGTGCGGCCTTCGGGGGCGACATTATCAGGGCGCCCCGGCTGATGCATGGCAAAACATCGCTTATACATCACGACGGCAAAGGGGTTTACGAGGGGCTTCCAAACCCGTTTACGGCCACAAGGTACCATTCACTGGTCATTAAAAGGGAGACGATGCCGGAATGCCTGGAAATAACGTCCTGGACAGACGAGGGAGAGATAATGGGCGTTCGGCACAAGCAATTTCAGGTGGAAGGCGTTCAGTTCCACCCGGAGTCCATCCTGACGGAGTCTGGCAAAGACCTGCTCAGAAACTTTCTCAAATGGGGTGTTTCCTCTTCCCGGAAGTCGTGACGCGCTCCGGGATGAAACCAGGGAGGGCCGGAAGAAAATGATAAAAGAAGCTCTTGGCATGCTTACAACCAACGTGGACATGTCCGAGGCCGAGATGGCCGCGTGCATGGAAGAGATAATGGACGGCAAGATTTCGCCCGCCCAGATAGGGGCATTCCTTGCGGGCCTGAGGATGAAGGGCGAAACAGTGGATGAGATAACCGGCGCGGCCAGGGCCATGAGGAAAAAGGCCATATCCATCAAGGCCCCCGAAGGCACGCTGGACACCTGCGGCACGGGCGGCGACATGTCGGGCACGTTCAACGTGTCCACCATAGCGGCGCTGGTGGTTGCAGCTTGCGGTGTTCCGGTGGCCAAGCACGGCAACCGTTCGGTTTCCAGTGCCACGGGCAGCGCGGACATCCTTGAAGCGCTTGGGGTAAAGATTGACCTGCCTCCGGACAAGGTGGAAAAATCCCTTTTCGAGACTAATTTCGGCTTCCTGTATGCGCCGATATTCCACCCGGCCATGAAATACGCCGTGGAGCCGCGCAGGGAACTTGGCTTCAGGACCATATTCAACATCCTTGGGCCGCTTACAAACCCGGCCGGGGCCAGGCGGCAGTTGATGGGCGTGTTTGCCGGGAAGCTTACCGGGCCGCTTGCCGCGGTGCTGGGCAGGCTTGGCGCCAGGACGCCATGGTGGTGCATGGCGAAGACGGGCTGGACGAAATATCCATCTGCGACGGCACGAAGGTTTCGCGGTTTGCAAATGGCAAGGTTGAGGACTTCATAATAGCCCCCGAGGACTTCGGGCTTCAAAGGGCGGACATCAGGGATGTGCAGGGCGGCAGTAAGGAGCAGAACGCGAAGATAGCCCTTGAGATACTTAAAAGCGGGCCCGGCCCCAAGCGTGACATCGTGCTTATAAACACAGCCGCGGCGCTGCTTATAGCGCAGAAGGCGCAGACGCTTATGGACGGCTATCGCATTGCCGCAGAGGCTGTGGATTCCGGCAGGGCCATGAAAAAACTGGAAGAGATAAAAAAGGTGTCACAGGGGCTTTAAGCGCCTGCGCACGGAGGTAACAGGCATGATCAAGAAGCTTCTTTTCCTGGTTGTTTTCATTGTGGTGGTCTATATCGTTGTCCATGCTTTTTCTGGCGGCAATAAGGCCCGGCAGGCCGTCGCAGGTTACACTGGCCAAAGCTATAACATGCTGCGGCAGGCAGGCTCAATAGAGAATTCCGCGCTTGCCGCGCGGGCGGCGGCCCAGGGTTCCATAAAGGATTTTAACCGCATCGCAAATGATGTGGATCCTGAATCCAATCCGGCCAACCAGAAGCGGTTCAATTAACGCCAGTGATAGAAATAAAAGGACTGCATAAAAAATTTTCCCATCCTTCAGGGGACCTGCCGGTGCTGAAGGGGATAGACCTTGCCATCAAAGAGGGGCAGATGATAGCCCTGATGGGCGCTTCGGGCGTTGGCAAGAGCACCCTTTTGCACGTTATGGGCGCGCTGGACAGGCCCACCTCCGGAACGGTGCTTTACGATGGGGTGGATATTTTCGGGCTCTCCGAGGCCGGGCTGGTCTCATTCAGGAACAAAAAGATAGGTTTTGTCTTCCAGTTCCATCACCTGCTTCCGGAATTTTCGGCCATCGAGAACGTGATCATGCCGGGGCTGCTTGCCGGGGACGCTTCCAAAGCGGAGCTTAAAAAAAGGGCCGCCGGGCTGCTTGGCGAGCTTGGGCTGGCCAGGAGGCTGTATCACAGGCCGGGAGAACTCTCCGGCGGGGAGCAGCAGAGGGTGGCCGTGGCCCGCGCCCTCTTCATGAGCCCTGCGGTAATCCTTGCCGACGAACCTACCGGCAACCTGGACGCAGGCACCGGCAGGGAGCTTTTCGACCTGCTTCTGTCGCTTAACAAGAAACTGGGCATAACTTTTGTGATTGCCACGCACGATATGGGCCTGGCTGAAAAATGCGGCCACATCGTCAATATGGTGGACGGCAGGATAGCCGCCAAGCCCGCCGCAGCAAGGCTTGTATAACATGAGACGCGGCCCTAACGCAGACGAACACCGCCCCGCGAAAAAGTAAAACCCGGCTATTTAAGATTCAGGCATACCGGCGGACGCCGCAGAGCCGCTTTTCTTTTTTCCGCGGATTTTTTGTGGGGTTTTCTTGTCAAGGCTGCTCAGGCACATAGCCAGGACAAGTTTTTCCAAACTCCCGATCTTCAAGCCCTCCGGTTTCGCGGATTTCATCTCTCAAGCACCTCCTTTTGTCAGCACTCCGCAGTCACGTTATCATGCCCGGGCATGACATCGTCCATATGACGTGCTTCATATTGACAATGTCATGGGGCGGCGTGGTATGGAGGGAGGTTTTTTGCAGACGGCTGCGGCAAACGATCATCTCAAATGCCGGAATTGCCAATTTTTGATATTCTATTTGAGACCATGCTATTTGTTATCAAAAAAGCCATCGAGCCTTTTCTGGTGCCGCCTGGGATATTCGTTGTTATCCTGATTATCTCCGGGCTTTTGATATCCAAAAAAACCAAGGCAGGGGTGTTCAATATCTTCATCGGGCTTTTGATATGGGCCATGTCCATAACGCCGGTTTCGGACGCGCTCATGAGAGGGCTTGAAAAAGGGCTTGCCATACCGGCGCAGCCGCATGGGGACGTGATAATCGTGCTTGGCGCAGGGATGGCTGGCAATGGGCCCAGTGAAGACACCAAAACCCGTCTGCTGGCCGCCGTTAAATTGTACCGGCTTATACGTACCCCGATTATAGTGTCCGCTGGGGCAGGGCGGGGAATAATGGCGGAGGCTCCGGCTGATGCACGCGAATTAATGGCGCTGGG
>JAJYLE010000021.1 GCA_021788025.1 Nitrospirota bacterium
CGATTGCAACTTCACGCCGGCCATGGTCCTGGTCAAGGCCACTATCCTCGCAAAGCAGATCGTCCTTGTAAAGTCTCTTTGTAAAAAGCGCGGGGTGTCCTTTCTTGTGCTGATATCCCCCAGCAAGGCATCGGTTTATCCGGAGTATATTCCGGACAAATTCATGCAAAGGAGGACCGGGGCGCAAAGGGATTACGATATAATGACCGCCCTGTTCAGGCGGTACGGGATTGATTATGTGGACGGGGCCAGAATCACCCTTAACGCAAAAAAGGGGATTCCATTGCCTCTGTTCTGCCGTGGGGGGACCCACTGGAATTATCTTGGGGCGTCTTACACCGTGCGCGCACTGGTAAATGAGGTTGGACGGCTCAAAGGGATGCACCTTGCCAATATCTCATGGGATGGCATAAGAGTGAGCAGCAGGCCGGAAGATGGCGACGGGTCCGACCGGGACCTGGCCGACGGGCTGAACCTTGCGATGCCCCCTTATAATTACAAAGTCCCTTATCCGGATTTCAAAACGGTCCTGCCGGGTGGAAAAATATCCAGGTGCAGCATTGCCATGGTCGGCGACAGCTTCAGCCATATCGTCCTTGTGCTCCTGAACCTTGCCCACAGTTTCAGCTCGATGGACTTTTATTATTATTACAGGCGCGACCTGTGGACGTTCCCCCAGGACATTGCGCGGGAAACCGCATTTAGAGCGCGGGACATAGATCACAGGACGCAATATATTGACTGGCAGCGCGATTTTTTCGATAAAGATGCTGTTATACTGGAAATCAACGAGGCCGCCTTTTCAAGCCCGTACATCAAGGCATTCCTTGACGATGCCGTGAAACACCTTTCACCGGAAACGCCATCAGCCTTTAACCACGGCCATCGGCCTTAGCCTGGCAACCTTTCTGGATATTCCGGCCTTGTCCACCACGTCCACCACGTTTGTCACGTCCTTATAGGCCTCGGACATCTCCTCGGCCAGTGTTTCCCGGCCAGCAGACATTACCACGATCCCCTTGTCTTCAAGTTCGCGGTAAATGGACCGTCCCCTTGCCCTTCTTATGGCCTCGTGCCTGGAAAGCATCCTTCCGGCGCCGTGGCAGGTAGACCCCCAGGTCTCATGCATGGCCTTTTCATTGCCCGCCAGCACAAATGAAACCCTTCCCATGTCTCCGGGTATAAGCACCGGCTGCCCTGTTTTTCTGTATATCTGCGGCAGTTCCGGATGCCCAGGCGGAAACGCGCGGGTTGCGCCTTTCCTGTGAACGGCAAGCCGTGTCTTTATCCCGTTTACCGTATGCTCCTCTATTTTTGCCACGTTGTGCGCAACGTCGTACACAAGCCGCATGCCAAGCTCGCGCGGCGATATACCCATCGCCTCAATAAATGCCTCTCTTGTCCAGTGCATTATGCATTGCCTGTTTGCCCATGCGAAATTTGCGGCCCCGCGCATCGCGGCAAGATAGCTTCTGGCCTCCGGCGAATTTACCGGCGCGCAGGCCAGTTCCCTGTCGGGAAGTGATATGCCATATTTGCGCACCGCCGTTGCCATCTCCTCCAGGTAGTCCGTGCACACCTGGTGCCCGAATCCCCTGGAGCCGGTGTGTATCATCACTGTAACCTGCCCTTCAAAAAGCCCCATCGCCGCCGCCGCTTCATCCTCGTAAATCTGGTCTACATACTGGATTTCGAGGAAGTGGTTTCCGCTGCCAAGCGAGCCAAGCTGGGTGCGGCCGCGCTCATATGCCTTTTCACTTATAAGCGCGGGTTCCGCGCCTTCGATGGCCCCGCCGGACTCTGTCCTTTCCAGGTCATCCGGGGTTCCCATTCCGCGCTCCACCGCCCAGCGCGCCCCTTTTTTAAGCAGCTCGTTGAAGTCGTCATGAAGCAGCCGGAGCTTGCCCTTTGAGCCCACGCCAGCAGGCACCTCACGGTATATGGCAGCCGCTACCTCTTTTATTTTGGCCGCGGCCTCGTGCCTTCTTAGATTGCTTGCCAGAAGGCGCACGCCGCAGTTGATGTCGTATCCTACTCCGCCCGGCGAGATAACGCCCTCGTCCATGCTGAAGGCGGCCACGCCTCCGATAACAAAACCGTATCCCATGTGGATGTCCGGCATGGCCAGCGACGCGCCCACAATGCCCGGCAGGCTGGCCACATTGGCAACCTGGTCCAGGCATTTCTGGTCCAGCCCGGATTCCAGTATTTCATCCACATAGATTACGCCCTTTACGCGCATGCCCGGCTTGTAGCTCTCCGGCAGTTCCACCCTGCAACTGTCTATCCTGCGAAATGTTGTTTGAACAGCCATGATGATGTCACCTGCTAAATGTCAAAAATGACCTCTAATTCCCACTGGCCATTTTTGCTTTCCACTTTCAGATTGTGATAGGTGGCGGCCTTTACCAGAAGCCCCCTGGGGTGCCTTTCCGGGTCAAACTCCTCACCGGAGATTGTGGCGGCAATCGCCCCATTGCCCAGGCTTGAAACAGCCACTTTCTTTCCTAACATTCCCTTTGTGTCAAAAATAAAAACAAGCTCGTTCAGGAAATTAACCAGCAGGGATTCGGGATTGTCCCCTTTGGCCTTTACTTCAATCGTTTTTTCTTTCCTTATTTTTTCAGTATCCGTAAGCAGGCTGTAAAAGCCTTCGGCTGCCGCCGCAAATGCCTCTTCTACCGTGGCCCCGCATGCCTTTATCCCGGCGTCTCCCGTGACTTCTATCTGCTCATACGGCATGAAACTAAGCTATCACGCAGGTTTTTGGCCGTCAAGGAAAGAAGAGGAATTATTACCCGCCCTTCCGCCCTTTTGTTTGTATAAAGCATTTAGAAATTGAGCTTTTGACGTACCCGGGGAAGCGGGCGGTTTCGCGAAGTGGGCCGCGCGTGCGTACGTCTGAAAGCGTACTGTTGAAAACGGCTCTGGCGCGGGCATGCACCTTGAAGCCGGTAAAAACGTGAGCCGCGGCCCGAGCGGAGACGAACACCACCCGCAAAAAAGGAAAAACTTGCTAAAATATCTAACCGAACCGGCGAATGCCGCAAACAAGACACAATAAAACCAAAGCCACTGGATACGGGCTTTCGCCGGTATGACATAACAGGTCCGCTTTCTCTACTTAACCACAATATTCACAAGCCTGCCGCGCACCACAAATACATTTTTAATCCCCTTGCCCGCCGTGGCCTCGGCCGTCTTGCTGTCCGCCAGCGCCAGTTCCTTCAGCTTCTCATCCGGCGTCCCGGCCGCAACCATTATCTTGGACCGCACCTTGCCGTTTATCTGTATTACCAGCTCTATCTCTTCCTCTTTGGCGGCTTCCGCATCATATTCCGGCCATTTCTGTGTCTGGATATCGCCGTTGCCCAGCGCCTCCCAAAGCTCGCTGGCGGCATGAGGGCAAAACGGGCTTAAAAGAAGAAGGGTTTTTTCAAGGGCAAACCGGACGTCCTTCAAATCCTCTTTGCCGGAGGCAAACTCCGCCTGTATCGCGTTTACAAGCTCCATCATGGCGGCTATGGCGGTGTTGAAGTGGTAGTCCCTTTCAATGTCCCTGGTCACGCGCATTATGGTCTGGTGGGTCTTCCGCACAACCGGGGTTATCGCTTCCGGTGAAAAACCTTTCACCGAATTCAGCTTTTCAATATTGGAGAAAACAAGATTCCACAATCTTTGAATGAACCTGTAAGAGCCGTCCACCCCTTTTTCGGACCACTCAAGGTCTTTCTCCGGCGGGGCCGCGAAAAGTGAGAAAAGCCTTGCCGTGTCCGCCCCGTAATTGGATATGAGGTGGTCCGGGTCCACGATATTGCGTTTGGACTTGGACATCTTCTCCGTTCTGCCCTTCTCCACCGGTTTACCGCAGTGGGCGCAAACGCCGCCTTTGGCTTCGGACGGGTAAAGCCATCCGTGCTCCGGGCACTTGAGCGTCTCCATGCACACCATCCCCTGGGTAAGCAGGCTTGAAAACGGCTCTGAAACATCCGATATGCCCAGGTCCCTGATAATCCTCATAAAAAATCTTGAATACAGGAGATGCAAAACCGCGTGCTCCACGCCGCCCACATACTGGTCCACGGGCATGAAGCGTTTTATGTTGTTTTTATCCAGTGCATATTCGTCTTTGGTGGAGCAATACCTTACGTAATACCACGATGAGTCCATAAAGGTGTCCATCGTGTCGGTCTCCCGGCGCGCGGGCCCGCCGCATTTGGGACAGGATGTATTCACGAAAGATGGCGATTCGGCCAGGGGCGATCCCCCCTTGCCCGTAAACTTCACGTCCGTTGGAAGCCGCACCGGCAATTGATCTTCCGGGACGGCCACCGCTCCGCAGCCAGGGCAATATATCACCGGGATGGGCGTGCCCCAGTACCGCTGGCGGGAAATTCCCCAGTCCCTCAGCCTGTAATTCACCACCTTCCGGCCAAGCCCTTTCTGCTGCAGCCAGGCCGCTATCTTATTGCGGGCATCCGCGCTTTTAAGCCCTGTAAACTCGCCCGAGTCCACCAGCATACCGTCTTCTTCAAATGCCTTTCCTTCCGGCGCGGCAGGGCCGTCCGCGGACACCACAACCGTTTTAACCGGAAGGCCGTACTTGGCTGCAAACTCGTAGTCCCTCTGGTCGTGCGCCGGAACGGACATGATTGCGCCGGTGCCGTATTCCATCAGGACGAAATTGGCTATGTATATGGGTATTTTCTTGCCGTTTACCGGGTTCACGGCATAGCGGCCGGTGAAAAGACCGTGCTTTTCATCCAATTTACCATAGCGCTCTTTCACCTGATTCAGCGCTCCGGCGTCCATCTGGAATGTTTCAGCAACATGATGGCCGGGTGCAATGCAAACGAACTCCGCCCCGAAGAGCGTGTCCGCCCTGGTTGTAAAAATAACTATTTCATCACCTGTGCCGTCAACCCGGAAGCGCGCCTCCACACCCTCGCTTCTGCCTATCCAGTTTTTCTGCATGAGGGTGACGTTCTCCGGCCAGCCCTTCAGGGTTTCAAGGTCTTTCAGCAGTTCGTCCTGATACTGGGTGATCCTCAAAAACCATTGCTCCAGTTCCTTCTGGACAACCTGGCTGTCGCACCTCCAGCACATGCCGTCTATCACCTGCTCATTAGCCAGCACTGTAAGACAGGATGGGCACCAGTTGACGAAAGAAGACTTCCTGTACGCTACCCCCCGCTCAAACATCTTTATGAAAAACCACTGGTTCCACCTGTAATATTCCGGCAGGCAGGTGGTCACTTCCCTGGACCAGTCGTATGACAATCCCAGCCTGGCAAGCTGTTTTCTCATGTAGGCTATGTTCTCGCTGGTCCATTGGGCGGGGTGCGCGCCCTGTTTTATGGCCGCGTTTTCAGCGGGAAGGCCAAAAGAGTCCCATCCCATGGGATGAAGGACGCTAAACCCACGCATCCTCTTGTAGCGGGCTATCACGTCTCCGATGGCGTAGTTGCGGACGTGCCCCATGTGTATCCTGCCGGAGGGATATGGAAACATCTCCAGGCAGTAGAATTTAGGGCGCGGGTCGTCCGCCAGGCATTTAAAACTGCCCTGCCCGGCCCAGCGGCCCTGCCATTTAAGCTCTGTTTCTTCAGCAACATATTTGCCGGCCAGTTTAATTACCTCCAAAAGTTGTCTTTTTAGGATACCCCAAAAGCACGCCATGTTTAAAGGGCGGATTTGCATTTTGTTTAAAAAAACCACCCGTAAAAAACCCATTGCCCTAAATCCGGAATGAAAGTTAGAATTAACAACCGGACGAGACTTTTTGCATGCGCTGATCAAGACGGATATCGCCAGGAGGCGGGGGTTTATTGCGGTGGCCTCGATGCGCACAAAAGGAAAGAACAGCTCCATAGCGGCCGAGATAGCCCGCCAGATTTCGGGCAAGCTTGTTGAGGCCGAAAAGTTTGCGGCCAAGGGCATGATAGCCACTGAGATTGCCCAGGAAATAAACGGTTCTCTTGCCAACCTGAGGACATCTTTCTATATAGTTGGGAACATGCGGCTGGACCCGGATGGGCACAGGGAAAAAATAAGAGAGATATCGCGCGAGATAGCCAGGATGTCTTCCATAGTAAAGGCCCTGCTGAACGTTTACGGGCCTAATGAAAATTTCATGCAGCCGGTGGACGTCAATTCGGAGATCGAAAAAGTCCTGGATATAGTAAAAAGAAAGCTATGCGGCAGCGGCATATCCGTGTTTACGGAACTTGAGTCCGGAATTCCGCCCCTGCTGTGCTATGAAGGGCATTTAAAGAAAATGCTGCTTGGCCTTGTAAGGCATTCCGAGCAGGCAATGGAAAAGACCGCAATAAAGGAACTTTATATAATTACCCGC
This sequence comes from Nitrospirota bacterium, assembly GCA_021788025.1. Taxonomy (GTDB): domain Bacteria; phylum Nitrospirota; class Thermodesulfovibrionia; order Thermodesulfovibrionales; family JdFR-88; genus JAKAKS01. Next base: position 6,356 of record JAJYLE010000021.1, read on the forward strand.
AATCCCGGCCGGCAGATCAGCATTTGTGTAGAAGACACCGGGGCCGCTGAAAGATGCCAGGGGCTGGAGATGGACATCTGCGAGCAGCTTGCGCACAGATATTCAGGCGCGGTGCGCCTTAGGATGAACGGCAAAACCGGCAGGCATTCCGCCGAATTGCAGCTGCCCTTTTAATATGCAATACCATATCCTCATGGCCGAAGATGAAGAAGTGCTCAGAAAAAACCTCTCCTACATCCTCTCCAGCCACGGCTATGCCGTGACGGGGGCCAAAACCCTTGACGGGGCCATTGAGGTATTGAAAAGCAGAAAAATAGACCTTGTTATCACGGACCTGATGATGCCGGGCGGCAGGGGCGGCCCGGATTTGATCGATTATATATTCAGGGCCATGCCCAGCCTGCCGGTAATTATTATTACCGCCTACCCCAGCATCGACAGCACCGTGGAGGCGATCCGCAAGGGGGTGCTCGATTACTTCACAAAGCCGTTTGAGATAGAAGACCTTATGGCATCGGTAAAAAAAGGCCTCGAAAAAAGCGCACACGAGGTCTTTTACTGGGACAGGATAAAACCCTGGAAGATAACCCCCAGGGAGATGAATATCCTTAAGCTGATGATCGAAAGCGGCTGCACAAAAAACCAGGAGATAGCCGGGGCATTGTGCATCAAGGAATCCACCGCCAAGCAATACCTGGACAGCCTTTACAACAAGTTCGGCGTCAATAACAAGGCCGCCCTCATTTCTGCGGTAATGAAGATGATCAGCTGACCACTCCCTCCTGTTGTTTACCACTTGCCTACCCCCTTTTTGGGGGTAATTTAAATGCAATAAATTCTCCACTCTCCCCTTTTAGGGGGTAATTAAAAAAGCCCACCTCCGGTTTAAATATTCAAAGTTATTTCATTAAAAATACAGAGGACTAATAATGCCAAACAAATCCGGCAGCACCACCATAAGAATCCCTTTTGAAGCCGCAGACCCCGCAATAGCACACCCGGAGCAGGCCGCATATGGGGGTGTAATGCGGGTCCGCCATCGCGGCAATGGCAGTGCGGCATTCAAGTCCAAACACCGGCAGGCCCTGAAACCGCTTGAATGGCCAGTTGACGGTTTAGCGCACGAGTTCAACAACATATTTTCAGTGATCCTCAGCAACATGGAGGTTGCCCAGATGAAATCGCCGGAAAATATCTGCGGCTATATCGAAAGGACGCTCTCGGCGGTCCGGCGCGGCAAGGAGATGGTACAACACATACTGTACTCCAGTCAGGGCAAGAACAGGCCGGAGCTTATGGATACCGGCGCGCTTGCCAGGAAAATGGTGGAACTGCTGAATATAGAAAATCCAAAGGTAAAAACTGTCATGAAAGCCACCCCCGGCCTCTGGAAGGTATTGGGCGCTCCTTCACAGATACAGCAGGCGGTAATGGGCCTGCTGATAGCCGCAAGGGAGATCTCCACAGCCCATAACGGCGGCGCCCCGCGGGTTATAACCGTCACCCTTGAAAACATAGTATTGCCACCCGAGTCTATTAAAATCCGCACTGTGGTCAGCGAGTTTGTAAGGCTCACTATTACATGGGACTGCGGCGGCATGGCCGGAACCGTCAACAGCGAAAGGCTACGCCTGGCTGAACAGGCCCTTAAGGACCTTGGCGGCTGGATGGAGGCGGTAAACTCTATGGGCAACATATCCGCAGTTACGGCTTTTTTCCCTGGACAGCCGGATGACCCCTGCAACAAAATGGAGCCGGGCGCGATGAAAGGCGGCTGCGAGACCATTCTGCTTGTGGAGGACGAGCGCGACGCGGCCGAGGCCGTAAAGGAATTGCTAGAGACACTAGGTTATACAGCCTTTATAGCCTTCAGCGGAGAGGAGGCCCTGAACATATTCCATGAAAAATCCGGCCTTATTGATATGGCCATACTGGATATGGCCCTGCCTGGCATCCCAGGGACAGAGGTCCTCAAGATTTTCAAACAGATAAAACCCGGTATAAAGGCAATACTTTCAAGCGGCGCCGGCGGCAGCGGAAAGATCGCGGCCGGGATGCCGTTTGAATTCATCTGCAAGCCTTACGATTTTGAAGAGCTTGCCCATGCAATAAGAGAGGCCTTTGGAGAGGACAATACCGGAGGCCTTGACCTTAAGTATCACGTAAACAGAATAAGGAGCTATTTTGTCCGTGAAAAGACCGCCCCCTACAGCGCAAAACTTTTAAACGGCCTCTCGATCTACAGGATTTTCGGCAGGCTGGCCTGGGAGCCCAAGGAAAACTTCATTGCGGTTTTCCTTGACGCTCAGAAAAATCTGATAGCTTACGACGTGGTCTCACGCGGGACAACGGACGAGGCAACAGTTTACCCCCAGGAGATAGTGAGGTCCGCCCTGCTTGCCGGGGCGGCGGCCATAGCATTGGTGCACAATCATCCATCCGGAATGCTCGAACCCAGCGCCGAGGACATCCGGCTTACGCTAAACGTAAAGACCATTTGCAGGCTGTTGAGGATTGAGCTGGCCGATCACGTCATAATCAGCAAATCCGGTTATTTCTCGTTTGCCGGGAAAAACATGCTTTAAAGCGGCTGGATTGATATTGCCTGCGGGCGGAACAAATGGTAACTTCTAATTATCAAAACGCTTTTTAAAACGCCTGCAAGGGAACATATTGGGCCAATATAAGCCCAGGCACGGCTCCGGAAAAACATATGCCTGCAAATTCAAAACCGGCGGAAAAAGCATTCGCGCGCAAGGCCCTTATTGCCGTCCTGATCGCCCTTGGGTGTACCCTGTTTGCCCTGTTTGTGGTGTTTGCGGTCCGCATTCTGCTTGTTATATTCCTTGCCATTCTTTTTTCAACCCTTATCCGGGGCATGAGCGGTTTTTTAAGCAAAGCATTACGGCTGCCGGACACAATTTCCGTATTTATCATTTACCTTTCGGTTGCGGGATTGCTTTTTCTGATTTACATACTGCTAGTACCCAGTATTGCAGTACAGGCATCCGAAATGGGCCGCAAGCTTTCAGAATCCTGGACGCGTGTGTCTTCCATGCTGGGGGCCGGCCCGGCCGGGAAATTCATCGGGAAGACGCCGAAACTGGAATCCCTGCTGGGCGGCAACGCCATTGAAAGGGCCAAGGCTTTCCTGTCCTCTCTTTCCGGCATCGTCATAGACCTGGTTGTGATCTTTTTTATTACCGTTTACATGTCGTTTGAGCCGAAGGCTTATATACAGGGGATATTCAGCCTGTTTCCAGAAAGAAAGAGAGCCAGCATTCTGGAGCTTTTCAATTCGATGGGAACAGCCCTCCGCAGGTGGCTTGTTGGAACGCTCATCGAGATGGCTTTGGTGGGCACGCTCTCTGCCCTGGGCCTGCATTTCATAGGCGTGCCGCTGGCGTTAAGCCTGGGAATATTGGCAATGCTTTTAACATTTGTCCCTTACCTGGGCGCGATAGTTTCGGCCATTCCTGCCTTCCTTATCGCCCTGCTCACCAGCCCGGCAACCGCCGTGTATGTAATATTCCTGTATCTTTTCATCCATACACTGGATGGATATGTGGTATATCCCCTGATCCAGCGCCATCAGATCAAACTGCCGCCGGGTATTATCATTATCGCCCAGGTGCTGCTGGGCTCTTTTGCCGGGATCCTTGGCGTTATTGCCGCTACTCCCCTGACCGCCCTTGTCGTGGAATTCATAAAGAAGGTATATATAGAGGATGTCCTGAAGGGCAAAACGGCTTCAATAGAAAACTGACCGGACGTGAGCTCACCACAAGCCCTGTGGCTTGAATTTTACAGATTTGTTATTATAAGCGCGGGCGAGGGAAAGTGAAGAAATTTCTCATTATATTTGCCGTCGTCGCGCTGCTTGCCCACGGGCGCCAGGCGCTCTGCGCCCAGGGGAAACTGATAATCGGCGTAATCCCGGAGTATGGCATCGAACAGGAAGTTAACCGGTATGCCCCCCTTGCAAGATATCTTGGCCAAAAACTTGGCATCCGGGTAGGCATCAAATTCCTGCCAAACTACGGCGCGCTGTATGAAGAGCTCAGGGACGGCGCCCTGGACGCCGGATTCATGGGGGCGTTTGATTACTGCATGGCACACAGCCACGCAAAAATAGAAGCGCTGGCACGGCAGATAAGGCCCGCCACCGGCGGCAAATGCACCGCATTCACCTTCGTCAGGAATAACAGCAGAATAAACAGCCCGGCCTCGATGAAGGGCAGGACCATTGCTCTTGTGGACCCCCTGAGCACCACAGGCTATCTGGCCCAGAGAATATATTTTAAAAAATTCGGCATAGACATCGATAATGACGTAAAGATATTCTGGGCGGGCACGCATCAGGCTGCAATATCGGCCGTCCTGAGTGGCCAGGCGGATATGGGCGCAGCCAAGGACAGCGTATTTAAAACAACGGCTTACAAAAACGTTTCCGTAAACAGAGAACTGCGTGTAATGAATACCGCGCCGGGCTTCCCCGATAACGTACTTGCGATAAACGGCAATATAGACAAAACCACCGCAGGCAGGCTGAAGGCTGCGCTTCTGGGAATGTCCGCGGATCCCGGGGCCGGCGGCGTGCTGAGGGGGATGGGCGCAAGTGGCTTCACGGCCGCAAGCGACGGGGATTACAGCGCCCTTTACAACATGATAAAAAAGGCCGGGATAAACCTGTCAACTTACAGCTATGCGAAAATTTCTGACTAACAGAAAATTCCTGCTGGACAATAAATGGACCAGCAGCCTCAGAACGCGCATAAGCGCCGTGGTAATAAGCCTTATGGCGCTTATTATGATAATGACCACGGGGTATTCCTTCTGGAACCAGTCCCGCGAGATAAAAACACAGGCCATGGACAAGGCCACCAGCACGGCCCAGCTGCTAAGCGGCCTTAGCGAATTCGCCCTTCTGTCACTGGACTATACCCTTCTGGACCCCATCCTGCAAAAAACCATGAAACAGCCCGATGTGCTTTATGTTCGGGTAAAAGACGCCGACGGCAAAACGGTAAGGGAACAGAAGAAAAAAACACCGGCCAAGCATTTTATAGAAGTCAACGAGCCTGTAATAATAGCCGGCACCCCCTCCGGCTACGTTACTATCCGGCTTTCAACCGACAAGTCCTACGCAAGGCTGATGAAGGACGCGCGCATAGCGCTGCTGCAGATGGCCCTGGGCCTGACGTTATCGGCGGCCCTGCTGCTTTTTCTTCTGAACCGCATCGTCATCAAGCGGATAGACCTGCTTAACAGTAAAGCGCACCAGATAGCCTCCGGGGACCTTACGGTGAGGGCCGGCATCAGGGGAAATGACGAGATAGCCTCACTGAACGCTTCCCTGAATACGATCTCGGACAGTTTCAAGCAGATGCTTGGCAAGATAAAAAATATCAACGGGATAATATCGGAAGTTTCCCATCAGGTGGACGAGTCCTCCCGTGTTGTGGTGGCCGGGGTTGAAGATCAGAAGTCCTCTTTGGCCGAGGCGGGCAACACCCTGATGGAGTTGAACGAATCCGCATCCACTGTGTACGCCGCCACGGAGGGGCTTTCAACGGCTTCGCAGGAAACCTCCGCCTCAATAGCCCAGCTGACCGGCGCTATCTCCACCATCGCTGAAAGCGCCGAGGTCTTCGATGCGGCGGCCAGCGAGACCGTCTCCTCAATAGAGCAGATGATAACCGGGATCAACCAGATATCCGAAGGCCTGGAGACCCATTCCAGTTCCTCCGAGTCCATCGCCTCCTCCGTGGAGGAGGTGAACGTGACTATCAAGGACATAGAAAAAAGCGCCGTTGAGTCCGCCGCGCTTGCCGAAAGCCTGCTTCAGACAGCCTCTCAAAGAGGCATGCAGACCGCCGAAACAGCCATTCGCGGCATAGACAATATCAAAAACAGCGTTGCGGACATTTCCGAGGCTGTAAATGCCCTGGGCGTGAAATCGGAAGAGATAGGCTCCGTGGTCACGGTAATTGACGGGGTTGCAGACCAGACCGGGCTGCTGGCGCTGAACGCAGCCATTCTGGCTGCCCAGGCGGGAAGCTACGGGGACAGTTTTGCCGTTGTGGCCAACGAGATTAAAGGGCTGGCGGAAAGGACCGCGCATTCAACCAAGGAGATATCGCTGCTTATAAAGTCGGTGCAGGAGATGGTCAGTTCCAGCGTCGAAAAGGCCGCCGAGGGGATACAGTCCGTCAATACTGGCCTGGCGCATGTAAGGGAGGTGCACAATGCCCTCCAGAACATAGTGAAAAGCTCTAACGCCTCAACGGAAATGGCCAGGGTAATCCGGAAGGCCACCGCCGAAGAATCCGTGGTGGTAAAGCAGATCAGCGAAACCATCCGCAACATGACCGAACAGACGGAAAAGATATCCAGGGCGCTCCAGGAACAGACAAGGGGAAGCCAGCTTATCATTGAGGCGACCGGAAGGATCAAGGACCTTTCCGCCCAGGTGAAGTCCGCCGCAAACGACCAGAAGGGCGGCAGCGTACAGATATCCGTGGCCGCCGAGAGCGTGGCCGGGCAATCGGTCCAGATTGCGCACTTTACGGAACGCCAGCAAAAGATGAGCGTGGAGCTTGCCGGGCACATGCAGAAGGTAAACGGAATGGCAGACAGCCTTGTGCTCTCGGTAAAGGACATGGCCGGTTCCGTAAATTCGTTAAAAGAGCAGGCATCCAATCTTTCAGCGGAACTGCAGAAATTCAAGATCTGACTTAAAAAGCCCCCTCAAATCACGTCCGCTGTGGCGGCATACCCCGATATTCCTGAATCCCAAAATTATAATAAGTCGTGCTTTTTTTCCGCGGGGCGGTTGGTAAGCGAAGTGGCCGAGCGAGCCGTGGCGGACCTGTGGCGCGGCATTGGCCTTTTGCGTTATTCATGTGAGCCGCGCGGCGCAGCCCTTACTTTATTGAAGCGAGACGAGGACTAACGCAGACCAACACCGCCCCGCGACAAAAAAAGGAAAAAAAACTTAAATGTAATCTCCTAATTGCTATTCTTGTTTGATTCCGGCCGGAATCTTTCTTGTTCCGTTTTCCGGCGGCATCCGCCGGTATGCCTGAATCTCTCATATGGTCTAATGCGCGCCCGGCGGGGCTTCGGTGCGGCCGCGTTTCATCATGAACACAAGCGGCACTATCAGCAGCATGAAAAAGCTGAGGCTCCGGAATGAATCGTTGAAGGCCAGCATGGCGGCCTGTTTCATGAGGTCCATGTATATTGAGCCGGAAGCCGCCCGGCTTGTAAGCGCGGGTGCGGGCGCCTGGCCAAGATGGCTTATGACATGCGCGATTGAATTGCGCGCTATCTGGAACTGGCGGCTGAATGGGGTAAGGTCGCCAACAAGATAGGCCTGATGAATCTGCTCGCGCCTGGCCTCAAGCGTAGTCACGAAGGCAACGCCGAAGCTGCCTCCAAGATTTCTAAGCAGATTGTAAACCGCCGTGGCATTGCCCATGTCCTCCCTTGCAATCACGGACATGGTGGTAGTGGTAAGCGGTATGAACAACAGCCCCATCCCGCAGCCTAAAACTATTCTTGGCACAAGTATGGTGTAAAAGCTGGCGTCCAGTGTAAAACGGCTCATCAGCCATGTGGCGTAGGACCCCAGTATAATCCCGCCGCCAAGCAGAAATTTGGGGTTTATCTTGTTTACCAGGCGGCCCGCAACCGGCATGGCAAGCAGCGTTGCGATACCCCCTGGCCCAAGCACAAGCCCTGCCAGCGTGGCCGTGTACCCCATCATTCTCTGCACAAACACCGGCAAAAGGACTATGCTGCCAAACAGGTTGAAGAAGGCGAAAAACATTATTACATTCCCGAAGGTGAACGTGTAATTTTTAAACACCTTCAGGTTCACAATCGGATGCTCGGCCAGAAAATATTCGTTTATCAAAAAGAGTATCAAAGACAGCGCAGAAACCACCGTAAGCGCTGATATAAGCCCCGAGGCAAACCAGTCGTCCCTCTGCCCCTTGTCCAGCACTATCTGCAGGCAGCCAAGCCCCAGGGCAAGCAGTGAAAGCCCGGCGTAATCTATCTTCATTATGCGGCGCTTCACGTAATACGGGTCATGAATAAACAGGGCAACCAGTATAACGGAGACCACCCCTATTGGCACGTTTATGAAGAATATCCAGTGCCAGGACCAGTTGTCCGTTATCCAGCCGCCAAGCAGCGGGCCGATAATAGGGCCAAACATAATTCCAACCCCAAAAAGCGCCATGGCCGTGCCGTGCTGCTTTCTTGGAAAAGTCTCAAGCAGTATGGATTGTGAAAGCGGTTGAAGAGCGCCCCCGCCAATCCCCTGAAGGACCCTGAATACCACCAGGCTTGGCAGGCTCCATGCGGCCCCGCACAAAAGAGAGCTTATGGTAAACAGTGAAATCGAGAACACCAGGTAACGCTTCCTGCCGAACATGGCTGAAAGCCACCCGGTCATCGGAATTATAATTGCGTTTGAAACCAGGTAGGATGTTATGGTCCACGTGGCCTCGTCTATTCCGGCCGACAGGCTGCCTCTTATATGGTTTAAAGACACGTTTACAACAGAGGTGTCTATAATCTCGATAAGGGTTGGCAGCATCACGGTAATGGCCACAAGCCATTTGCTGACATCCTGGGACGGGTCGTAGGAATTTATGGCAGATGAGTTTTTCAATTTTTTCTATGCCACCAGCCGGCGGGGCGTTTAAAGCGCAACAAGCTGCGGAGCGTTGCGTTTTTTAAGAGCCGCAAGAGGTGCCGGGGCAAAAAATTTATTTAACCAGTATAGTGGGCACCACGGACATCCCCAGCTTCAGCTTGCCTCCCTGCGCGGGGATTTCGCCTTTTGCAAAAACGATCTTAACCGGAACGCGCTGCACCACTTTCACGTAATTGCCGGTTGCGTTTTCCGGAGGGAAAAGTGAAAAGCTGGCCCCCGTGCCGGACATTATGCTGTTGACGTATCCCCTGAATTTTTTGCCGGGATAGGCGTCCACCTCTATATCAACTTTCTGGCCGGGCCTGACATGAGCAAGCTGGGTCTCCTTGTAATTGGCGGTAACCCAAACGTCAGACAAAGGCACAATGGCCATCAACGGCTGGCCCGGCTGCGCCTGATTGCCAACTTCAACCGATTTTTTTGTTACAAACCCGGCCGTAGGGGCCACTATCCTCGTATACCCGGCGTTGAGCATGGCAATGTCCAGCGCCGCCCCCTGCTGGTTTATTACGGAGTGCTGCAGGTCCAAAGCGGCCTCAGTCTGCCGGACTACCGCCTTCTGGGAAAGCACGGCTGCCTGGGCCTTTCTTAACTGCTCCCGCGCCGCCATCACCCGCGCCTTGGCCACCTCGTATGCGGTGCCTGCCTGCTCGTAGCGCTCCCGGGGCAGCGCTTCCTGCCTGTATAGCGCCGCAGCCCTCTTTGCGTCCCTGGCCGCCTGGTCCATGGTTGCCTGCTGCAGGCCAAGTTCCGCCCTCGCTGCCGCTACCGCTGCCTCCTGCTCGGCAAGCTTCCTTCTGGCCGTCTGGATAACGGAGGCGTCGGCAACCGCCCTCTTCTTTTCCGCGTCAAACCCGGACTGCGCCTGCTGCACCCGCGTATCGTAGTCCACCGGGTCCAGTTCCACCAGAACGTCGCCGGCATTCACAAACTGGTTATCGTTCACATAAATCATCTTTACCGTGCCAGCCACTTTCGGAGCGATTGTATGCACGTTTCCATCGATGAACGCGTCATCAGTTGAAATGTGGGTTTTCTTGTACTGGACATAAAAGAACGCCGCCACCGCGGCCGCTATTGCCAGAATGATAAAGATTACAAGGGCGGCCCTCTTTTTATGGCTATTGCCGGACGGCCGGGCCGTCCCCGCCTCCTCCGGCTTGCCTTCCATACCCGTGCGGCCTTCAGCCCCCCGGTCTTCCTGCATTATTTGTATACCTCCGTAAGATCGATTCCCTGGGAATAAAGGACGCCCGCCTGGGCCCTCATCAGGTCATAAAAAGCCGAGTAATAATTGCTTTCAGCAACGGTCATAAGGGCAATGGAGTCCAGCACCTCGGTTGCGGTGCCAACACCCTCTTTGTACCTCACCCTGTTTATCCGCACGTTTTCCTGCGCCTGCCCCAGCGCGGCCTTTGCCGCCTCCAGGTTCTGGCGGGAGGACGAAAGGTCAAGGAAGTAATTTTCCGCTTCCAGGCCTATCTGGTCGGCCAGTTTGTCCCTCTGCTCAACCAGTTCCGCCTTGCGGCTTTCCAGCTTCCTTATCTCCGCTTTCGTTGCACCTCCATTTGAAAGGTTTATTCTTATGAGCGCCACTGCCGAAAGGTTGCCCTGGTGGACCATGTATTTGTTTTCAGTGTAATCGTACCCGCCGCTTATGGAAAGCGAGGGCAGATACTGCGATTTATATGCCTTTTCCTCATAGCCGAGGGATTTTAAAACACTGTCTTCAGCAAGTATCTCCGGCCTCTGCCGCAGCGCAGCGCCCCACACGGTTTTAAGGTCCGCCGGCATGGCGGCTGTAATCTCACTCTGCCCAACTTCCACGGGAATTACAGGGGTGTCCAGCGGACGGGAAAGCATGCTGTTCAGCCTGGATGCCGCCGCCTGGCTCACGTTTTGGGCATTCAAGAGCCTCTGCTGCACGTCGGCTATTTTCACCTGGGCCTGAAGAAGGTCGTTTTTGGTGATCACGCCTCCGTTATAAAGTGCCGAGGCGTCACTCAGATGGGAGCGCAGCCGGGCCAGTTCCCTCTGGGCCACAAGCACCATCTTCTGCGATTGCAAAAGGTCCAGATAGCCTGAGACAAACCTGAAGGCCGCCAGGTTCTTTGCCCTCCTGGTCCCTTCCCTGCTGGCCTCCAGCGCGGATTTGCTGGCCTTAACGCGGGAAGCCGCCCCCCAGAAATCGAAAAGCAGCTGATGTATGCTCACATTGAATTCGTTGTAGGCCCTTTGGGACTCCGGCACGTCAAAGCTGCCAAAAAGCGCTTCGGGCTGGTATGCAAGCTCCGTATGCGAGAAGAATGAATTCACCTGCGGCAGCATTGGCGAGCGCGCGATGCCAACGTCCGCACCGGCGGCCATCTGCTGCTGCGCGGCTATGGCCACGTCCCTTGAACGGGCAAAAAGCATCCTCAAGCCATCCGGTAACGAGAGCGCTCCAGGCGTGTTGGCCACGGCAGCCGGGGCGGCTATTTCCGGAGTGTTAACCAGTCCCGCCGCCGCTACATCAGGCATACCGGCCGCAAACGCCGCCATGGCAGGCACAAGAGAAAATACCACAATCGCTAAAAACAGCTTATCAATAAATTTACGCATCGAATTTAAAAGGCCTTTTTCTGCCTGCTGTTTATTTGGGCCCTGGCGCCAGTGGCCAGCCCCTTAGCGGCCAGCGTGCCGTTTACAAACAGGGACGTATATTCGCAGATCACAGTCTCCTCGTCCAGGGGTTCCAGAAGAATGAATTCCCTGGAGTTGAAATACGAAAAGAACATGCCCAGAAAGGCCCTTGCAGCGTATTCGGCATTAAAGCGCCTGAGCACCCCTTTTTCCTGCAACCCTTTGAAGTATGAGGCCAGTGTGCTGAATACCTCGCCTATGCAGTTATGGTATATCTCCCTCACCTGTTCCGGATAAAGCCTGAATTCCGACTGCATTATCCTGATAAGGTCCCGTCTGTCTGAAAGCTGCCTTAAGAACCTGCGCGCGATAACCGGCAGGGCCTCGCGGTAGTCCATTTCCTTTATCTCCGGAAGAAGCCCCTTTAACGCGGGCAGAAACGTATAGGTGTTCACCACCTCTTCAAACAGGTCTTCCTTTTTCGGAAAATGCCTGAATAATGTAAGCTCGGCAACCCCGGCCCTGGCCGCTATGTCCTTGGTTGAGGCGCCAAGGTATCCCTTTTCGGAAAAGAGCTTCAGCCCCGCTTCAATCAGCTTTTCTTTTGTGCCTTTGCTTTTGCCGGCAGCCATTTTCATTAAAATATGCCATTCACGGTGATTTCAGAATACCCCATCAATGTTAGTGCTTACTTACTGTATCAGCCCTCAAAAGAGATTGTCAAGGAAGCAAGCCCCGCAATCTAGGCAAGCGGCGCAAATAAAGTTATATTAAACGATGACTTTAAAAAACATGTTTCTGGTTCTGGCGGCAGCGCTCTTTTTTCAGGGCTGCGCGCACATGCTGCCAACCGGCTCCGACATTACGCATTCGCCATGGAGCAGCTTCGGACAGGCCAAGGCCGCCTTCGACAAGATAGAGCCGGGGCGCACCACAAAGAAAGAACTTTCACAGCTTGGGTTCGATCCTTATACAAACCCCAATATGAAACTTGTTACATATGTGGACCTGATAAAGTTTTTTATCCCCAATGCATCCATAAAAATGAGAGACCTGGCCCCCAGCGTGCGCACCTGCCTGGAATCCAGGGACCGGTGCACCGGGTACGAAGTTGCCGCCGTGGAAACATATACAAAGCGCTACGGCAGTTTCCTGGCGGATTTTTTACAGTTCAAGCGCCACACGAAGACGTGGGGATGGTCGTTTAATGCCCTCATTGTCATGCAGGACGGAAAGGTAGTCTACAAGCTGTGGGGCGGCCAACCCGATATCAGCAAGGACCAGTTCAGGAAAAAACCCCTCGGCCTGCTTCAGGAACTCAATTTCGCGCCCAGTGTTTCAGGCGTTACGTTATAAACGCGCGGCCTGCGCACTCTCCAAAGCATAAAAAATGCGCGCTGCCGGATTAACGCGCCCGCGTAACGGGCGGACCGGAAGCAATTCCCATCATGTACAGCTACTGCCTGTTTTTCACCAGGCTGTCCACCACCGACGGGTCCGCAAGCGTGGAGGTATCGCCAAGGTCTTCTATGTCGCCCCTGGCGATTTTTCTAAGAATGCGCCTCATTATCTTGCCGCTCCTGGTTTTTGGCAAACCCGGCGCAAACTGTACCTTGTCGGGTGAGGCTATGGGGCCGATTGCGCTTCGCACGTGGCCGACAAGCGTTTTTTTAAGGTCTTCAGAAGGGGCAAGCCCTTCCTTAAGGGTAATATAGCTGTAAATGCCCTCGCCTTTTATGTCATGCGGATAGCCAACAACGGCAGCTTCGGCAACAGCCTCATGGCTTACAAGGGCGGATTCCACCTCGGCGGTCCCTATCCTGTGGCCTGAAACGTTAATCACGTCATCCACCCTGCCCATAAGCCAGTAGTCACCGTCCGCGTCCACGCGCGCGCCGTCGCCAGAGAAATATTTTCCGGGGAAGCGGCTGAAATACACGTCCTTAAGCCGCTTGTTTTCAGGGTCTCCATAGGTGCCGCGGAGCATGCCGGGCCAGGGTTTTGTAATGCACAGATAGCCGCCTTCGTTTGTGTGGGCCGGATCGCCTTTTTCATTTACCACCAGTGGGGCCACCCCAGGAAACGGCCTGCACGCGGAGCCTGGCTTCAGCGCCATCGCCCCTGGCAGCGGGGTTATAAGAATGCCGCCGGTCTCTGTCTGCCACCAGGTATCAACAATAGGCAGCCTGCCCTTGCCTATGTTTTTGAAATACCACATCCATGCCTCCGGGTTTATAGGCTCCCCCACCGTCCCCAGAACTCTCAGGGAAGACAGGTCGTGCCCCTGCGTCCATTTTTCGCCCTCACGCATAAGCGCCCTTATGGCTGTGGGGGCGGTATAGAAAATGCTTACCTTATGCTTGTCAACTATCTGCCAGAACCTGCCGGGGTCCGGATAGCTGGGTATGCCTTCGAACATAAGTGATGTGGCCCCTGCCGAAAGCGGGCCATAGAGGATATAGCTATGGCCGGTCACCCAGCCGATGTCGGCCGTACAGAAGTGGATGTCCTCCGGGTGATGGTCGAATATCCATTCAAATGTAAGGTTGGTAAACAGCATATAGCCGCCTGTTGTATGCAGCACGCCCTTGGGCTTCCCGGTGGAACCGGACGTGTAAAGGATAAAAAGCGGGTCCTCGGCGTCCATCTCCTCAGGCTGGCAGAAATTCTTTATGTCCGGGGCGCTCATCTCGTCGTCCCACCAGAGGTCCCGGCCGGGCGTCATGTCCACGCCTCCGCCCGTCCGCTTTACCACTATCATCTTCTGCACCGTAGGGCTCTCTTCCAGCGCATGGTCGCAATTGGCCTTCAGCGCCACTTTCCTTCCGCCCCTTAGTCCCTGGTCCGCGGTTATAAGGAGTTTGGCCCCGCAGTCGTTAATCCTGTCGCTCAGGGAGTGGGCCGAAAAGCCCCCGAACACCACGCTGTGTATGGCCCCTATCCGGGCGCATGCCAGCATGGATATGGGCAGCTCCGGTATCATGGGCAGGTAAATGGTTACCCGATCGCCCCTGGTGATGCCCTGTTTTTTAAGCACGTTGGCAAAACGGTTCACCTCAACGGCAAGCTGCTGATAAGTGTATGTTTTAAACGTGCCATCGTCGGATTCCCATATAAGCGCGGCCTTGTTCCTTTCAGGCCCGGCAAGGTGCCTGTCCAGGCAGTTATAGCTGGCGTTCAGCTTTCCGCCGGTGAACCATTTGATATACGGCTTTTCACCGAAATCGTATTCCAGCACCTTGTCCCATTTTTTAAACCAGGAGAGCCGCGCCTCCGCCATCTCGCCCCAGAACCCTTCGGGGTCCTCAATGGAACGCTTGTAAATGGCATTGTACTCTTCCATGCATTTTATATGGGCCCGGCGGCTGAACTCCGGCGAGGGCTGAAAAACCCTTTTTTCAGACATCAGCACGTCGAAACCCATTAAATCCTGATCGGCCATGGCCTGCCTCCTGGTTCCGGAATTTTTAGTGTATCTGGATTTTATCATACGCGGCGCGCGTCCCGCACATCCGGGCGGCCTTTTACCCTTAATTTAAGGCAGCGCTTTTCTTGACTTTCCTGGTTCAAACAGGAAAGAATATAGGCGCATCAGCTTTTTGGGAAAGCGAGACACATCATCAGAAAAATCCCCCCACAGAAAGAGGACCCCATGAAGAGAGCGACTATTTTCAGCATTTTCGCCGCTCTCTTTATCTATTGCATTGTTGTCGCGGCAGTCCAGGCGTCGGCCCAGCCTGTGGACAACCAGCAGGCAATGCTTACCCAGGCAAGGAAATCCTATTACGACCTGCGCCGCCAGGGGCTTTCCACCTTCCAATGCACAATGACGCCCGACTGGGGGCTGCTGCTTCAGAACCAGGGCCTGCCCCCCGGCGCCATCGGCAGGGCCGTTGGCATACTAAACCAGCTCCACTTCGTAGTCAGCGTTGCCGCCGATGACAGCGTAACGCTTACCCACAACGACCTTGCCGGACAGACGGACCGGATGAATGCCGCCCTGGAGCAGATATACGGGGGCATGGAGCAGATGACATCGGGCTTCTTCGATACCTGGAAGCTGTTCATGCTGAACCGTCCTTTGCCTGAAGCAAACAGCCAATACAAACTGGAAACAGCGGGCCCGCAGCAGTATCTGCTCACCTATAAGGAAGGCACGGCGGACATTGCCACAAATATGGGGCAGAACTTTGCCATCAGCAATCTGAAAGTTGCAACACCGCAGTTCAACAGCTCCATCCAGCCCAGCTTTACAACAAGCCCGGACGGATACATATTAAGTGCCTATACCGCCGATTACACTTCCGGCAACCCGGCAGAGGCAACCAAACTCAATGTAACAATGGATTATCAGGTGGTCCAGGGCTTGCAGCTGCTGAAGGACCTGAGCCTCAGCGGCACTTACGGCGGAAACCCGTTTGGCGTGAATCTTACGTTTTCAGACTGCACGCTTACTAAAAAATAATACGGCGCTAATTACCGCGGGGCGGTACAGGCAAGCCGGTGCGTAATATCCGGCCTGGGCTGAAGGCCGTGGCGGCAATGTTTTTCTGGTAAACAGCGCGGCCCTTTACAATTTGAACATTGCCACCCGGATGGCCCCTGCCGTTACTTATTAATTCCCCGTATGATGCAATCTTTCCTGGCAGCGTAATCTTGCTTGTATTGGGAAGAGCAGTCCCTGATTAACCCAGGCAGGCTGTCAAGCCAATGCTTCGCGGCTTCCTGTTTCAGGACGGTGGGGCCTCCCGTTTCGTCAGTCTTTTTTATTTCCGGAGAGTTTGAGGCGGACCTGGTTTGAGGTTTCGTTTCCAATGAATTCGACGGTACGAATTCTCCGGGAGCGCACGATATAACCGCAAAGGCAATCTGGACCAGAATAGTGAACTTAAATATTGAAGAAAACAGTCTTTTTTTATTCATGGGTTCTCCTGAAAGATAGTTTAAAGTTCAGTTCAATCACCGCCTTTAATAACCAAGCCCTGTCATTAAGTTTTGTACCAGCATTCCACATTGAATTGCAAGGATTTTCCGCATACATTCATCGCCGGAGCCAAAAAACATGACATTTAGCCTATGGACAATGTCATGTTTGGCCATGTTATATTGGCGTTGTTTGGAGGGACAACAGCCCCTCAGAGCTCTTTGAAAATCAGCAGGGAGGCCAAATCGGCCATGGATATTTAAAGGTAAAGATTTGCAAAAGATC
>JAJYLE010000179.1 GCA_021788025.1 Nitrospirota bacterium
TACACGCGGCATTTTAACCCGGACAGACATGACATAGTCAATATGACATAGGTCATGAAGTTTGTGTCAGGTGATACCGTAATTCCTTGATATGGCCACTTTCCATAGCAGACTTCGCCCTCAAGTCTGCGCCGCTGCAAGGCCCCCTGGCTGACATATTCTGGTTGAAAGAGACACTGGATTAAGTAAGACATTCTCGGAATTTCCTCGGAGTTTTTCTTGATGGTTTTATGCCGATTTCATTAGAAATTAAAATTGCCGGAATTAAATTGTTCTTTATATTTCCTTCGGCTGGCATACGCTTTTCTATTCCCTTTCGGGCTTTCACCCCATATTTCAACATCTATCCAGCCCCTTTTCGAGCTTAAAAAATGCAGATCGTAATATCCATAATTCGATTTTGAATACCTTGAGAACTCATCAGGATATTTATTCCCTTTTCTATGCTCAATTCCGCGCGAATAAAGACAAGCAGGCTGAACTGAGTAAGCGAAGCCCAGCAGCAACTATTTTCAGAATGCCAAAGCCCCGCATATTCCGTGAGCATATATGGCTGGAAGAACCGGGCCGCATTTCCAGTATAATAAACCCGGGGCGCGGTTTAGATTGTGCATGTATGGCGGATGGACCGGATTTGAAAATCATATGAACTACCTGGACACGGGCAAAAGCTTTATCATCTCTTCCCCTGCGGGGTCTGGCAAGACGGAAAAACTGGCCAGGCGGTATGTCAGCCTGCTTGCTTCCGGTTCCGACGTGGAAAGGATAGTTGCGATCACCTTCACGGAAAAGGCCTCCTCCGAGATGAAGCAGAGGATACTTAGAATACTGGCGGCCGAATTCCCGGAGATATATGCCAGGATAAGGCCCAAGGTGCCGGTGATGAGGATATCCACCATCCATTCCTTCTGTCTTGGCCTTTTAAAGAGGTTCTCAATGGAACTGGGGGTGGACCCGGATGTAAGCGTAACGGACGAGGCCGGGGCCTCCGCCCTCTGGCGCGAGGCAGTTTCCGAGGCGCTCCGGCAGGAGGCCAGGGATGAGACATGCGGCCCGTCTTCCCTTTCCACGCTGATGCGGAAGCGCGGCATCAGGGGCTGGGACGGGTTCCTGGGCCACCTGGAAGAGGTGTATAAATTAAGGCCGCTCTCCGAGATGGCGCTTTCGGAAAATCCGGATTTCCGCACCAGCGGTGAAAATGATGACTATGAGCTTGCCGCCGCCTTCTCCAGGTGCCTGGATATTTACAAAGCCAAAAAGAAGGCTGCCAGGGTGATAGACTTCTCCGATATAGAGATACTTGCATGGCAGGCCATAGCAAAAAGCCCGCACTGGCTTAATATCCTGTACTGCTTTGATGAGCACACGGACCATATACTGGTGGACGAGTTCCAGGACACCAGCACCCTGCAATGGCGCATTATAGACAAGCTTACGGAGGAATGGCGTTCCGGGCAGGGGCCTAAGCGCGAGGCGGGCAAGGTGCCCACGATATTCCTTGTGGGCGACGACAAACAGTCCATTTACCTGTTCAGGGGGGCCGATGTCTCCGTTATGAAAAAGGCCAGGCAGCGGCTGTCCGGCTTCCTTGGCCAGGAGTACGAGTTCCATGCCGTCAAGGACAACTACCGCAGCCTTCCGTGCATTGTGGATTTTACCAACGCTCTCTTTGAGAAACTGATGCCGCCGTCCCTCTTTACCGGGCAGGCAGACGATACAGTTATAACGCAGGAGTATGAAAACGGCCTGGTGGATTACTGCCCGTTTGAGGCCAGGCGTGAAGGCGGCGGAAAGATAGAACTGCTCCTTATGCCGGAGCCGGAAAATATTGAGAACAATGGGCACGGCCAGGACGAAACCCCTGCCTCAAAAAACCAGGCCCGCTGGAAAACCAAGGACAGGCGTGCGGAAGAGGCCCGGATGCTTGCGGCCCGCATAAACGCGCTGAATAACAGGTACCAGGTGCACGAGCCCGGCGGCACAAAAAGGCCCTGCCGGTTCTCCGATATGGCAATACTTCTTAAGCAGAGGACGCATCTTGCCTCGTTTGAAGAGGCGTTGAGAAACGCCTCGGTTCCGTTTCTGGTTATGAAAGGCATGGGTTTTTACGAGGAGCCGGAGATTGCCCTTTTAAGGGAATTTGTCTGCTTCCTTGCGGACCCTCAGGACGATTACGGGCTGTTCTGCCTGTTGCGTTCCCCGCTTTTCGGGTTCAGTTACAGACAGATTGCCGGGCTCTTTGGGAAAGACAAGCCGCTTCTGGAGGCGCTTAAGGAAAACGGCGGCAAAAGGAAGAAAGACGCGGAGGCGCACGCGCTGCTTGCAGGCTGCCTGGAACTTAAACCCGCCATCCCGGTTGCAAGAATAATAGAGAGGCTGCTTGTGCAATCCGAAGGCTGGCGGCATCTGTGGGAGCCGCAAAGGCGGGCCAACGTAAGGAAGTTCATTTCCATAGTGGAGGGGCTTGAAGCCGAGGGGATGGGCCCGGTTGCAATAAGGGACAAGCTTATCGGCGAGAGGTTCAAAAACGAGGTGGCCAAGGCAAACGTAAACGCGGAGGCCATGAACGCGGTGAAGCTGATGACCGTGCACGCGGCCAAGGGGCTTCAGTTCCCGATGGTGTTTTTGCCGTGCCTGGAAGAGGACCATTCCGCAAAAACAAGGGCGGTGGTTATCGAGGAACGGGCGGGTAAATTCAGCTTCCGCTATGAGCCTTCAAGCACAGACAGGAAGGAAGTGCCTGAATTCCAGAGGACCAGGCAGAAGGAGCTTGAGGAGGAAAAACGGCTCTTCTATGTTGCCATAACGCGCGCGATGGACTACCTGTACATGAGCGGATTCGACGGCGGGAAACCAAAAGGGAGGCTTGCGTACCTGTACAAGGCGTTTGGTGACGGGACTGGTCCTGACGGCCTTGGCGGCAGGCGATGCGGGGCAAACGGGGAAGAACTCTTTGAAGTGCTGGACCCGGCGGACGGGGCGCTGTTTGAGACGGGCGCCATACCGGGCGCCGCCCATGGGAAAATGCCTGATTACAGGTTCATGAATGAATTTACATATACCGGCCCGCTTGAGTACGCGCCAGCCCTGTCGGAAAGCGATGTGACAGAAGACATATTGGTAAAGACCCGCCACGGCAAAGACTGGGTGCAGATAGGAAGGCTGATGCACCAGGTACTGGAGGACATCTCAAGGGGTGTTCTTATTCAAAACGGCGTGGCCGGGCTTGAAAAGCGCCTTGATACGCTGCTGCCGCTCTTCGCGCCGGAGCCGGAGAGGGCGGCGCGGTTCCGGGCTGTGGTACTGGAGGACATCCAAAAACTGCGCGAGGCCGGGTTCATGGAATCCGTGATACTGCCCAGGCAAGGCTCTTTCGCGGAGCTTCCGTTCATGCACGAGAGGGGCAAAACCCTGTACAAAGGCCGGATAGACCGCCTCATAATCTCCGGGGCAGAGGCGCTTATCTACGACTACAAGAGCTTCCCGGCCAGGCCGCAGGAGATACCGGAGCTGGTGGAAAAATACCGGTTCCAGATGGAGCTTTACAAGAAGGCGGCCGCAGACATATTTGCAATGCCCGCCCGGTCCTTCCTGCTTTTTACCCATCTGCCCCAATGCCTGGAGCTGTAAGGGCATGATAAAATAAGGGGCGATGCTTTTTTTTGTAGGCAGGCGTCTGGCCCAGATGGTCCCGATACTGTTCGGGGTAACGGTAATATCTTTCCTGCTGCTGCATCTTACACCGGGCGGGCCGGTAGAGGCGCAGACGGGGCTGTCCCTTAAAACATCCGCCGCCGCCAAGGAAAACCTGAAAAAACTTTACGGGCTGGACAAGCCCATCCACGTGCAGTACATAATCTGGGTAAAAAGGCTGGCCAGGCTGGATTTCGGAAAATCTTTTACCGACGGAAGAGACGTTCTCAAAAAAATAGAGGAACGCATACCCATAACGCTTAAGATAAACATCCTTTCCATGATGCTGATGCTTGCCGCCGCCGTTCCGCTTGGCATCACCTCCGCCACAAGGCAGCATACATTTTTTGACAAGCTGACCACTATCGGCGTGTTTGTGGGTTATTCCACCCCCACGTTCTGGCTGGCCCTGCTGCTGATGATCCTTTTCGGCGTGGAGCTTGGCATATTGCCGATAGCCGGAATCCATCGCATAGATACGGCGGGGATGGGCACAATGGCGCTGGCTTTGGACGAGGCAAAACACCTGATCTTGCCGGTTTTCATCAGCGCCTTTGGGGGCATCGCCGGATTCTCGCGCTACATGAGAAGCAGCATGCTGGAAGTAATACGGCAGGACTACATAAGG
Source organism: Nitrospirota bacterium (assembly GCA_021788025.1). Classification (GTDB taxonomy): domain Bacteria; phylum Nitrospirota; class Thermodesulfovibrionia; order Thermodesulfovibrionales; family JdFR-88; genus JAKAKS01. The sequence goes on from JAJYLE010000179.1 coordinate 4,322, forward strand.
ACGGCCAGGGCCAAGGGGCTTCCGGAAGGCGTGGTGATAAAAAGGCACGCGCTCAGAAATGCCCTTATGCCGATGGTTACAATCCTGGGGCTGTCCGTGCCGGGGCTTATCGGGGGCAGCGTGATATTTGAAACGATATTCTCCATCCCCGGGATGGGCCAGCTCTATTTCTCCTCCATTATGGAGAGGGATTATCCAACCGTAATGGCGATGCTTGTAATATTCGCGGTGCTTACCCAGTTTGGCAACCTGCTGGCCGATTTTGCTTACGGCCTGGTGGA
>JAJYLE010000180.1 GCA_021788025.1 Nitrospirota bacterium
CCCGATGCCCTCAAGCAGAAGCCTTACGGCTTTTTCAATCTTTTTAGCGTCCATGTTTTCTGGCCTCGATGGTCCTAAGCTCGGTTATTATGAAGTCCATCAATATATCATGCCCGGATACGGGAAGTTTATTATTATACATCTGAGCTTCGAAAGAAAGCGCGATTAACGGAACCGGGTGTTCCAGATTTGCAAGCAGGCGGTCGTAATAGCCTTTCCCGTAACCCACCCTTGCGCCGGCTGAATCGAAGGCCACTCCGGGCACGATTATCACATCCGCTTCGTTCACACCGGCCGCCCTGGATGACCGTTTGGGCTCCGGTATGCCCCAGACCCCTTTTTCCATGTCTTCCGGGCCTTTTATCTCGAAAACTTCCAGCCCGTCCTTTGCCACCCGCGGCAAAAGGACCTTTCTGCCCGCCTCCAGCGATTCCCGGATGAGCCCCGATGTATCCACTTCGCTTTTGAAAGAGGCATAGAGCAGTACGGTACGGGCGGCGCCGAACTGGCGCATGGCGGCAAGCCGTGCCGCTATTTCACCGCTTTTGGCCAACCTTTGCGCTTCGGGGATTGCGTTTCTTTTTTTCAGGGCATCTGCCCTGATAGAGGACTTATCCGGAGGCTGCAAGCTCCTCGATCCTCTTTTTTATCTCTTTTACCTTTAAGGTCAGTTCCCCGGATGAGGCAAAGGGCGGCTCGCCTTTCATGTCGGATCGATTACCTGGTCGTCATAAGAAATGCTTCCCAGAAGCTCGATGCCCGGAAGCGATTTTTTAATAAATTCCGTGTCCGATGGCCTTTTTACCTTGTTGGCTATGGCAAGCACCCGTTTTACCCCAAGGTCTCCGGCCAGGGCAAGGACCGTGCGGGCTGTCTGGATGCTCCTCTGGCCGGGTTCAACAACCACCACAAAGGCGTCCACCCCCTGCGAGGTGCCTCTTGTGAGGTGCTCAATACCAGCCTCCATGTCCATCACCACCACATCGCCTCTCTCCAGCACAAGGTGCCTCAGAAGCCTGCGTAGAAATATGTTTTCCGGGCAGTAACATCCGGACGACGCCTCTTTTGACCTGCCGGTTATCATCAATATCAGGTTTTCTTTTACCCTGTAGCCAAACTCCTCCGGGATGTCGTCCACGCGCGGGTTTATCCGGAACATGCCGCCCGGCGCACCCGGCCTGGCCCCGGTGCGCTCCTCTATCAGGTCCGCCATTTCGGCTATCGGTTTTATCTTCAACGCCTTATCCGGCGGCACGCCGAAGGCCGACGCCAGATTGGCATCCGGGTCCGCATCCACGGCAAGCACCTTTCTGCCTTCCCCGGCAAATTCGTTTGCCAGGGCCGCGGATATGGTGGTTTTGCCCACGCCTCCCTTGCCTGTTACCGCTATCTTCATAAGAGCGAAATTATATCATTAATCAGGCCGCAGGGAAAACAGGTACGGGGTTTTCAGGCCCGGTAATCCGGGCAATGCGGCACCATGAGCATCATTTGCTTATTTTCTGATTGGCCCTATAATTTAATTCGTCAAAATCGCTTTCATGGAGGCCCTTCCCATTGGAATTCGTTTTTTTTATTTCCGGGCTGGCCTTTTTCATCCTCGGGTTCAGTATTTTTATATACCCGAAAAGGACAAGCCGGTTTGCGCTTGCAAAAAACCTGTGGCTGATCTCAATTTTCGCGCTGCTGCATGGCGTTCATGACTGGCTGGAGATGTTTCCGGCAGGGGAAACCGATGCATTTAAAGTAATCCATTTTGTTACATTGCCGCTGTCATTCTATTTCCTGGTCCAGTTCGGCATCAGCAGTTTTGCCAGCCTGAAGAACAGGGAACCCGGCATTTTTAATGCTGTGCCCCTCCTGCTTTTGGCGGCCTGGGCGGCAATAATTGTTCCGGCCGGCCAAAAACACCTTACAAGCGAAATAATATCCCGGTATCTGCTCGGGATTCCAGGGACCGGATTGGCCGTTGCCGCCCTTCTGCTTCATGCCAACCAGATAAAAACAATAGCAAAGGAAGGGCCGGTGCGGCATCTGAGGCTTGCGGCGGCGGGATTTTTCTTTTACGGCGTCCTTTCCGCCGTAATAGTGCCCTTAGGCCATTTTTTCCCGGCATCCGTTCTGGACTACAGAGTGCCCCCCGGGGGGGCCGGATATGCGGTGCAGCTGTTGCGCGCCGCCTCCGTTGTTTTTGTGGCCTACTGGCTGGTAAGGGTTCTGGGTGTTTTTGAGCTGGAGTCCATTAATGCCCTGAGAAAAGCCCGCGCGCAACTGGAAAACCGCGTGGGCGAACGCACTGCCGCACTGGAGCTTGCAAATGCCCGCCTCCGGCAGTCCGAGGAAAAATACAAAAACCTCATAGAGCTGACTCCCGACATTATTTATCAGACATCCACAAATGGCATAAAGACATTTGTAAACGATGCCTTCTACAAGGTGCTGGAGGCCACGCCCGGAGAAGTGATCGGGGAACCGTGGGACAGATGGGTGCACATGGAAGACAGGGCAAAAAGCAAGGAGGCGTTTACTAGAATGATCGAGCAGGACGTGGACACCTTTGAGCTTGAAAACAGGCTGGTCTCCTCAAGCGGAAAGATAATATATATGCTCCACAATATGAAGCTGCTGCGGGACGAACACGGCACAATAACCGGCGTGCAGGGCATAGCGCGCGAGATCACCCGTCTTAAAAATACGGAAGGCCAGATCAGCCAGGCCCTGAAAGAAAAAGAGATGCTCTTGCGCGAGCTTTATCATCGCACCAAGAACAATATGCAGGTGATCTCAAGCCTGGTGAGCCTTCAGTCCGCCTCGTTAAAAGACAAAACAGTCCTGGATATTTTAAAGGATACCCAGGACAGGATCAGGGCCATGTCCATTGTGCACGAGCAGTTATACAAATCTCAGGACCTGGCCAGCCTGGATATAAAGGACTATATGGAAGTGCTGGCCAATGTCATGGTGCTCAGTTACCAGAGCCAGCCGGAAAAGGTGAGCCTGCTGCTTGACATAGAAAGCTTCGCCCTTCCCATAGACGTTGTAATGCCGTGCGGGCTGGTCCTGAATGAACTGATCTCCAATTCACTTAAATATGCCTTCCCGGGAGACAGGAGCGGTGCTATCAGCATATACATGCGGCGCGCCGCAGAAAACCAGGTTGAGTTTGTTTACGCGGACGACGGCATAGGATTCAAACTTCCCGGTGACATGAAAAAAGTGGAGACCCTGGGCCTGAGGCTGGTGAACAACCTGGTTACCAAGCAGCTTGGCGGCACGCTTGAAGCCAGGTCAAACGGACGGACGGAATTCCGGATAAGGTTTAAGCTGGAGCCGGATCCGGCTACGCGCTGATGTCCACCGGGCCGGCCAGGGCGCTTGATGAGCCCGCCTCGCCGTAGAACCTGAAATCGTCCCCCAGTGCAACTATGCTTGCAAACAGGTCCAGCACGTTGCCGGAGACCACCATCTCCTTCACCGGCCTGCCTGCCTTGCCTCCTTCAATGAGCAGTCCCGATATGCCTATGGAGAATTCGCCGGATATCGGGTTGATGGTGTGCATGCCCATCGCGTTTGTTATGTACACGCCGTTTCCCGCCTGGCTGAAGAGAGAATTCTTGTTTACGGGCTGGCCGGATGTGTTTTCCAGGTAGATATTCAGCGGGCCTACGCCCGGGAACGCCATTATCGACGGCCTCACCCCGTTTCCAGTGGATTTTATTTTGTCTTTTGCCGCTGTCTTCGAATTATGCATGTAGCCCTGGAGCACGCCGTTTTTCACCAGCGCCTTCCTTGACACAGCAACCCCCTCATCGTCAAATGGCCTGGAGCCTGGCCTCCTTGCCATAAGCCCGTCGTCTATTATGTTCAGCATGGGGGATATTATCTTCTGGCCCAGCTTGCCCGACAGAAGCGATTTTCCCTTCTGCACGGCCTCTGCCGACAGCATGGACGAAAGCACCTCCAGCAGTTCCGCCATTATGGGCGCTTCTATCACAATCATCGCCTTGGAAGATGTTGTCCTTCCGGCCCCCAGAAGCTCCAGCGCCCTGCCTGCGGCCTTTCTGCCCACCTCCTCGAAATTAACCCCGGCAAGATAGGAGCTGTTCTGGAAATCCCATCCCATCTGGGTATCTGCGCCTTCTTCCGCCACGGCCATTACCTGCGCGGAGGCGGATGTGGACGAATAGGAGCCGGCCACGCCTTTTGTGTTCATTATAAGAGCTTCGGACACGGAGAAAGAGGCGGAGGCGCTCCGGATATTTTTAATGCGCGGATCTGCTGAAGTGGCCCCCAGTTCCACCTCCCTGGCCTTTTCAAAAACCAGTTTTGAATCCAGCCGGGCCGCTTCGGAGTCGTAAATGTCTATTTCCGTATATTCAAAGGGGCCTTCCGGCAGTCCGGCTTCCGCAGAGGCCGCGTCTTTGTAAGTATGCCGTGCGGATTCAATGGCGGCCCGCACTACTTCTGCGGCGTCCTCCTTGCGGGTGGAATAGGACAGGCCCGTGCCGCCGCCGGCAAATACCCTGATTGCGTAGGCAAGGTCCTCGGATGATTTGACCGACTCCGG
>JAJYLE010000181.1 GCA_021788025.1 Nitrospirota bacterium
ATGATCAGGAGAACGACGGCGGTAGTTACGGCGCCAAGCCCGTTGAAGAGCAATTTTATTCTGGATCCACCGTCGCCCTCCCGGAGCCAATGTATCACCATCCCTGTCTGAGACAGTAAAAAAGCGCTGAAGGCACCGACCGCAAAAAGCGGGATCAACCTGTCCGTCACACCCCCGAAAATTATCAGTAGCATCGCGGAGATGGCTGCCAGTATAAAGATCCCATAAGAGAAGACGAGCCTGCGGCCGCGCCCGGCAAAGGCAGACGGCAAAAAATTGTCCTCCGCCAGCAGGCGGCACACACGCGGAAAATCGGTGAAACTGGTTTGCGCCGAGTAAGTAAGGACAATGAAAATGCTTGCCAGGGAGACATAATAAAATATTCCGTGCCCCGCCACTGCGGCAACCAGCTGCGAGAGGACAGTCTGATAACCAGGCCGCTGCTCGTTCATCGCTCCGATGTGGTAGGCCGGGCAGAGATACGCGAGCCCCAGAAGGAACAGGCTAAGGACCGTTATGACCACCGTCAGGGTCTTCTGAGCCCTTGGCACCGCTGGTTTCCTGAATAACGGCACGCCGTTGCTTACCGCCTCTATGCCCGTCATGGCGGTGCACCCGTTGGCAAAGGCGGCCAGCAGAAGCCATATGCTCGCTTTCCTCGTTTCAGCGGGAATCAAGGGCGGCGGTATGACCGGGTGAGGGTGGCCGCCGCTTTGCCATACGTGCAGAAGCCCGATGCCTATGGTGGCGGCCATGCACACTATGAACACAAGCACGGGGGAAATGAAGACCAGCCCGGATTCCCGGACTCCGCGCAAATTCACGACTGTCAGTGTCAATAATACCAGCAGGCAGAGCATAAGGGTATGCGGCTGCAATACTGGTATGGCCGAGACAACGGCGCCTATGCCTGCGGCGATTGCAACGGCGACATTCAGAAGATAATCCAGCAGCAACGCCACCGCCGCCCCCAGTCCGGCCCAGCGGCCGAGGTTATCCTTTGCAACGATGTATGCTCCGCCGCCGTCAGGATAAGCGGCGGCGGTCTGACGATATGAAAAATAAAGGGCGGAGAGATTGGCTATAACTCCAAGGACGATTACGGGAAAGTAGTGCAGTCCCGCTGCGCCAAGAGGCAATAACATGGTGAGGGCGGCTTCCGGTCCGTAGCCGGTAGAGGCCAATGAATCAAGACCCAATACCGGGACACCCGTAAATACGGAGAGTTCTTCCTTTTTTGCCTGGGATGAAGCTATAGGATGCCCGAAGATTATATCGAGAATGGACATGGTTTAAATAGACGAGATGGAGCCGGGCCTCCGAGGGAAAAATGGTCTTTGACTAAATCATATCAAAATCTCCGCCGATTGGAAGGGCACTAATCGCATCTCCCGGTCTTAGAAACGGCATTTGGGAAGTATGAGTTTAAAAAATATCTTGCCTGTTATAGAATCTGGCTGAAGGGTCTCTTTGGTTTTTATCGATATCAAATCCTCTGCTTGAAAAGGTGCAATCAAAAATGTCCGCGAACAGCCAAAGACTTTTCAAGCGTAAGAAACTCATCGCCGCGCTTCTCATCGTGCTTGCGCTGGTCGTCTTCAGGGCATTTCTACCCACCATTGTGCTCCACTACGTAAACGGGAAACTGGCCCAATTACCGAACTATACAGGCCATGTGGACGACATTGAGCTGAGCATCTGGCGCGGGGCCTATCAGATAAAGGGGATAAGACTGGACAAAAGTACCGGCAACATACCCGTACCTTTTTTTAAGGCTAGGCTCATGGACCTGTCCATAGACTGGCGCACTCTGCTCCGCGGCGCGATCACGGGCGAGGTTACCCTTTACGACCCGGTGCTTAACTTCGTGAAAGGCAAGACCGCAAAGACTTCGCAGACGAGCATAACGCCAAATTGGGCCGCGACTCTAAACAAGCTCTCACCGGCGCTGATAAACAGCTTCAGGGTGGAAAACGGATCAGTCCATTTTCGCCAGTTTTACTCCAAACCCCAGATCGACATATACCTGGACCACGTGTATGCAGTCGCCAAGGATATATCCACAAGGCGCGGGTTTGCGGGCAAGACCCCGGCCTCTATTTACGCGTACACTAAGCCTGCGCCGGGCAAGCCGGCTTTTGCTTTCAACATGGCCATGGACCCCTTTGCTTCAAGACCGACTTTCAACATGAAAGCTCAACTGGTGGACATGCATGTCGTGGACCTCAAAGACTTTCTAAATGCATATGCCAAACTTGACGCCCAGGGAGGATTGTTCAGCCTTTATATGGAGGTCAACTCCAAAAACGGCGTTTATGCGGGCAAGATCAAGCCTCTGTTTGACGGCCTTAAGGTCGTCAAATGGAAAAACATTACGAAAAATCCCCTCAAGTTCTTCTGGGAAGCCATAGCCAGCGGTTTTATCTCGCTTTTTGAGAGAGGACAAAAAAATAGATTGGCAACAATCATTCCCATAAAAGGAGAATTCAAGGCGAAAACCAGGGTGGATTACTGGACGGCTATCGGCAACCTGCTTAGAAACGCCTTTGCACGGGCGATACTGCCGGGGTTCACGGAGCTGAAGCCGGCTGTGCCCGGAATTAAAAAACAAAAGGGGAAGTCTCGCAAAGGGTAGTTCCCCGTTTCAAAAGTGGGGAAACGCTGGAAAAATGATAGTCTTTAATAAAGAAGCAAAATCTCTTGAAAGTTTATCGTACCGCTCTTTATCGAAATTGCCAAAATTGCAAAGGCGATTCAAGGAGCCCTTCATTCCATGTGGCCGGTCCTTTTTCTGATAGTCTTCGCAACATTAAGCTTTGTCGGAATATCCGGCACGTCCACAGCCTTCGAGAAGATCCTGTTTATCGTCCTTCTCCTGATATTTTTAGGATCGATTTTGGGCCATAGCGGGGCGACTGTTTGAATGGATTTTTAAAAGAACATTCCAAGTGAAACTTCAAATGCATCGCCTTAAATTGAGAAGAGTAAATTCCATAAAAAAAAGTTTTCGGGCATCGCTGTAGAATCTTAAGCCAAGGTTACCAGGTGGACATTAATATGGCAAAGATCAAGGACGTAACCAGCACATCTCCTGTTGAAATCCACCTTAAGGATGGAGAGGTGCTAAAAGTACAGATTAAGTCAATTGAGGACGGGAAATTGCTGATTGAGCAAAGCAATCAAAGGGGTGCCCTATTTGTTGAATGGACAGATGTGGAATCGATTAATCCCCCGCCTTCCAAATGGACAGGCAATATTACGGTAGAAACGAACGATCATACAGGAAATACCCATATAAGCGGGGCCTCCATCTCATTTGATGCCTCAAGGAGGACGGTGGCGGACAGGATTCAGGCTCAGACACCGGTTCTGAACTATGATTCTTTTTTTACGAAGAAGTTTTATGGCTGTCTGGAATAGAAAGTATGAATATATCTGCCAATACCGATAAGATACTTTTGACGGCGGCGGCATTAGTTGCAGCGCTGGTGGCGGGCCTTTTTTTTAATGTCATTATAATCAAGGTTGCAGCCAAACTAGCCAGACGGAAAAGAAATCCGTTTTATGAATCCATACTGAATAATTGCCGTGGACCGTTAAGGGCAATTTTCCCCCTCCTGTTTATAGGTTTTACCATAATGTTCCTTGAATTGCCAGTCGGGTTGCACAGAAGTCTTGAAAGCATAATCAGCATCCTGCTGGTCGCTTCCCTGGCATGGCTTTTTGTAAGGTCGACAGCGATTTTTGAGGATTTTGCCATTCAAAGAATGGGCGTAAAGGATAAGGATGACCCACGGGCCAGAAAAATTCATACAGAGATCAGGATAATCAAGCACATACTTATGTTCGCTATCATTATCTTTGCGGGAGCGAATATACTTCTGGGGTTCGAGGAATTCAGGCAAATCGGTGCGACCCTTCTGGCTTCAGCCGGACTAATTGGCCTGGTGGTAGGTATTGCCGCCCGGAGTACAGTGGGCAATCTGATCGCAGGGATTCAGATCGCGCTGGCCCAGCCCATACGCCTGGAGGACGTTGTAATAGTGGAAAATGAGTGGGGATGGATCGAAGAGATCACTCTGACATATGTTGTTGTCAGGATTTGGGACCTGAGGCGGCTGGTATTGCCGATAAGCTACTTTATAGAAAAGCCTTTTCAGAACTGGACATTGACTTCTCCCGATCTGATGGGAACCGTAGGGATCTTCACCGATTATACGGTCCCGGTCCAGGAGATAAGAGAAGAACTAACGCGCATTCTCAAAGAATCCAGATTATGGGACGGAAAAGTCAATGTGATGCAGGTAACACACGCTACTGAAAACGTAATGAAGTTAAGGGCGCTTGTCAGCGCAGCAAATTCAGGATTACTGTGGGATTTACGTTGCGAAGTAAGAGAAAAGCTTGTATATTTCATTCAAAAAAATTATCCTGAAGCCCTGCCTAAAATCCGCACTGAAATAGAGAGTTTCCCGAAAAATGAATTGAGATCTGAAGAGCTGCGAAAAAAACCCTTTTTATAAAATAAAAGTAAGCGTTTAGGTAACCGCATCTTCCGCTGAAGT
>JAJYLE010000022.1 GCA_021788025.1 Nitrospirota bacterium
CCTTGGGCCTGCGCGGGCTTATGCGTTTTTCCTTGTGCCAGGGCTGGACATTATCACTGGTGACGCCCAGAAGAGGCTTCAGGCGCTGGAGGAGATAAGCTACATCGGGGCTGGCTTCAGGATTGCCATGAAGGACCTGGAGATAAGGGGCGCCGGCAATCTGCTTGGGGCGGAGCAGTCGGGTTACATAAACGACCTGGGGCTGGAGCTTTATCTTGAGATGCTGGAGCGGACCGTGGCCGAACTGAAGGGCGAGGAAGTGAAAGAGACCGCGCTTCCGCAGGTGGAACTGAGTGCGCACGCGCTGATACCTGAGGAATATCTTGAGGACATCTCGCTGAGGCTGAGCTTTTACCGGAGGATTGCAGGTGCCGTTGATAGCGCGGACCTGGAGCGCATCGGCCAGGAAATGGCTGAGAGGTTCGGCCCGCTGCCTGAGGAGGTTGCCAACCTGCTTGTCATAATGGAGCTGAGGCTTTCAGCCGCCCGCCTGGGGATTGCAAGGATAGACCAGATAAGCGGCAGGGTAAAGCTGGCCCTGGAGAAAGACACCTCTCCGCCGGTGCAGGCCCTTTTAAAAGCTTACGGCGATAGGATAAAATTCAATCCTGGCGGTTTTGACGTCTTTATCTCCGAGCGGAGGCTCTTTGAGGAGATAAAAGGGGTCTTTTCCGTAATGTCCGCGATGAATTAGGAGACCATGGAAGCCGGAGCGCCGGATAAACCTGTCGATATCAGAAATTATGTGGATTTCTGCAAGGCCGCTGCCATCACACTGATAGCATTCTGGCATTATTATTACGTCCTGTCATACGGCGACTCGCTGGTCCTGCTGCAGCAAGGCGGTGTGGCACATATCCTGGCCAAATTCCCTCCGGCAGGTGTGATCGGCAGCATAAAGTCCCTGGCCATGCTGATTGTGGCTCTGGGCGGCGAGATGCCCCGGTTTTTCATAATCGCAAGCGGGTTTGGCCTATACCTGAGCTATCTCAGGCGCAAGGACAACTGGGCGGTATTTTATAAAAAAAGGTTTGTCAGAATATTGCCGCTGTACTGGGCGGCCGTGATACTGATTTACGCTTTTCATAAATACAGCATTGATGAAAAGGACGCGTTTAAGGTTTTTATTTATCATTTGCTGCTGGTTCAGACGTATACGAAGTACTCCCTGGCTTACGGTGCATTATGGTTTGTGGGATATATAGCGCAGCTGTATCTGCTTTTCCCCCTGCTGGTGAGATTTTTTGAAAGCCGGACATTAAAGATTTTTCTGATAGCATTTTCAGTGTTCGGGAATATTGTCATAACAAAAATCATGCTCCTGGCCGGGTTCGAGCCGCAGGGGAAACTGCCCACATTGTACCTGGCGTGTTTTGTTTTCGGGATGATTTTGGCCCAAGGGGCGTTCCGGGGGAAAACGTATTTCAGAAAAATATTCGCGTTTGCTTACCTGCCGGTCTTCACCGCGGTGGCCGCGTTGCTTTTTTTTCTTATAAACAATTACGTTTTTTTTGACAGCCATATTTTTCAAAATGTTTTTGTCATTTTGCTTTTCCTTATTTTATATTGGGTTTACAGGCCGATAAACGCTGTGATTCCGGCTTTCCAGAAAATAATCAACCCGCTGGCATACAGTTCCTTTGTTTTGTTTCTTTCCCATCAGACCCTGAACGGGATTTTTCTTACTTACCTGGTTCGTTATCGCGTGGCCATGTGCATAACGTATGGAAACTGCATTGTACAGGTCCCCTCGCTCAGGAACGCGCTGCTGGAAATTCCGGTTTTCATTGTTACAGTATTAATTTGCCTGCCGGTCCAGAAGGGCTATGACGGGCTGGTGAGGGCGGTGCGTTCTCATAGGAGCTTGACAACCTGAGGTATAGCTATATACAATCTAAGGTAGCATGGACAGAACGGGCAACGCTGCCAGTTGGTACGCCGTTTACACTAAACCAAAAGCTGAAGATATCGTTTCAGGAAGGCTGTCGCTTTCCGGAATAAAGACCCTGAACCCAAAGCTCAGCGTCCACAAGCTGGTTGCCGGGAAGCGCCATGAGACGGTTGAATCTCTTTTCCCCTGCTATATCTTTGCGGAGTTCGAACCGTACCAGTCCTTGAAAAAGGTTTTTTATACCCAGGGCGTGAGGTATGTGCTGGGTGGATGGCAGCCGTTGAGCGTGCCGGGGGAGATCATGGACGAGCTTTGCCGCCGGATGGAGGGTGGCGTGATTAAGCAGGACCCGCCTGTCCTGGAAATCGGCCAGCCGGTAATGATAACAGGCGGCATGTTTAAAAATTTCTCAGCCGTTTTTACCGGGAAGGCTAACGGTCCGGAGCGGGTGTTCATCTTTCTTGACGCAATGAACTGCAAGGTGGAGATAGACTCATGGATGCTCAGCAAGTGCGGTTAGCCCCTTAATCATTTTCAAGCACTGCCTTCGCAACATTCTTTTTTGCCTGCCCATTAATACACTGGAAAAAGTTCTTGACAAGGTGGTTTAAGATGTATAAAATTTCAACCTAGGGTAGTAAAACAGATGCACTGGTTGTGGTTGGAGATATCTTTCTAATGCGGGCCGCGCCCAAAAGCGGCTCCGGCGGAGGCATGCCCGGTCTGTCCAGCTGGCCGGCTATGGAGGGCTAATGCCGAAGATACTCTTGACTGGCGGTAAAGGTTTCATAGGCACCAATCTCTATACCGAGCTGTCGCGGCGCGGGCACGACGTATACACGTGCGACATAGCGCACTCGGAATCCGGAAACCACATCAGGTGCGATATCGGCAGTTTTTGGCAGCTTGCAAGGATTTTTGATGAGCACCGGTTCGATTACGTTTACCACATGGCTGCGGAACACGGCCGCTGCAACGGGGAGGACTATTACGAGAGCCTTTGGGTTACAAACGCGATAGGTACTAAAAACGTGCTGCGGCTTCAGGAGCGCCACGGCTTCAGGCTGGTATATTTCAGCAGTGCCGGTGTGTACGGCGATTATGGCGGCCTGATGCGAGAAGACGTTACGGAAAAGATGCCCTTGCTGCAGATGAACGATAATGCAATCGTGAAAAGGGCCGGCGAGATGCAGGTGATGAACTCCGCAAGGATGTTCGGTACGGAATCGGTGCGTGTACGGCTGGCCAATACCTACGGACCTCATGAGTATTACAGCCCGTACAGGGGGGCGATCCCGATTTTTGTTTACAGGGCGCTCATGGACAGGCCCTACATCGTCTATACCGGCCATTACAGGATCTTCGATTATGTGGAAGACACATGCCGTACGCTGGGCAATATAGTGGATAATTTCATTCCGGGTGAGGTCTACAACATCGGCGGACATGAGGACTGGCTGACGGACATCAAGCACGTCTCCGATCTGGTATTGTCCTGTCTTGGGAAAAACGATTCACTTGTCACTTACAAAGACGTAGAGCCTTTTGTGATAAAGACAAAACGGATGGATTTCTCGAAATCCAGAGCGCACCTCGGGCACGCCCCCAAAATTCCGCTTGAAGTGGGGATCCCGAAATATATTGACTGGATAAAGCAGAAATATTTAGGGAGTAAATCAGGCGCCGTCCACACGATGGAAAAAATACTCAGCCCTTTTTAAAAGCAACAGGCCCTCAGCGTTTGCAAATTCCGGACAGAACTTTAAAAGCAATCATCATTAAAAGAGGCGTTACCGGTGGTGCCAGATAAATATACCTTCTTGGTCGATGCAGCTGGAGCGCATCAGTGAAACTTGGGCTTGGTATTGTCCAACTGGGCAATGAGCACGGGATTTCAAATGGGGATGAAGCCGGGCATAATGAAGCAGCTGCAATCTTCCGCCTTGCGCTCAGCAGCGGCGTCAGGATTCTGGATACGGCTGCCGGCTATCAAGAGAGTGAACAATTGCTTGGCAATCTGCTTCCTGAAGACCACGAATTCAAAATTGTGACCAAGACAATTCCATTTTTGGGTGTGTGGGAGGCCAGCGTAAAAGCCAGCCTGCTGGAGGAAAACTTCCTTCAGTCCCTTGCTAAGATGCACGCAAAATCGGTATACGGCATGCTGGTGCGCCACGCAGCCGACCTGCTGGTTTCCGGCGGGCACCTGATTTATGAAAAAATGCTGGAATTGAAAAGCAGGGGGCTGGTCAGCAAGATCGGAGTTTCAGCATTAACGGCAGACCAGATAGACAGGATAACTGACAAGTTTGCAATGGACATAATCCAGGTGCCGTTAAGCGTGCTGGACCAGAGGCTGATTGCAAGCGGGCACCTGGCCAGGATGAAAGACGCCGGCATCGAAATCCACTGCCGGTCCGTGTTCCTGCACGGACTGCTTCTGGCGGAGCCCCTGAACCTGCCGCACTATTTCAGCCCGGTAAAAGGACATCTGCTGCAATACCGTGAAGGCATCCGCAAGATGGGATTGACGCCAGTAGAGGCGGCGCTTGGATTTATAACCGGGCTTGATGAAGTGGATGCCGCTATTTGTGACGTATGTAACAGGGGCCATCTGGCCAAACTGCTGGCCTCGTATAAGCCGCTTGGGAAGCACTTTGATTTCGGAGGATTTGCCATACAGGACCAGGCCATTCTTAATCCTTCGTCCTGGAAAATCTGACCCTGCTAATAAGGAATAAAATGATTGCTCCCAATGAAATGAAGCTTTCCAATATAAAATGGCACAGCGGTAAAATCGGCAAGAAAGACAGATGGCTTAAAAACAGCCATAAATCCGCCCTTGTCTGGCTTACCGGACTGTCCGCGTCCGGCAAGTCGACAGTTGCCGTTGAGCTGGAACGAATGCTTTTCGGGTTGAATGTAAACACCTTTGTCCTTGACGGAGATAACGTAAGGCACGGGTTGAGCAGGGATTTGCGCTTTTCCCCAGAGGACAGAAGCGAGAACCTGCGCCGCATTGGAGAAGTAGCCAAGCTGATGGTTGAGGCCGGGGTGCTTACGATAGCCGCTTTCATTTCGCCTTACAGGCGGGATAGAAAAAATGTCAGATTGCTTTTCCAGGAAAACGAGTTCATTGAGGTTTACCTCAGGTGCAGTATTGGAATATGCGAACAGCGGGACCCGAAAGGGTTCTACAGGAAGGCCCGTGCGGGGCTTATCCCTGAGTTTACCGGCATTTCAGCCCCTTATGAGGAGCCAGAGAATCCGGAAATAGCGCTGGATACAGGTAATATGCCAGTGGAAGCAGCCGTAGAGAAGATTTATTCCTATCTTATGGACAGGAACATTATAAACGCGTCAAGACAAAGCAGGCGCTAACTGAAAATTCAAAACAGGCCTGATTTCTTCATAGCCGGGGCACCGAAATGCGGTACGACGGCTATGGATTCTTTTCTGGGAAAACACCCGGAGATATTCATGGCGCCGGTAAAGGAATTGCATTACTTTGGGACGGACCTGAAGTTTAACGTCCCAAGGATAAAACTGAATGATTATCTGATGCAGTTTGCAGGAGTAAAGAATGAAAAACGCATCGGTGAGTCCTCGGTATGGTATCTGTACTCCAAAAGGGCGGCGCAGGAGATAAAGCAATTTGCACCCTCTGCGCGCATAATAATAATGCTTAGAAACCCTGTTGACATGATCCATTCCCAGCACAGCCAGCTTGTATATGAGGGATTTGAGGACATTCCAGATTTTGAGGCCGCCCTGGCAGCAGAGGAAACAAGAAAAAAAGCTGGTGTTTTACCACCGCTAATAGGGACCTCCATTGAATTCCTGTTTTATCGTGAAACGGCGAGGTATTCCGGGCAACTCCGGCGGTATTTGGATATTTTCGGAGAGCAAAATGTACACGTTATCATTTATGACGATTTTAAGAACGACCAGTCTGGCGTTTATAGAGGGACACTGGCTTTTCTTGGTTTAGAGAACATAGATTTCGTTCCGGAATTCCGGATTATCAACCAGAACAAGAAAATCAGAAGCTTGGCCATCCAGAAAATGGTTAAGGACGTGAACCACCCAATAAGAAAATTCATTAAAAAATTTGTGCCGCTTGAAATGAGGAGTTCGCTTCTGGAGCGCGCGCACGATCTGAATGTGTACAGCGCCACGCGTGTCCCGTTGCCGGACGCATTTAGAAGAAAACTTCAGCGCGACTTTGCATCGGATATAAAAAGTCTGAGTATTATGCTGAAGCGGGACCTGTCCTTCTGGCTTGAAGCGGGCGCATGAGGATGTCATTTTGGACAGGGCCGCTGAAAAATCTGGCCGCGGACAAGAAGAGGCTTGCTTCAAATTTTTTTTCACTTTCGGTTGTAAAATGGGCCGATGTTGCTCTGCCTCTTGTTACTTTTCCATATCTGGTAAGGGTGCTTGGGGCGCGCGGGTTCGGCATGGTGGCTTTTGCTCAGGCATTTGTAAATTTTTTTGCGCTTATCAGGGATTACGGCTTTAACCTCTCAGCCGCAAGGGAGATTTCAATAAGCAGAAACGACAAGGAGAAAGTGTCCGAAATCTTCAGTTCGGTCATGTTTGCCAAGGCGGGATTTGTATTAGCAAGTTTCTTAATCATGAGCATTGCCGTTTTAAATTTGCACGTATTCAGCGACAACCGGTGGCTGTACTTTTTGACCTTCGGGACGCTTGTAGGCAATGGCCTGCTTCCAATCTGGCTTTTTCAGGGGATGGAGAAAATGAGGCCTATGGCCGTTTTGGACCTGCTTGCCCGGGCTGCATATACCGCGTCAATTTTCATATTCGTAAGAAAAACATCCGATTACATATATGTGCCTGTGTTAAGCTCCGTTATATCGTCCTGCGCCGGCCTGCTGGCTTTACTGGTGGCCGTTAAAACT
Source organism: Nitrospirota bacterium (assembly GCA_021788025.1). GTDB lineage: Bacteria > Nitrospirota > Thermodesulfovibrionia > Thermodesulfovibrionales > JdFR-88 > JAKAKS01. The sequence continues at coordinate 6,814 of JAJYLE010000022.1, forward strand.
TTTGGGATACGATTCAAAATCCCTTCGTCTGAGGCAATAAACCATCAGTTGAAAGAGGGATGGCGCATTTTTACGGCAATGGTTGCCAACAGCCTGTATTCCATGAGCGACATTTTTATTCTTGGGCTTTTCGCAAGCAGGGAGGCTGTTGGTTATTACAGTGCCGGTTCAAAAATTGTCCGGGCAGCCCACCGTATGCTTACCCCGGTGTACGATTCAGTTTATCCGTACATCAGCAAAATGGCGCAGGAGTCCAGGGAAAATGCAATTGGTTTCATCAGGAAGATGCTTAAGATTGCCGGTATTCCTGTCCTGCTGGTATCCATCATGTTATTTTGTTTTGCCCCTGGAATCTGCGCCCTGGCCCTGGGTAAAAACTTTAGCGGGAGCATTCCGGTTTTAAGGATACTGGCATTCTTGCCCATTCTGTTTTTTTTGAACAATTTTTTTGGCATGCAGACCATGCTGCCCTTCGGCTTGAAAAACGCCTTCAGCAGGATTTTCATATCTGCCGCAGCATTAAATATTCTGCTGGCTTTTCTCCTTGTGCCGCCCTTGAAACAGACGGGCATCTCGATTGCTGTACTGGTTACGGAAACTTACGTCCCCTTGGTAATGCTGCTTCATCTGTACCGGAGAGGGGTCAGGCTTTTTACTATCAAATCGCTCCAGCCTGGCACAGGCGTTTGAAGGAATATGGGAACTAAACTGTCGGTCATAATAATATCCTTTAACACCCGCTGGATTTTGCGCAGGTGCCTGGCCATGCTGGACGGCACCATCAGGGACGGCGCCTGTGAGGTAATAGTGGTGGATAATAATTCCACGGACGGCAGCCTGGAAATGATGGCCGCTGAGTTTCCGGAAATCACTGTCATACGCAATGAAAAAAATGTTGGATTTGCAAAGGCAAACAACCAGGCTATTAAAATAGCGCGCGGCGAATACCTCCTTTTATTGAACAGCGATGCCTTTGCAACAAGCGATGCAATTGGTTCGCTTGTGCGTTTTCTTGATTGCCATTCCTCAGCCTGCATAGCAGGCCCAAAGGTGTTGAATTCAGATGGTTCGCTCCAGAGTAAAGGCTTTTTCTTTCCTTCGGTATTTTATTCAATATTCACGTTGGTAAAAATGCACAGGATAGTCCCCCATAAATTTTTATCGAGAATATTGAGGCACTACTACTGGAGCGAGAATGAAACCAGGGAGGTGGATTGGGTGAGCGGATGTTGTCTTCTTGTCAGGAAAGATGCAATTAGCCAAATCGGCCCCCTGTCGGAAGACTTCTTCATGTATTGCGAAGACGTGGAACTGTGCTTTAGGGCAAAAAAACACGGATATCAGGTGTGGTACGTGCCAGAGGCCGTGGTAACGCATCTAAATTGCGGTTCGAAATGCGAAAACAGGCAGGAATTATTGCAGGCATCCCGGAAAATATTGTATGGCAAGTCGCTTGGCTTAAATGCGGGAAGGCTTGTGAAATTAAACTCGGTTGTTGCATTGCAAATAGCACACATGAAAAGAAAGCTACCGTTTGTAAACTGAAACTGAGGTGCTTCCACGCGGGCCTGCCTTCGCATTAAAGCAAAATAGAAAAAATGATATACGATTGTTTTATTTTTTATAACGAGATTGAATTGCTTGAGCTCAGGCTGAAAACACTTGATAATTTCGCGGATTATTTTGTTCTGGTGGAAGCGAACAGGACGTTTACCAATCAACACAAGCCGTATAATTTTGAAATTAATAAGAACAAATTCGAAAAGTTCCTCCACCGGATTGTTCATATCAAAGTTGAGGACATGCCGGATTCAAATGATGCCTGGGCCAGGGAAATACATCAGAGAAATTGTATTATGAGGGGTTTGCGGGGGTGCAGGTCCGATGATCTGGTTTTGCTATCCGATGTTGATGAAATACCCAATCCAGGCGTTCTGGCCTCTTTCCTGCAAAGCAAAAAAATGACGCTCCGGATATATAACAGCCGTTTTAAAATCAAAAATCTTGCGTTAAGCATTCCGCCCAATCTTTATTACAGGCTTCATGGCGCCCTTAATCTGCTGAACATTACTCCCGTAGTTTTAGAACAGGATATTTTTTATTATTATGTAAATTGCAGAAGCAAAAAAAAATGGCCGGGCTGTATTTTAACGAAATATAAAAATATCTCTTTGCCTCAGGATTTGCGGCAATGGGACAAGCGTATTTCGATGCCCAGATTGCCCGAGGCCGGATGGCATTTTTCCTATCTGGGCGGAATCAGCAGAATTGCTGACAAGATAAAGGCATTTGCCCACACTGAAATGAATACGCCTTCGTTCACCTCTGCCACATGGATTAAAAACAGGATTGTAAACGGCGAGGACCTGTTTTGCCGCCATGAAGAGGCCGGGGGCAGATTTGAATTTATGGAAATAGATTCCACATTACCCGACTATGTAGGCCCTCTGATTGAAAAATATCCCCATTTATATTTAAAAGCCGGTGAAAATTGAATATGCCGGAAAACGGCAAGGGGTTTACCGGGCAATCGTTATGGTGATCTGCTTTATTTCACATCACGCCGGATTGTACGGGGCGGAAGGCGCTCTGTTGGAGCTTATAGAGGCGCTTGAAGACCGCGGATTTGACTGCCGCGTACTTTCACCATACCATGGGCCACTGCTGGATGAACTTAAAAAAAACGGAGTGCCGTGTTCGCTTATCCACTGCAAGTGGTGGGCGGACAGAAACCCATCGGGTATCAGGCGCATTTTACGGACATTCTGGAACGGAATCTTACTTCCTGAGGTTGCCCGGAAGATTAAAAGCTGGAAATGCGACCTGGTGTTCACAAATACCGCCGTGCTGAATGAAGGAGCTGTGGCGGCTGCTGTGCTTGGCCTGCCGCACGTCTGGAATATCCATGAGTTTGGTGAGGAGGACCATGGGCTGCATTTTGACCTCGGGGAAAAGGTCTCCGGCCGTTTCATTGATAAATTCTCGTCATTTGTCGTGTGCAATTCCGAGGCGGTAAAACAGAAATACGCACGTCATGTCCGTCCGGAAAAGCTGAAGGTTGTATATCAAAGCGTTACCGCCGCTGAATATGCCGGAGCGGACCACTATTCATCCGGCAAGGATTACATGCTGAAATGTGCGGTGGTTGGCAGGCTGCAACCTGGTAAAGGCCAGGAGGACGCCATCAGGGCGGCAGGTGCGTTGCGCAGGGCGGGCGCAAAAATCGGGCTTACCATAATGGGCGATGGCGACCCATGTTATGAACGCTTCCTTAAAAAAGTTGCAAATGACGAAAATGTATCAAAACAGGTGAGCTTTACCGGTTTCGTTAATGACGCCTTCCCCCGCCTTTGCTTGATGGATGCCGTGCTGGTCTGCTCCAGAAACGAGGCCTTCGGAAGGGTTACTGTGGAGGCGATGCTTGCTGGCAAACCGGTTATTGGAGCAAATAGCGGCGGGACGGCGGAACTGCTTTGCGAGGGCTTCAATGGCCTTTTATATACGCCTGGTGACCATCTTGACCTGGCCGGAAAGATACACTATCTGCTGCAGAATAAAGCCGAAGCCCATCAAATGGGGCGCAACGGCAGGCAATGGGCCAAAAATAAATTTACCCGCGAACGCTATGGGCGCGAGATTGCCCAGATATTGGAAGCAGCCTGCTCCAATAAAAAGAAATTCGGGCTGAATTAAATGGAAATGAGCGCGAGTAAGAAAATGCCGGCAGTATATTTTGTTCTTCTAAACTGGAAGGGCTGCCAGGACACGCTGGACTGTCTGGAATCCATGACCAGGTTAAGCTATTTAAATTATTGCGCGGTAGTTGTTGACAACGCTTCAGGGGACGGTTCGTCATCTGCGCTGAAATCCTGGGCCCAGAAGAAAGGCATACCTGTTTCGGAATACGAATACGGGCCTGCCGGCGAAGGCCTGCGGGCAATATCACGGCGGCAAGCCGGAACCAGCGGATTCAGGCAGCTCCTTTTAATTGCTTCTTTAAGCAACACTGGTTTTTGTGCGGGCAATAATATCGGCATGTCGTTTGCCAGGGAATCTGGCGCTGAATATCTTTTTGTGCTCAATAATGACACCCTCCTGGCGGAGGGCGTGCTGGAACCGCTAGTCAGAACGGCGCAATCCAGGTCTGACGCGGCGCTGTTTAGTCCTCTTATCCTCTATGCGGATAAAAAAGAGACGATATGGTGGGGAGGCGGTGATTTCAATCACTGGATGACCCCGTCATACAGGCATAAAGGGAAAGACGCCAGCTCGCTGGCCTGCTCCGGGCCGTATGAATCCCAATGGGCCAGCGGATGCGCAACTTTTATGCAGGCGAGTATTTTCGATAAATTCGGCGGGTTTGACGAAAGCTTTTTTATCTGGTGCGAGGAATGGGATTTGTCCATGAGGATCAGGTCTGGCGGCTACCGCATCATGGTGGTCCCGTCGTCTTGTGTTTACCATAAAATAGGCAGGTCACTGGGCATAACAAGTCCGTTGGTATTTTATTATTCGTTCAGGAACCTGCTTATGTTCAGAGAGCGCTATCTTCCGTTTTACAAGGTGCTGGCTTACCTGGTGCCATATCTTCCATTCAAACTGCTTAAGGCGCTTTTCTACACGGTGAAATTCAGGCAGGCCGGATTCCTGCTTGGTTATTTTGATGCTGTTCTGGCCGGGCTGCGCCGGAAGGGTGGGGGCTGGGCGCGCCAATGAAACGATGGAACCTGCATGCTGAAAAACTATGGCTGGTTGCGTTGCCTTTCTTGTTCATTCCGGGTTCGTTGTATTCAATCGAAACGCGTTACGGCCTCTGGCAGATAAGCGATTTTGTAATATGGCCGTACCTCCTTTTAGTATTCCAGGCGGCCAGAAAGAACAGGAAAAAACGGCTGAATGCTGACTTTGTGAAAGGTAAGATGCTTTTATTTGTGTATTGGGCAATTCTTGTAACGCTTCTTCCTGCCACAGATGTATTAACGCAGGGAGGTGGCATCTCGTCAGGGGCCCTTCTGTATTGCCTTCTTAAAATAGCAAAGTTGTCGCTTTATGTGGTGGCGGGGTTGCTGACCTGCAGGGCGATAGCCAGTGAGAATTTTTACCGTGAATTCAACTGGGCTTTTCTTGCGGGAGGGGTGGTAGTGTCCGGCAGTATTTTGGTGCAGGAGTTTTTTATGGGCGGTTATCGCTTATCGGTGTATGCCATGCAAAACAGGATAGATGACAAAAACATACTTAGCGTTTCAATGGCGATTACAATGGCATACATTCTTGGCCTTTTGCTGGCCGGTTATGGTTCCAGGGCGTGGAGACTGGCCTCATTGGGCGGGCTTCCTTTCATACTTCTTGGCCAGCTTGTGTCCGCGGGGAGGGGCGGATGGATGGCGATTTTGGCGGCAGCCGCGTATATTGCCTATCGTTTGCGAAAGACGCGCATTCTGGCGGCTATGGCGGCAAGTTTTATTATCATAACAGCCGCATACTATAATGTCCCACAGTTCAGATCACGAATCGACGAAACGTTCTGGCCTGATCGCGAGGACATGGCATATTATCGCATGGCGTTGCCGGGCACTAATATAGATGCCGGAGCACGCTGGCTTTACTGGACAAAAGAAGGCGCCAAGTTTTTCGAATCGCCATTAACCGGGAGGGGATTTTTCAACAGAGGCGCTTCCGGGCTGGACCCCGTGGGAAGCCATAATTTCTTCATCCAGATGTTCCTGGAGACAGGCGTGGTTGGAGGGGCGCTGATGATATTGATTTTTTTTAAAATGTGGCGGCTGGCCAGGCCAGGCAGAATGCCCCTTGCGTGCTGGCTTCCAGTGCGGGCCGCTATCGTTGCCGCTGTTGTCAGCGGTTTCAGCGGCGAATATTTTTATGGGGGGGTGCCCCCGCTTGTTTTGGTTTTTGCATTTGGCCCGGCAGGACGCCTTCGCGCTGTAAGTGCGTATAGCCGTATGGCCTCCGTTACTGCCAGTTATATACGCAAAGAACCTGGGCAAGTCTGTTAATTTTTCCATCTGATGGGCCCGCTTATATCAGTAATAATTCCTGCGTTTAATGCGGCAGCAACGCTTCCAATGGCGCTTGCGTCCTTGCTGGCCCAGACGTATTCAAACTGGGAAGCAATAGTTGTGGACGATGGATCGCAGCAGCCCCTGCGCAAGATTGCTGGAATGTACGGAGACCCCAGGATCAGTTATATACGGCTAAAAAGCAATCACGGAAGGGGTTATGCGCGGCAGGTTGCACTGTTGGAGTCCAGGGGGGATTTTTTGGCTGTATTGGACGCGGATGACTGGTATTATCCATGGAAACTGCAATTTCAGCTGGATGTGTTCGCAGAATATCCCGAAGCGCTGATGGTGGCGCCTGGGCTGGCTATATTTGACAAAAATTATAGCCTTACCGGTATCAGGCTGTCCGGAGATCCCTATACCCGCCGGTATAGTCCGCCGATGCGCGGGTTGCAGGCCGTGAAAATTGTACATGCCCCTGCAATGACGCGCATGGAGACAGCAAGGAGAGCGGGGTATGATGCCCGGCTCCGGTTTTCCGAGGATGAGAAGTTCCTGATGCAGGTGGCCAGGCTTGGCCCTTACGTCATTATTCCAAATGTGCTCTATGCCTATTCGGAAATGCAATCCCAGAGCTTGCGCAAGCAGTTGCGTTCCTATAGCGCCACACGAAAAATTTATCTGGAGCAAATGCGTGAATATCCTTATATGGTTGCGTGCCAGGTGGCTGCCACATGGATGAAATCGGTTGTTTATATCGGGGCGCATTGCGCAGGGCTGGATGAAGCGCTTGTGGGCAGGCGCTCCCTGAAACCGGCGGAAATACATATTCAGGAGTTTCTGTGCGCAAGAAAAACAGTGCTGGCAAAAATGGATGACGCAAGGGCCAAAACTCAGCTTACTCTGTCAAATAGTTTTTAAGATCAAAATTCCAATCTATTTCCGGTATTCAGGATGCCAAAAACACAGTCATTTTCAAAAGCAGGCAGGAAAATCGCTTGCCTGGCCACTGCCGATATCAGCATTCGTTTTCTGCTGCTCAGGCAACTGAAATATATGCAAGCGGCCGGATACGACGTAACAGCCATTTGCGCGGACGGGCCTTACGTAAATCAAATAACCGCAAACGGAATACCGGTAATAACATTGAATATGTCCCGCGGGGTAACTTCGATTAATGACTTAAAGTGCATATCAGGCCTCATAAACATTTTCAGGCGTGAGCGTTTTGATGTGGTGCATACCCATACGCCAAAGGCCGGCGTGCTGGGGCGCATAGCCGGAAAACTGGCAGGAGTGCCCTTTGTGGCGCATACGGATTTAGGGCTTTACTTTCTGAACATGCATCCACTGAAGCGGCGTGTTTTTATCTGGATGGAAAGGTTTGCCGGCGGGCTATGCGATGTCATGCTCTTTGAAGATGAAAAGGCAATGGAATTTGCATTGCAGGAGCGCCTGTGCAGAGCGGGTAAGGCACGGTGGATAGGCGGGGGAATCGATTTAACCGAATTTCACAGAAAACGCATCAAGGCAGCGGATATAAAAGCCAAAAAGGCTGAACTGGGGCTGCCGCAGGAGTCCGTTGTAATAGGGATGGTGGCCCGCCTGGTTAAGGAAAAGGGCTATTGCGAATTTTTTGAGGCCGCAAGGATGATCTTGAAACAGAGGCCGGATGTACGTTTTTTAGCAGTGGGCCCGGTTGACTATGAAAAAAAAGATGCAATCACACCTGAATGGGTCCGGCAAAAGTACGGGCTGAACGAGGAAATTGCATTTGCCGGCGTGCGGCTTGATATGCCAGCCGTGTATGCTGCCATGGATGCTTTTGTACTGCCCACGCACCGGGACAGCTGGCCAAGGTCCCCAATGGAAGCTGCGGCTATGGAATTGCCGGTTGTACTGAGCGATCTGCCGGGGGTTGCGCCCATGGTAACACATGGCAGCACTGGTTATACCGTGCCCGTTGGTAATTCCAGCCGGCTTGCGGATGCAGTTCTGCAAATCATTCAAAATCCGGGCGAGGCGAGGGCGATGGGCCTTGCCGGGCGGAGGCTGGCGGAGGCGCGCTTTGATGAGCGGAAGGTTTTCCGGCGTGTTGCAGACAATTACCGGGAAAAGCGTCCTGCTGCCGGGAAGGGGATTTTTTTAAAATGAGCCGGCGGACCGATTTTCTGCACTTCGCGCTTCCCCTGATAGAAAAAGAAGAGCTGAGGGAGGTAGAAGATACCCTCCGCTCCGGCTGGATTACTTCCGGCCCGAAGGTAAAGCGCTTCGAGGAGGAGTTTGCGGACTATGTGGGCACCCGGCATGCTGTTGCGGTTAATTCGTGCACGGCCGCCATGCACCTGTCGCTGGATGCGATCGGGTTAAAGTCTGGTGATATTGTCTTTACCACTCCGTATACATTTGCCGCCACTGCTGAAGTGGTGCGTTATTTCAAAGCCAGGCCGGTCTTTGTGGATATAGATCCTGAAACCTTCAACATGGACCCGCAAAAACTTGAGCAAACGATTTTGAAAACCGGGCTGGGTAAAGACAATAAGGCTGCCATGCGCGCTGTAATCCCTGTGCATATTGCAGGCCTGCCTTGCGAGCTTGACGCCATTCATGCCATAGCCAGACGTTACGGCCTCAAGGTCATTGAAGACGCCGCGCATGCCTTGCCTGCCAGGTACAAGGGGGCGCTGATTGGCGGACTAAGCGATTTAACATGTTTCAGCTTTTACGCAACAAAAACCCTTACAACGGCAGAAGGAGGCATGATCTGCACTGCCGACGGCGAACTTGCGGACAGGTGCCGCATAATGAGCCTTCATGGCGTAAGCAGGGACGCGTGGAAGCGATACAGTTGTGAAGGCTCATGGTTTTATGAGATTACCGAGCCTGGTTTCAAGTACAACATGACGGATATTTCCGCCGCCCTTGGATTGCAGCAATTGCGCAAGTGCGGCCGGATGTTGCAGATGCGCCAGGAAATCGCTGGCAGATACACGGCCGCCTTTTCCGATCTGCCTGAAATAGAAGCTCCGCGCGTTTCCGGTGATAACCAGCATGCCTGGCATTTATATATCATACGTTTGAATCTGGATCGCCTGAGCTGCGGCCGTAACGAGTTTATCGAACAGCTGAAAGAGGAAAAGATAGGAACAAGCGTCCATTTCATCCCGTTGCATCTGCACCCGTATTACCGGCAGAAATACGGTTATGTGCCGCATGACTTCCCCGCCGCTTATGAGCTTTACAACAGGGTAGTATCATTGCCTATTTATCCGGCAATGTCCGGCAGGGATGTTGATGATGTAATCGACGCAGTGCGCCGCGTAGCGAAACAGAACCGGAAAACACCCGCAATATCCTCAAGGGCGCATATTTAAGGCCGGCATACGGTTTTTTGGGGAGTGAGCAACTCAATGAAATTAAAGCGGGCTTTTGATTTGCTTGTGATATTGTGCACAGGGCCTGCAATCCTGCCTGTATCGATTTTGTGCGCGCTGCTTGTGAGGGTGTTTCTTGGTTCCCCGGTACTATTCAAACAAATACGGCCAGGGCTCAATGGCAAACCCTTCACTATGTATAAGTTTCGTACCATGACGGACGGCCGGGATGCAAGCGGAGGGTTTTTGCCAGATGCGCTCAGGCTTACGGGCTTTGGCAGGTTTCTCCGCCGCACCAGCCTTGATGAGCTTCCGGAATTGCTGAATGTCCTTAAATGAGAAATGAGCCTTGCAGGCCCAAGGCCATTGCTGATGGAATATCTGCCGCTCTATAGCCCCGAGCAGGCCAGGCGGCATGAAGTGAAGCCTGGCATAACTGGATGGGCGCAGGTGAACGGCAGAAACAAAATTGGCTGGGAGGACAAGTTCAGGCTGGATGTTTGGTATGTGGACAGGCGGTCTTTTTTTCTGGATATAAAAATTCTTTGGATGACTGTTATTAAGGTTTTGAGAAGTGAAGGGATTAGCCAGCAGGACAGCGCCACTGCGGAAAAATTCAGGGGCTGCGGGCAATGAATATAAATAAAAGGTTTAAAAACTGGAGAGCCCCGGCCATCAAAGAGGGCAAGCCGACAAAATACAACTGGCTTGTGACCCATGCTGGAAAACTTACGCTTGGTTTCAATACTGATATCGGGGCCTTTACATATATAAATGCTAAAAACGAGGTTGTGATCGAGGAGGGTGTTCAGATTGGTTCTCATTGTTCTATCTATTCGGTTTCCACTATCGACAACAAGGAAGGCAGGGTGATTTTAAAACGGGGCTGCAAGATAGGCGCCCACAGCGTTGTAATGCCGGGAATTACAGTGGGGGCTGGTTCCGTTGTTGGCGCGTTCAGCTTTGTCAATAAAGACATTCCCGATAATGTCATGGCATTCGGAGTTCCTATAAGAATTGCCAAAAAAATACGGGTACCGCAAAAAAAGAACAGGGCCGGGATATACGTCCAATCCCCCGGGGACGCAGGCTCAAAGGAATAACGGCCAGCATGGAAGAGATTACCTCCAGAAGACAACCGGTGGCGGCCGGAAATGAGGGCATGGAGAATGCTGGCAGATATGATTCGCCAAGGCAAAAACGGATATTTCTTTCTCCCCCACATATGTGCGGAGACGAGCTCTCTATGGTGAAAAAAGCCTTCAACGGAAACTATATCGCCCCGCTTGGCCCGCAGGTGGACCGGTTTGAAAAAAAGATTGCGGAAAAAGCGGGCATATCCTATGCCACCGCATTGGCAAGCGGGACTGCCGCCATGCACCTTGCAATGCGCGTACTTGGGATAGAGCGGGGTGATGAGGTGTTTTGCCAATCACTCACCTTCATAGGCGGCGTGAGCCCCGTGTTGTATCAGGGGGCTGTGCCCGTGTTTATAGACTCCGAGAAATCATCCTGGAACATGGATCCGGACCTGCTTGCGGAGGAACTCCATACGCGTGCCAGAGCTGGCAAGAAAATGCCTGCGGCGGTAATCTCAACCGATATATACGGCCAGTGCGCCGATATGGACAGGATACTGGATATCTGCGGCAATTACGGAATACCGGTGGTCTCGGACTCGGCCGAGGCGCTGGGGGCAACATACAAGGGCAGGCCTGCCGGCGCGGGGGCGAAGGCCGTTGTTTTCTCTTTTAACGGCAACAAGATCATTACAACGTCCGGGGGCGGCATGCTGCTGTCCGATGATGAGCGTTTTGTGCAAGCTGCCAGATTTCTGTCTCAGCAGGCGCGCGATCCCGCCCCTCACTATGAACACTCCGCAATAGGGTACAACTACCGGATGAGCAACATCGCCGCGGCAATAGGCCTGGGGCAGCTAAAGGTGCTGGATGACCGGATACTGCAGAAGCGCAGGATTTTTAACTATTACAGTGGGGCACTGAAAGGACTTGCGGGCGTCGAATTCATGCCTGAGGCGCCGTATGGCCACTCCACCAGATGGCTTACCGTTGTCCTGATAACACCCGGGGAATCTGGATTGGACAGAGAAACTGTACGGAAGGCCCTGGAAGCTGAAAACATCGAGTCCCGGCCCGTATGGAAACCGATGCATCTTCAACCGGCGTTTAAAGAGTGCCGGGTTTGCGGAGGCGGCGTATGCGAGGATTTCTTTCAGCGTGGCCTTTGTCTCCCCTCCGGGACCGCTATGACTGATGCAGACCTGGACAGGGTGGTCAGCGTGATCAGAAAAATGAGCGCAGCCAAGGCAGAGAAAAGGCGCTTAAAGGCGGGAGGGGCGATATGCCATTAAAAACTGAAGTTGCGGTGGACGCGGCCGCTCAGGGCAACAGGCAATGGATTTCCACAAGCAAACTGGCAACAAAGGTTTACAAGGCCGGAAGGGCCTACATATTCAATAATAGACGGGCCTTTGTTATATCCGCACACGTGATTCAGGCCGCGCTGGCAAATTACCTTGCATTTGTTCTCAGGTTCAATTTCATATTGCGGCTGGAATATCTGCGGCAGATGCTGTCATATTTCCCCATCCTGCTGGCAATCCGCCTTGCCTCTTACCTGTCTTTTGGGCTTTACAAGGACGTGTGGCGCTATTCCAGTGTTGATGACCTGATGAAGATAGTAAAAGCGTCAGCCATTGGCAGCCTGATATTCTTTGGCGCCGTGCGTTATTTCTATGGCGATAAAGGGTATCCACTGTCCATATATTTTATTGATTACATGCTGCTTGTAATGATATCCGGCGGGGGGAGGCTCTTTATAAGGGTTTTCAATGAATATGCCCAGCGTGAAAATTCAGGCAAAAGGGTGCTTATTTTTGGGGCTGGAGACGCAGGCGAAATGATTGTGCGCGACATGAAAAACAACCCGGAATACGCCTATGAGCCGATAGGTTTTATAGATGATGATCCGTATAAGAAAGGGCTTTCCATACACGGCGTTCCAATCCTTGGGCCAAGGAGCGCCCTGGAAAAGATAGCAAGGAAGCACGGTCCGGAGGAATTGCTGGTATGCATGCAATCGGCCGACGGCACGGTTTTAAATGATATCTATGAGCGCTGCAACCCGCTCAATATACCTATAAAAACACTGCCGCCGATCGCGGATGTTATTAACGGCAGGGTGACGGCATCGCAGATAAAGCCCCTCTCATTGGAAGCGCTGCTCCAGCGGGCTCCAGTGCGAGCCGATATCAAACCGGTTAGAAATTATATTGCGGGGAAAACCGTCCTAGTAACCGGAGCAGGCGGGTCAATAGGGTCTGAGTTGTCCAGGCAGATACTGGAATACGGCCCTTCCAACCTTATCATTTTTGACAGGTACGAAAACAGTCTCTTTAAAACAGACATGAATTTACGGGAATTGATGAAAAAAAACATGGGGATAAACACGGGATGGGCAGGCCGCATTACTACTGTTATCGGCGACCTGCTGGACCACGCGGCGCTTGACCTCCTCTTTTCAAGCCACAGACCGCAGATAGTCTTTCATGCCGCCGCCCACAAGCACGTCCCGCTCATGGAGCACAACCCGATGGAGGCGGTCAAGAATAATATCTTTGGCACAAAGAATATTCTCGATTTTTCAAATGCGTATAAAATTGAAAAATTCGTAATGATATCCACTGATAAGGCGGTAAATCCAACCAGCATCATGGGCGCAACCAAGCGTGTGGCCGAGATGCTTACCATTAACATGGACCGGAGTTCATCTTCTCATTTCTCCGTGGTCCGGTTCGGAAATGTGCTTGGCAGTAATGGCAGTGTGGTGCCGATCTTCAAGGAGCAACTTAAGCGCGGTGGCCCGCTAACTGTGACACATCCGGAGATAAAGCGTTATTTCATGCTTATCCCGGAGGCGGTATCACTTGTGCTTCTGGCCGCTGCTTCAGGAAGTGGCGGGAACATATATGTTCTTGATATGGGCGAGCAGGTGCATATTTCGCGGCTCGCTGAAAATATGATACGACTTTCCGGGTTTGTTCCTTATAAGGATATAGGCATCGAGTTTACAGGCTTGCGGCCCGGCGAAAAATTATTCGAGGAACTTTTTGATGAGTCTGAACAGTTAATGCCCACCTCACATAAAAAACTTCGGATTGCGGCCCCAGCCGGCATTTCATCACCTGAGGAGCTATCACGCCATCTGGCGGCGCTGGAAAAAATTGTCGTCTCTGGCTCAAAAGATATGCTGATTGATGAACTGAGAACGGTTGTGCCCACTTTCAGGAGGGCCGGAATCTGTGACGCAGCCAATACGTAATAGATTTTATAAATATAACTTATTCATTCTGGTTTATTGATTTTGTTTATGATAATGTCTACACTAAAATCCGTAAGCATTGGACATAACACCTTGGGGTTTTTAATGCGAAAGGAGGGTCAAAATGTTTAGAAAAGCCGTAGTATTTACCGCATTGTTGTTTTTTGTTGCTGGGCAGATGGCGTATGCGGCCGCCCCGGAATTAAACATTGCCGGGCAGGTGAGGGGGGCCGGCACGGCGGATATGAAAACCGCCGCCGGATGGATAAGTGTTTCGGACAAATCCTATCCGGTGGCCAATGGCGCCGGGCTTGTGACGGGGAGCAATGGCGGCATGACGATAACGCTGAAAAACGGCGTGCGCCTGGAGCTTGGCAAGAACTCTGAAGTGACGGTTTCCAGCGCTAAAGGCAATTACTCCGTTGTGGTGCAAAGAGGTACGCTGGCCTATTACGTGCCTGGGGCCGCGCAGCTTGGGGTGAATACAGCAAATACCAGGATGACGGCAGGCCCGCTTTCCAGGGGGTTTTTGGGGCAGGGTAAAGATACATTTATAAAATCGATAGCCGGAAATCTGATGGTTATCAGCTCCAGCGGGCCTGGCTCAGCGGTTGTAAAGACCGGGGAAACTATCAGGGTTGCAAGGGGCACGGGTAAATATGAATTTACCCCGGTTTCATATGATGAGACGGCAATCGCATCGGCCATAGCATCAGCCCCTGCGCCTTTCGCGGATGCTTCAGCCGGGTCAGTTGCTTCCGATGCCGGAGCCGGCGCGGGCGCGGGCGGCACTTTGTCCACCACGGGTCTTATTGTGGGCGGAGTGCTTATTGGAGGGGCGATAGCGGCCGTTGCCACTACAACAAGCAGCGGCAGTTCCAGCCCGTACTAGCAAAGAAAAGTTTCAGGGCGTAATTCCCCTGAAAGTTCAAAAATCAGGCAGGAGGCCGTACTTTTTCTCAAAAGTAAAAAATGAGATTGCCCCTGGTGGGCAAGGGGCAATCTCATCCTGCACTCAAACCCATTTGCAGTAATCCGAAACCAGTCCCCTCAAAATCATTTTTTATTAAAAAACGGACTTTTTAAAAAGAATGTTTTTGATGTCCCGGTAATAATGCAATCAATCAAATTCGGCATTTCAATTCAGTGCACAGCTTGATTCCCCGACGTTTATCAAAAAAAAGCAACTCCAATATCAAGGGGCAAAAAATAGAATGAAAACCAAAATGCCGGTAGTTATTATTTTCCTTGTCGCTGGTCTCCTTCAGGCGTGCGCCGGGGGCGGAGAACTCAAGCACAGCCAGGCGGTACTCAAAGCGAGGCAGGCGGCCTCGGCAAGGCGGTCGCGGTCGGCAGAGGCGCTGGCAAGGATGGCAATGCAAAACGCGCCCAATCCCAATTCGGACTATATTATCGGGCCCGATGACCTGCTGGATATACAGGTCTATCAGGCCAAAGATCTTTCCGGAATAGTACGCGTTGATAACCAGAACGATATAGAACTGCCCCTAACCGGCAAAATCTCCACCAGGGGCAAAACCCCTGCCGTGCTTGGAAATGAGCTTGCGAAAAGATTGTTGAAGTACATAAAGGACCCATTTGTCAGTGTAACTGTGAAGGAGTACAGGTCCCGGAAGGTAAGTGTAATAGGTGCGGTTGAGCATCCCCGCATTTACGTTATGAAGGGGCAGAAATATCTCCTGGACATGCTGGCGGAAGCGGGTGGCCTTACTCCGGAAGCCGGCCAGTTTTGCATTATCATGAGGCCGGAGGGCAGCCCCGGGTCGCAGCCGTCAACCAAAGTGATAAACCTGGACAAGCAG
>JAJYLE010000182.1 GCA_021788025.1 Nitrospirota bacterium
CTGCACAACCGCCATAGGCACAGGATACTCCGGGGGCCTCTGCAACTGGCGGCCTTCTTTCATACCGTCGTTCACTGAGCTCACGGCGCGAACCCCCCTCCTGCCCCAAAATTACCGAAATTGAAGTATCCCCGGACAGTATTCAGGATGCCGAAAAGAACGGCTTTCGCGCCGCTTCTGGATACGATTACTATGTCGTTTGCCGCAAGTTTTACGTCTGGCTGCCTGCCCTTGTTTATAGCATCGAAATCTGCCGTTATAACATTCCGGCCACCCTGCCCGTTGTCCCTGTAAATCCGTATATGCGAATTGTCGGCATCTTTTTTCAGCCCTCCGGCCATGGCGACGGCCTTTACAAGAGTGGTACCTCTGCGCAGCCGGTACGCGTCCGCCCGGCGCACTTCTCCGTCTATATAGACCATACCAGCCTTCTGCACATTTATTATGTCGCCGCCCCTGATCGGGACATTCAAGGCCAGATTTCCCTTGTCCAGAAGTTCAGACAAGTCGATCACCATTGTGGTAGGCGGCTGTCCCGGTTCGGCGCCAGGCCTCAGGACTGTGCAGAACTGCCCCGCTTTGGGAGTAAGCCCACCCGCGCCAGCAAGCATGTCAAGAAGGCGTTTGGGCCCGGTCATGGAATAAACCTTCGGGGCGTTGACCGCTCCTACCACGCTTACCATCTGGGCCCTGTACCGCTTTACGATAACGGTTACGAAGGGCTGTTTAATGTATTCCTTAAGCTTCAGCGCTATTTTCTGCTGCAGCATGGCAGGGGTCATCCCCTTCGTGGACACATCTCCTATAAGGGGCATATCTATCAGGTTTTGAGCGCTTACCATGACAACACCGCCGAGGTCCCCGGCCTGGTACACCCGTATATCTAGCAGATCATCCGGACCTATGATGTAATCCGTATCGGGGCTGGGGGCGTTTTCCATAGCAAGCACGGCCAGGCGCTCAGCCGACTGCGACTGCTGGCTGGAAGCCTCTTTTTTTGCTTCCAGGGCCGCCTGGCTGCGCTTCAGTTCGCCGCCGCTGGCGCAAGCCTGAAGCAGCGCCGCAGCCAGACAAAGGACTACGACAGGGTATTTCATCCTCATTTTAATTTTCGGATTCCCATGGAAGGAGAAAACACAGCCCCACCCCGGACTATTTCCACCACAACCGATAACAATATGCTATGAAACTTCCTTAAAAAATCCCCTTAGTATGGGCTGGAACTGCCGCTGTGGGTTGTTGCCGCAACTGCCGCAATCGCGCCTCCCACTACTGCGCCCCCGATCAGAAGCCCGGTGGTAGTGGAAATGCCTCCAGTCGAGCCGGCAACTATGTCCGCGCCGGTTGTCCCGGCAGATGCATCCGCTACAGGCGCGGGATCGGCTGCGATGGCGGATTCAATCTCGGCCTGGTCATAAGAGACCGGCGCATAATAAAAAGTGCCGTTTGCCTGGGCCACCCGGAGTGTCTCTCCAGCCTTCACAAGGCTGGAACTTGCCTTATTCGGGCTGCTTACGCTTGCATTGCCGGCAATAGATTTTATATAAGTGTCCTTCCCCTCGCCCACAAAACCCTGCGAAAGCGCATTTACAGTTATCTGCGTATTTGCAGTGTTAATCGCAATCTGCGCAGACTGCGGCACGTTATAAGCCATCGTACCCCTCTGCACCAGCACCGAGTCCTTGCCGTTTGAACTGGAAATGACAACTTCGGAATTCTTTCCCATCTCAAGACGCGCACCGTTTTTTAGCGTAATCGTCATGCCGCCATTTTCCCCGGTAACGAGATTCGAACCGTTGGCAACAGGATAGTCCTTGCCGGAAACGCTCATCCATCCCGTAGCGGTCTTCATACTGGCAACACCAGCCCCGTGCACCTGCCCGGCGATATTCAACTGCGGCGCAGCCGCAAAAGCCATCTGCCCGGCCATAAAGAAAACAAGTGCTGATAAAACAATTGCCTTATTAAATACTCGTCCCATTACGTCTCCCCCTTATAAAATAAACGTGTTTGATTATAGACATTCCCTATACATACGGTCAAGTGACAATGTTTACACCGGAAGAGGCTTGATATTTCCTTCGCTTTTTTGAACATAGGCCGGCACATTAAGAGGTTTTTTTGCAAGATAAGCCGAAACCTCTTCCGAAATTGCCTGCACAAACTCGGCGCAATAAATGGGGAAATCGCCATCCGCACTGCCAGTCATGCGGACCAGCCCCCCGGCTGGATCAGCGGACAGCCGCAGGTTCGGCAAGGCCGGTGACATGTTTTCACAGAACACCGGAAAAGTGAGCGTAAAAGCCCTTTTTGAACTGGCGCCGCCGGCATACAGGAAAAATGGCTTTTCTCCCTCAAGGCAGGCATTCCTGTCCAGTATAATTTCCAGGGTTATTATATCTTTCAGATTTACCAGCCCTGTAATTTCCGCCCTGAAGGAATCAAGCGATTCCGCCCTGGACGCGCCAAGCCTGAACCGCTTTATCAAGTAATTGTAATAGCGCCCTTTCCTGCTTTTTTCCAGATTTTTGACCATCTCCCTGGCAAAGGGAATAAATTCTATGTAGCCAAATATCCGCAGCCCAAAGACCACCGCAAGCGGCAGTGCAATAAGCGCGCTCAGGCTGAGAAGCTTGTGCCTGCCAATCATGGCCAGGCATACCAGCGTTATGAAAACGTTCATAGAATAAAGCACAAAGAGAACTTTCTTCCTGGAAAGCCCCTTCCCCAGCAGTTTATGATGAATGTGCTCCTTATCCGCCTGCCCAAGTGGGACCCCTCTGTAATATCTCCTTAAAACCGCGTAAAGCATATCCATCAGGGGGATGCCAAAGGCCAGGATGGGGACCATCAGGGCGGCCATAGTGGACGCCTTCGCCGAGGATACCGCTGAAAGCGAGGCCAGGATAAACCCGGTAAAAAGGCTGCCGGAATCCCCCATGAACACCGATGCCGGGGGAAAGTTATATATCAGGAAGCCGGCAAGGCTTCCGATAAGCAGCACGCACGCAATATTGTTATATGAGAGGCCAAAACCGGAAACCAGCAACAGCGTTATGGCAACCAGGATCCCCGTGCCGGCGGCAAGCCCGTCCAGGCCGTCGATAAGGTTTACCGCGTTTGTCACAACCAGAATCCAGAGCACCGTCTCCGGAAGGCTAAGCCAATCATGCGCAAAAAAACCGCCCAGATCGGCCAGTGCGTTTACTCTTACACCAAAATGATACAAAAGCAGCGCCCCAAGCATCTCGGCCATCAGCTTTACCCATACGCGCGCGCCCCTTATATCGTCGTAAACCCCCAGGGCAAACACAATAAGTGAGGACAGCGCTATGGCCGGCATCTTCCCGGTGTCGCGCGTAGCAATCAAATAAACCGCAGGGATCAGGAATGCAAAAAAAATGCCTCCGCCTCCAAGTCTTGGGATTATCCCTTTATGCACTCTCCTTCCGCCACCCTTGTCAAGCGCACCAACCCTGTAAGACAAGCTGCGGAAGAGAGGCACTGTAGAGGCCGATATCACCAAAGAGGCCAGGAAATAGGGCAGATAACCAACCAACTCACTTCGCACGCCAACATCCTCCGGTTTTGATTCTTTATACTATTTACGCTTTGCTATGTGCTCGCCCAATATAACATATATACGTTATCGATAGGTAACGGCCAGGTTACAGCGGGATTAAGATTTTTCTTCCCCCCCCTGCTGCGTCTGTCTTTCCGGCCCGTCATTGCGGTATTCCGCAACCGGCTCAGCCGTGGACAACGCCTCGTCCGCGTTTACCGGATAACCAATTTTACGCGGCCCGGGGGCGGGGTACCCGCTTACGAACTGCCCTAATTTACGAAGAGGCTTCATAAATAAAGTGACCGGATACGGTTTCAGTCCGTTTATCTCCCACGCCTTCCGGTCCATCCGGTTGGCGCGTATACGGTTTAAAAAAGATTTGTTGCTGGCGCCGCCCGTCCTCATCCTCACAAGCACCTCCGGCAGATATCCTGTGGATATCCTGTGTTTCTCAAGAAACCGCAGCATCAGCTCGTAATCCGCCGCGGAACCCAGTGACAGGTTAAATACCCCGTATTTTTCATAAATTTCACGCCGCACAAAAAAAGTAGGATGCGGAGGCATCCACCCCATCTTGAACAGCCCAGCCCTGTACGGGCCTGAACGCCAGTACCGTATGATCTTGTTTATGCTCTTATTGCTGACATACAGGAGGTCTCCATAGCAGCTGTCCGTCTTTTGTTCCTTCAAAAATGAAGCCACCGCCCCTATTACAAAACTGTTTTCGTAAAGATCATCCGAGTGCAAAAACCCTATCACATCACCTGTGGCAAGGCCGATACCCTTGTTCAGCGCGTCGTAGATGCCTTTATCGGGCCCGGAGACCAGCCGTGATATCCGCCGGCCGAGGGTTTTGACAATATCCAGAGTTCCGTCCGTGGAGCCGCCGTCTATCACGATGTGCTCGATGTCCGGATATGCCTGCGCGGCAACGCTTTCCAGGCATGTC
>JAJYLE010000183.1 GCA_021788025.1 Nitrospirota bacterium
GAAAGACTGGATATACTTGTAAATAATGCTGGTATCACAAAGGACGGGCTGCTGATACGCATGGCCCCTGAGGACTGGGACGCCGTGATAAACGTGAACCTGAAGAGCGTCTTTCTTTGCTCCAGGGAAGCGGTAAAGATGATGTCCAGGCAGCGTTACGGCAGGATAATAAACATCTCCTCCGTGGTGGCCTTCACAGGCAACCCCGGCCAGGTGAATTACAGCGCATCCAAGGCAGGGATGGTGGGGCTTACAAAGACCATAGCCAAGGAATACGCGAGCAGAGGCATAACGGTAAACGCCGTGGCCCCTGGCTTCATAGAAACGGCAATGACTGATAAATTGTCCGGCGATGTCAAAAAACAGATGCTTGCAGCCATCCCGGCAAACAAATTCGGCACCGTTGCCGACGTGGCGGCGGCCGTGAGCTTTCTCTGCTCGCCTGGCGCCGGTTACATTACCGGCCACGTGATTCACGTAAACGGCGGCATGTACATGTAAGGCCTGCTGGCCCGCCGAAAAAAAACTAAAGGAGGAAACAGGGCAGATGACTGAACAGAAGGTAAAGGAGATAATAGCCAAGCAGCTTGGCGTGGATATGGCGGAAGTGAAGCCGGAGGCCTCTTTTGTGGAGGACCTGGGCGCGGACTCCCTGGACACCGTGGAACTGGTTATGGCCTTTGAGGAAGGTTTCGATATCGAGATACCTGACGAGGACGCCGAGAAGATCGCCAAAGTGCAGGACGCGGTAGATTACATAAAAAAGAAAAAGGGTGAATGAAGAGACGGATTGTTATCACAGGCCTTGGTGTAGTATCGCCTCTGGGCATAGGAATGGAGGCAACCTGGAAGGGGCTTATGGAAGGCCGTTCCGGGGTGGGGCCGCTTACGGCCTTTGACTGCTCACAATTCCCCACCCGCATAGCTGGCGAGGTAAAAGGGTTTGTCCCCGAAGACTACATAGAGCCCAAAGAGATCAAAAAGACAGACCGGTTCAGCCAGTTTGCCGTTGCCGCGGCCACCATGGCCGTAAATGATTCCGGCCTGGTTATAGAAGGCCCGATGGCCGAGAGGGTAGGTGTAATAGTGGGCTCCGGCATGGGAGGCCTGCCTACCATAGAGCATTATCACAAGATATACCTGGAAAAAGGCCCCAAGCGGATAAGCCCTTTCTTCATCCCGATGCTCATAATCAACATGGCCAGCGGCCTTGTCTCCATAAAGTTCGGCGCAAAGGGGCCCAATTCGTCGGCAGTCACGGCCTGCGCATCCGGAAGCCACTCGATAGGCGAGGCCTTCAGGATGATACAGTACGGCGATGCCGATGTGATGATTGCCGGAGGGACGGAGTCCTGCATCACCCCTCTGGGCATAGGCGGATTTAACGCGATGAAGGCCCTTTCCACAAGGAATGACGAGCCGCAAAAAGCCTCCAGGCCTTTTGACACCGGCAGGGACGGGTTCATAATGGGAGAAGGCGCAGGGGTGATGGTCCTTGAGGAGATGGAATACGCCGTTAAGAGAGGCGCGCGCATCTACGCCGAGCTTGCCGGTTTCGGTATGAGCGGCGACGCCTACCATATTACGTCGCCGGCCCCAAGCGGGGAAGGGGCTGCCAGGTGCATGGGCAACGCTCTACGGGATGCCGGCGCAAGGCCGGAAGAAGTGAACTACATAAACGCGCACGGCACCTCAACAAAGCAGGGTGACGAAATTGAGACAGCAGCAATAAAAAAAGTATTCGGGGCCCAGGCGTACAAGATACCGGTGAGCTCAACCAAATCCATGACCGGGCATCTGCTTGGCGCGGCAGGCGGCGTGGAAGCCGCCATATGCCTGATGAGCATGAAAAATTCAATTGTGCCTCCAACTATCAACCTGGACAACCAGGACCCGGAATGCGATCTTGACTATGTGCCGCACAAGGCCCGTCCGCTTGCGGTGAACTGCGCGGTTTCCAACTCCTTCGGCTTCGGCGGGACCAACGCGTGCCTTGTCTTCAGGAAATTTGAAGCCTGATATCCAGGAGACCCTGGGTTATCATTTCCGGGACGCCCAGCTTCTGGCCCGCGCCCTTACACACAGCTCCTGGGCCGGCGAAAAGAAAAAAAAGGCCGCCGATAACGAGCGCCTTGAGTGCCTTGGGGACTCTGTGCTCCAGCTTGTGCTTACTGAACACCTTTACAGGAAGGGACTTTCCGAGGTGCAGATTTCGCGCATCAGGGCAGTACGGGTAAGGGGGACGGAACTGGCCAGGGCCGCCGCGGAGCTTTCGCTTGGGGATTATATAAAACTTGGCAAGGGCGAGGAAGAAACCGGCGGCAGGAAGAAAACATCCATACTTGCAGGGGCGCTGGAGGCCGTTATCGGGGCCGTATACCTGGACGGAGGCTACGACGCGGCCTGGCAATTCATTATCGGGCTTCTGGGCCCCGGCACCGAGGAGGCCATAAATACTGGCGGGCTGGCGGACCCCAAGACCATACTTCAGGAGTTCTGCCAGAAGAAATACGGCCTGCTGCCCAGGTACAAGCTGCTGGAAGAGGGCGGCATGGAGCATGAAAAATTTTTTGTGTCCGGGGTCTACATAGAAAACAGGCTTTACGGCAAGGGGCGGGGCCGCACAAAGAAAAGCGCCGAGGCCATGGCGGCCGGCGAGGCCCTTAAAACGCTGGAAGGCGAAAAATAGAAATAAACAAGCCGCAAGAATTCAATTTGTTTCCTGCGGCTCGTCTTGAAACTTAATCGGTAAGCGTTATTGCCTCTACCGGACAGATGCCGGCGGCCGCTTCGCAGTCGCAGCTGTCGCACCCTTCGGGGTTGATAACATATGCCTTGTCGTTTTTAAGCTCGAAGACATTCGGGCAAATCTCAACGCAAGAGCCGCATCCTACGCAAGTGTCCTCGTCGACAACGGGTTTCTTCATCGCACGCTCCTTTAAGGTTGCCGCTTTTATTGGTGGTTGTCCGCCTCCCGGCGGGACAAACCGCTTTCCTTATTTTAACATTTTTAAGGGGTAAGGAAACCCGGCTTTTCAGGGGGGCTATTTGTTTTTTAACAGGGCAAGCGCGTCCTGCCGGAAGAAGAATCCGATTGTGCGCCTGGCGGCAAGCGCCTGCCGGGCGGAAGCCATTGCCTGCTGTTTCTGCCCAAGGCAGGCGTATATCTTGCCCTGAAGGCAATATACATCCGAAATTTCCAGCATATCCAGAGCGCTTATGCTGCGCAGCGCGTCACCGCACATTCCCCTGTTGTACAGGTAAAGCGCATCGAAGAACGGGGTGGCGAAATTATAACGGGGGTCCAATCGTCCGGCGGCGGCGAAGCGGCCCATCGCGTGGCCGTACCGGCCGTTCTGAAAGTAGATGTTTCCAAGGAAATAATTCAGGCGGGCCGAATTGGGGTTTACCCTCAGTCCGGCCTCGGCAAGCGTGGAGCCTGCCTTCCAGTCGAAATTGCGCTCAAACGATATGTACGAATACGCAAGCAGCAGGCAGATCAGCGGTAGCGGGGCGGCCCTCCGCAGTACGCCCTTTTTCTCCGCCGCAAGGTCCATAATTTTTCCTATGGCCCAGGCCGCAGCAATGCAGAACCCGGCAGAAGGGATGAACAGGTATCTCTCGGCAACGGCGGCCGGCTGGTCTATCAGCCCGGAAACCGGAAGCAGGGATGCCAGTGTCAATGCTGCGCCGAAGGTTGGCGCGGGCGCTTTTTTTCTGAATACCAGCGCCAGCGCTACGATGGCAAGCAGAAGAGAAAGGCGCAAACCCCCAAGCGCCGAAATGATGGAAGACGGCTTGAGCATGTCGTCATGCCAGAGCGTGAGCGGGTAGGGGACAACCAATATTTTGAGGTATTCAACGATGGCTGCAAGGAACACCGGGATTCTGGAGGCAATGCTGGACGGGGGAGCAACCACACCGGCTTTTGACGCTACAATAAAGTTCAAAGCCGCTATTGCCAAAGTTACAATGAAGAAAGGAACAAGGCGAAACACCGGCTTGCGCCACGAGGATTTTTGGCCGCCACTGAACCCCCATATTTCAATGAATGCGATTGCCGCGGGAAATACTATCGCGGTGGTTTTGGAAAGCAGCGCCAGCAAGCATGACGCAAGTGATAGCGCGTAATAAGCCTTGCCATTTTTACCCATGGCGGACTTCAGGTAAAACCCCATTGCAAGGAAGAAGAAAAGCCCGGAGAGCACGTCCTTTGTCTGCGCAATGCCGGCCACCGATTCCACATGCGCCGGATGGGTTGCAAAGAGCAGGGCGGCAATGAGCGCAAGCCCCTCCTGCCCGGCACGCCACCTGGTCAGCAAAAGCAGAACGGCCCAGTAGAATGCCAGGCATGAGGCCACGTAAACAAGCACATTGGTAAGGTGGTAGCCAAACGGTGCAAGTCCCCATAAATCGTAATCAATCATG
>JAJYLE010000184.1 GCA_021788025.1 Nitrospirota bacterium
CTCCAAGGGCAACAAGCACCCTCTTGTACATGCCGGTAGTTATGTACGCCTCGGCAGTCGCAAGCGCAAACAGAAAACCGGAGCAGGCGGCATTCAGGTCGAAAGCGGCGGCATTGTGCGCGCCAAGCCGGTCCTGGAGTATGCAGGCGGTTGCCGGAAGGGGCATATCGGCCGTAACGGTGGCCACTATCAGCAGGTCCAGGTCCTTGCCTTTCAGTCCGGCCGTTTTCAACGCTTCTTTGGACGCATTATATGCAAGGTCGGAGCACGCCTCTTTCGACGATGCTATGTGCCTCTCTTTAATGCCAGTTCTCTCGGTTATCCATTCGTCCGTGGTCTCAACTATCTTTTCCAGATCACTGTTGGAAAGTATCTTCTCGGGCACATAGGCCCCCGTAGAGACAATCCTGGCCCTGGGCATTTTTCTGGAAAAAACTTTAGACCGCGGCAACCCCGCCGCCTTTTATGGAAGGGATTTTCAGCTGCATTGCGGCTATGTCGTTTCTGATGACCTCGTCCAGGTTTTTCTTTACCGAGTCGCACGCCACCCTTACCGCGTTTTTTATGGCCTTTGATGTGGAGCGCCCGTGGCTGATTATGCATGTCCCGTTAATGCCTAGCAGGGGGGCGCCTCCGTATTCGGCATAATCGGTCTTTTTCTTGAAACCGCGCAATGCGCCTTTCACAAACAGGTATCCAAGCCTGCCCATTGTCAGCGATGCTATCTCCATCTTCAGCATCTTCACTACCATCTCGGCCAACCCTTCGCTGGTCTTAAGCACTATGTTGCCCACAAACCCATCGCAGACCACCACATCCGCCTTGCCCTGAAATATGTCCTTGCCCTCCACGTTCCCGATAAAATTCAGCCCGGAGCCTTTCAGGAGCTTGAATACTTCCTTGGTAAGCTCGTTGCCCTTGGAGGCCTCTTCCCCGATGCTAAGCAGGGCAACTTTCGGGTCCGGCCTGCCCAGTATGTGCTTGGAATATGCATGGCCCATCAGAGCAAACTGAAAGAGGTTTATGGGGGAGCAGTCCACGTTTGCGCCCCCGTCCAGAAGAACAAAAGGCCCTTTCATCGTGGGCATCAGCGCGGCTATTGCCGGCCTGTCCACCCCCTCGGACTTGCCAAGAACCAGAAGCCCCAGCGCCATCGCAACGCCGGAATGCCCGGCGCTTACAGCGGCGCGGGCCTGGCCGGACTTCACCAGGTCCACCGTTTTTTTTATGGAGGAGTCCTTCTTCTTACGGATGGCGGCCATGGGGGATTCGCCCATCTCCACCACCTCGGAGGCATGGGCTATTTCTATGCGTCCTGCCGGCACATTCTTGCCGGCCAGTTCGCCCAGAATGGCGTGCTCGTTGCCTACAAGAATTATCTCTACTTCGTCGAACTCCCTTACAGCCTCAAGCGCGCCTTCTACTATTGCTGAAGGGGCGTGGTCTCCTCCCATTGCGTCAAGGGCTATCTTCATTCCTTTTCTATTACTTCGAGCACCTTGCGCTTATTATATGTCCCGCAGCTTGGGCATACCCTGTGGGGCTGCCTTGTCTCACCGCATTCGGTGCATGCCGTCAGGGCAGGCACTTCGCCTTTCCAGTTGGCCCTGCGCTTGTCCCTCCTGCTCCTTGTGTGTTTATGCGTTGGATTGGGCATTGTTCAAAGACTCCTTTCCTTATAGTCTTATTCCATGCCCGGTACTCTGCCCGGCCGGGCACGAACAGCTTCCCTCGTTTAAATTGGCCCCGCAATGCGGGCATATGCCCTTGCAGATCTCGCTGCAGAGGCTCTTTATCGGCATATTAAGCATTATCTGTTCCATTGCAACGGCATCCAAATCCAGTTCGTCTTCGCGGTAAAAGCCGGTATCAAGCTCATCCATTCCTAGCTCGTGCGACTGGCCGCTAAAACCTTCAGCCGGCTGGTAAACAAGCGACACCGGCACATCTATCCGCTGTTTAAATTCCGTCAGGCACCGGTTGCAGACCATGTCTATTCCGGTGCCAATGTTCCCCTCAACCAGCACTTCGCTGCCCTGCTTGTCAACCTTCAGATCAAGGTCCACGGGTACATCCTGCCCATTAATCTCCACCATGGTTTTATCAATGACCGAAAGCCCCTCTTCGGGGATATCAGAGACCTTTATTTTCATTCCAGCCCTCTTTTGGCGAACTTAAATGATATAGGGAGCCTTCAGCCAATGTCAACCTTGGCGCCGCAGTACGGCAGTGCGATAGTACGGAAGCAAAAGCAAAAAAGTAGCACTGCCGCACTTATTTCAGACTGTCCCGATGGCACTGAAGCGTGCGGAAGGCCAAAAGGATCATCTTCTCTTTTTCCAGCCTGGCTCCGGATGCGCAAATTTCCGGAGCGCAAAGCGCCGCGAGTGCAGATTTTTCCGGAAGGGCCTCCATCCCCTCGCCTATGAGCTTGCCGCTGGCGGCGTCCAGTATCTTGGATTCAACGAAATTCGTGACTATTGAAATCGGGATGCCCGCCACCCGGCAGAAGGCCACGGCTTCGCGCTGCCTGGAATCTATCGCGTCCGGGGCGCACTTGATGGCAGCCACTCTCTTGCCGCCAAGCGTAATTACAAAATCTATGGTGCAGGTTTCATTATGGCCGGAGGCTTCCACCGGGAACCCGTAATCGGATTCTATCTCATCCTGCCCAAACCCCATGCCCTTCAGAAGCTCGTAAACCTGCTCCCTTATAAGCCCGCTGGCCATGATGGCCTTCTGGTGTTCCTCGTCAAGATTTTCTTTTATCTTCTTTTCGTGTTCTTCATGCATATCTTTCCGCATGTTAAATTATACCCGCCAGGGGCCCGGGATTCCAAACTGGCGGACTTGTTTTTCGGGCCCATTTCCCGCTTTTCTTTTTATATGTTCCGGTAATTTCCGGATTTATTTTTATTTTCAGCCACTTGCGGCCAAATTCCCGTTCCATCTGTTCCATTCTCCAACCGTAACCGATTTCCCTTTTCAATGCGGCCAAAGCCCCCCGCCGCCCTATTAGTAACACGGACAAGCATGACATTGTCAATATGAAATGCGTCATGGCGGGCATGACGGGGTTTTAAGATCATCTTATGCGCGCAGCACGCCTCTCCTGCGGATTCAGGTTTGTAAAGATAGATCATGCCCCTGCCTCCCCAAAAAACCTTGAAAAACAAAGGAAAAAAATTTTATCCTATTATCTTATGAAAGGCCTTGAAACCCTTCGCAAAAAAATAGACAAACTGGACAGGGAGATAGTTGCCCTTCTCAACGAACGCGCCCGGGCCGCGATAGAGATTGGCAGGATAAAGGAAACCGGCAACGCAAGCTGTTATTCCCCGGCAAGGGAACGGGAAGTAATGGACAACATCAAGGCAGCCAATGCCGGGCCGCTGTCCAACGCCGCCCTGGTAAACGTATACAGGGAGATAATATCGGCCTCCAGGTCGCTTGAGGGGCCGCTGCGCATCGCCTGCCTTGGGCCGCTTGCCACCTTCGCGCACCTTGCCGCTTTAAGGCACTTCGGGGCATCCTCAAAGATAAGCCCGATGGAAACGGTGAAGGACGTATTTGACGAAGTGGATTCCGGCAGGGCGGATTTCGGCGTGGTGCCAATCGAGAACTCCAATGAAGGCATAGTGGGCAATACCCTGGACATGTTTATCAACAACGAATACGACCTTAAAATCTGCGGAGAGGCCCTCCTTGAAGTGCAGCAGAACCTCCTTTCAAAAAAAGGCGACATAAGCGGCATCAAGCGCATATATTCGCACCCGCAGGGCATTGCCCAGTGCAGGGGATGGCTGGAAAAGAACGTGCCTGGCGCCAGGCTGTTCGAGACTTCCAGCACTGCAAGGGCGGCCGAGATAGCGGCCCAGGAGGAAGACTCCGCCGCAATAGCCAGCGAGGCCGCGGCGGAGCTTTACAAGCTCAAGTTCATAGCCAAGGGTATCGAGGACAGAAAACACAACTTCACCCGCTTCCTTGTGATAGGCAAAGATTATCCGCCCAGGACCGGCAAGGACAGGACATCCGTCATGCTTTCGGTCAAAGACAAGCCGGGGGCGCTGCATGACGTTCTGGCGCCATTCAAGCGGTCCGGGCTGAACCTCACCAAGATAGAGTCCCGCCCGTCAAAAAGGAAGGCCTGGGAGTACATATTCTTTGTGGACATGGACGGGCACGTCACCGACAAGCCAGTGGACAAGGCGCTTAAGGGCATAGCGAAGGCCTGCCTGTTTGTAAAAGTGCTTGGCTCGTACCCCAGGGTGGAAGCGGACTAGCCGTGATAAAAGCGCCCGCGCATGTGCTTAAGGTAAAACCCTATGTTCCCGGAAAGCCCGTAGAGGAACTGGAAAGGGAACTGGGGATTACCCAGGCCGTAAAACTGGCCTCCAATGAAAATCCCAAGA
>JAJYLE010000185.1 GCA_021788025.1 Nitrospirota bacterium
TCCCACTTACATGCCATCCGAGGCGCTGGAGTACGCGGATTATGTGGTGCGGGGCGAAGGGGAACGGCCTCTGCTTTCGCTGGTTGAAAGCCTGGATGCCGGCAGCCCGCCGCTTTCCGGGATAAAGGGCATTTCATATAGAGGCCCCGGCAAAAAAATAATCCATACCCAGAAAGAAGACCTTCTGGAGGATATTGAACTGGACGCCCTGCCGGACCCGGACTTCAGGCTGGTGCATGGCTGGAAGCCGTCATATGTTTACCCGGTTTCAACCTCCAGGGGGTGCCCGTTCGACTGCAACTTCTGCTCCGTTGTGCCGATGTTTGGAAGAAAATACAGGTTCAAGTCCGTCGAGCGGACACTTGCCGAGCTCCGGTATATAAAAAGCATAAAAAAAGGCACCAGATTTTTCGTGGACGATAACTTCACGGCCAACAAGGCCCGGTCCAAGGTACTGCTGCGGGCCATTATCGAAGAGGGGCTCAGGGACTGCTGGGTGGTACAGGCCAGGACGGATGTTGCAAAGGACCCCGAACTTATAAGATTGATGGCCGATGCTGGCGTGCACACCATTTACATCGGTTTTGAGTCCATAAACCCCAAAACACTGAAGAAGTTCAACAAGAAACAGGAATTGTCCGATATAGTGTCCTCGATAAATATAATCAGGGACAATGGCATGCATATTCACGGGATGTTCATACTGGGCGCGGACACAGATGATCTGGACACCATAAAAAAGACCGCCGGTTTTGCCGCCAACAGCGGGATAGAAACGGTGCAGATAATTGCGCTTACCCCTCTGCCCGGCACCAGGCTTTTCGAGGAGATAAAGGCCCAGGGCAGGCTGCTGCATACGGACTGGAGCAAGTACAATCTTCAGCACGTGGTCTTCAGGCCGCAGCAGATGAGCCCCGCCACCCTTCAGATAGAGACAATAAAGGCCAACAAGCGGTTTTACTCCTGGAAATATATCCTCAGGAGCCTCGCAAGGTTCGATTTGCATTATACGGCAGTGGGCCTGCTGGGCAGAAGGATAATGGGCAAAACACTCAAACAGGCCGTAAGATACACAACGGACTACATAGAAAACCTGGAGGCGGCCGTCCCGCCGCCCCTGGCGGCCCCGGCCCTTGAAATCGAGGCGGGCAACCGGCAATAAGCGGATTTAAAAGAATCCGGCATGGCCTTCAAATTCTGGCCGGCATATCCAACAGCATATTACGGCCTGGCGCAAAGATTTCAGGGCATGAAGTTTCTATTGGGAAGGTCTTTTTTTACTGTGCCCTGCCTCCATGAGGATACGCATGGTTTCGTAATATTTGGCAGGTGGCGATCCATACTGCCCGTTCAATTGCATGCTGTATTCCACCTCGTTCAGTGCCGTCCATCCTTTGTTATTTATCGCGCTTACATCCGCGCCCTTATCCAGCAGAAGCTTTACAATGCGGGGATGCCCGGCGCTGGCTGCCTCTATCAGCGCCGTATTTCCATTGCTGTTGCTGTCGTTCACATCAGCGCCCTTCGCCAGCAGCAACCGCACAACACCGGCATGCCCGTGGTATGCCGCACTGGACAGCGCCGTCCAGGAATCATCCTTCGTATTGACATCCGCCCCCTTTGTTATCAGAAAATCAACAATCTCGGCATTGCCAATGCCCGCCGCCGCCAGGATATCGTCGTCCAGCACCTGCGAGTCCGCACCGGCATCCAGCAACTGCCTCGCCGCGCCCGCGTGATTGCTCATAATCGAATACATCAGCACGGTCTCACCGTCCTTTTCCGCGTTCACATTGGCGCCTTTTTTAATAAGCAGATGAACGATACTGGAATACCCTCCCTTAACCGCCTCTATCAGCGCCGTATATCCCAGATCATTGGTTGCGTTAACGTCCGCCCCCTTGGCAAGCAGGGTTTTTACCAGGGCCTCATCACCACCCGCAGCCGCTAAAATCAGCCTGTCCGAACGCGAGGGCTTTTCCGGCGCGGAAGGGTCCAGCGCAGCAGCAGCCTTGACCATATCGATTACAGTTTCGCATTTCCTGGCTGCTTCCAGATCTTCCTGATAAACCGCCTTGTCCCTGGCATCCGCCGCCATCCTGAGATTGGTCATTAACTCACCCCAGTTTGCCCAGTCCGATATCTTTTCGCAAATTTTACTTCCGTTGGCGCCACACACTTCCGCATCCGGGTTTGCGCCCTGGCTGATAAGATCCAATACCTTATTGTTGTCGCAATCATAGGCCGCCCTGGCAAGCCTTGCGTCAAGCCCCTTGTCCGCAAAGGCGCTGGCCGCCAGAACCGGGAACAACGTTAATCCCAGCGCCAGACAAATGAATACCCGCCTCATTTTTACAAATCCCCTTTGGTCCTTATCAGAATTCCGTCCCCATTCTTTTGTACCAGTAATTCATCAGAAATTTCAATAATTTAAGGGGCGGAGCATCATTGGGGGCGCCTCGCCTTTTATAAGCTTTGCGGAATTACTTGTGCCTTGGCTGTCAGGGCCTCTTTTTTTAACGTTCAAACAAAAATCTGTGACTGGCTGATTTTAAATATTTTTCCGGTTTTTACTGTTCAACCCCGTTCAAACCCGCAGCTTTTAAAGACCCCAGTTGTCCGGCAGATTTTTCCGGTTTCCTGGGCAGCATTTTCAAAAAGATCGCCAATGCCACGGCCATGATCTGGAAGCTCCTCCGGGTAGCCGAAATGGGATTCCGGAAACTGGACGCATTCGAGCTTTTACAGGACGTTTACGCCGGGAAGATGTTTACCGATGGGGTTGCAGTTCAGGGAAAAAAGGACAGCCGAAAGGATCGCCGCCTGATGGCTTTTTACACACCTGTTGACAAGACCCCATGGTTTTCCGCCAGACCAAAGCAATCGTGAAATATCCGGGTTTCAGAACGCAGAAATTTTACATAGTCACAACCTTGCTTGACCCGGTAAGCATATGTCGGGTTAGTGGAACGTAACCCGACACTTCTTCACTCGTTCACAAGCCCGTTCCCAAGCGTTTCCATCATCGGAAATTGTCGGTTTACGCTTCGCTAATCTGACCTACACAAATAAAAATTTCCGTCAAACTCTGCACGATTATAACAAATTTGGAAAGGCAAGGCTTCGGGGCTTATCATGGCCATAAATGAAAGCTTTGTACAGTGCGAATAGGAAGTCAACTCTCCATCCCAAAGGGGACCGCAATGGGCGAGGTGTATCAGGTAAAACAAGCCCTGCGCCAGCCAACCAAAAACGTGAAAGCATGAACAAATAAAACCAGGAGGTTGTCTTAAAGCCTTCCGGACCGGATTATCGAGATGACCAGCCATATCCCCAGCACCCCGGCAAAAAAGAAGCTTAAAAACCCCAGCACCGACAGGCCGAATATCTTCGGCGGAACGCCCATCGCGTGCATTATAGAGCCGCTTATTATCATTGCGGAGATCACCATGGCGAAGGCAAGCCTGTTGCTGGAACGGTCCATGTCCTTGATAAGGTTTTCCAGCCCCAGGTGGTGAAGTTTCATGTGCAGGTCGTTTCTGAGCGCCTTGTTCATCAGGTTCTTTAGATTCCTTGGCAGCTTGTAGGCAAACTCGCCGGCCTCCATGAACTCCCGCTTCAGCCCTCCTGCGATGCTGGAGAAGTTGTATCTGCGCCTCACCAGCCTCTCCGCGTAAGGTTCGGAGACGGCCATGAAATCGAAAGTGGGGTCCAGCTTAAGCGCTATGCTCTGCAAAATAAGCAGCGATTTGTCTATCAGCAGCAGTTCGGACGGGATGCGCAGGTTATGCTTTACCGCCAGGGTGAGAAAAGCGCTCAGGTATTTGGGGAAATCTATCTCGCCCAGTGTTTTCCCGTAGATGGGCTCCAGCAGGTCTGTCAGGTCCCGCCTGAAAGCACGGCGGAACTCGTCCAGGTCCGCCTCCTGCGGCGCAAACCCAAGCTCTATATAGCTGTCTATAAGGCCGTCGAAGTCCTGGTTTATAAGCGAAATGAAGGTGTTTGCCAGCGTGTTTCCAAGCTCCTGGCTTACCCTGCCCACAATGCCAAAATCAATGAACGCTATCTGGCCGGCGCCTGTAACGAAGAGATTGCCTGGATGCGGGTCCGCATGAAAAAAGCCGTCGTCGAAGATCATCTTGAAGTACGCCTGGGCCATCAGGCGGGCCAGGGTCCGGGTGTCGAACCCCTCCGCTTCCAGCTCTTCCTTGTGGTCTATCCTGATGCCCTGTATGCGCTCCAGCACTATCACTTTTTCAGTGAGGTAATCAGAATACACCTTGGGGAAATAAATGTCCTGGCTGCCCTCGAAATTTTTGCTGAGGCGTTCGCAATTGCTGGCCTCCCCGGTAAAATCCATCTCCCTGTGCACGGTGCGCGCAAATTCCTCCACAACGCCCTTTGGGT
>JAJYLE010000023.1 GCA_021788025.1 Nitrospirota bacterium
CCGTGATAAAAGCGCCCGCGCATGTGCTTAAGGTAAAACCCTATGTTCCCGGAAAGCCCGTAGAGGAACTGGAAAGGGAACTGGGGATTACCCAGGCCGTAAAACTGGCCTCCAATGAAAATCCCATCGGCCCGTCAAAGCTGGCCATAGAGGCCGCGGCGCAGGCGCTGGCCGGCGTAAACAGATATCCCGACGGCGGCGGGTTCAAGCTGAAGCAGAAACTCTCCGGCATCCACAATATAAGCAGCGGTTCGATAATCCTTGGCAATGGCTCCAATGAGCTTCTGGACGTAGCCGTAAGGACGTTCATGGGGCCGGGCGATGAGGCGGTTATGGCCAGGCCGTCATTTGTCGTATACGCGGCGTCCACAACAATCCAGGGCGGCGTACCTGTGGAAATACCGCTAAAGGACCACAGGCACGATCTGGAGGCGATGGCAAAGGCCGTCACGCCCCGCACAAGAATGGTCTTCATCGCAAACCCGAACAACCCCACCGGCACCATAAACACCAGGGACGAGTACGAAAGGTTCTTCAGGCTTGTGCCGGAAGACGTGCTGGTTGTGCTGGACGAGGCGTATTTTGAATACGCGGCATCGGGGCATTATCCCGATGGGCTGGAGTATTTAAGAAACGGCGCCGGCAGGAACGTGCTTGTGCTGAGGACGTTTTCCAAGGCGTACGGGCTGGCGGGGCTAAGGATTGGCTACGGCATCGCCCATCCCGATGTTATCGGGCAGATGGAGAGGGCCAGGCCGCCATTCAACACGTCTGTTCCGGCCCAGGCGGCTGCGTATGCCGCGCTTGACGACCAGGCCCACATAGAAAAATCCAGGCTTGTAAACGAACAAGGCAAGGAATATTTGTACAGGGAACTGGACAAGCTTGGCGCGCAATACGTGCGGACCGAGGCCAATTTCATCTATATGCCATTTGACAATGCCGCGCCCGCGTACGAAAAACTGCTGCGCGAAGGCGTGATAATAAGGCCCGCGGGCCCAAACGCGCTCAGGGTAACCATTGGGCTTGAACATGAGAACGAAAAATTCATCAAATCATTTAAGAAACTAGGGCCTGTCTCAAAATGATTTTGAAGCGAAAGAGAGAGGAAATCGTGGCAGGCAGGGAGATAAGGGGAAACCGCCCGGCGGCGCAGCAGCGCTGCGTTGAGGACGGTTTTGCCTCAAACGACGCCGCATGCCGCAATTTCAGCCTCTTGCAGCCAAAGGCGATTTTGAGACGGGCACTAAAAGGGAGGTAACATCTTGGATATAATCGTACTCAAGCCGTCCGCCACTGAAGAGGAACTGAAGCACATAACAAAAAAACTGGAGAGCATGGGGCTGCGCGCTCAGGTTTCCAAGGGGACCGAAAGGACCATCCTGGGGGTAATCGGCGATACTTCAAAAACAACCGAAGAGGTGGAAAATTCCGTCAGGGCCATGCCGGGGGTGGAGAACACAGTGAGGGTGCTGAAACCGTACAAGCTGGCAAGCCGCGAGTTCAGGAAGGCGCCCACGGTAATAAAATCCCGCGGCGTCATTATAGGGGGCAAGAAAATAAACGTAATGGCGGGGCCCTGCTCCGTTGAGAACAAGGCCATGATGGTGGACGTGGCCAAAAAGGTGAAGAGCGCCGGGGCCGATTTCATAAGGGGCGGGGCATACAAGCCAAGGACGTCGCCCTACTCCTTCCAGGGCCTTGGCGAGGAAGGCCTCCAGTATATGGCCATGGCCAGGGAAAAGACCGGGCTTCCCGTTGTAACGGAGCTTATGGACCCGCGCGACATGGAAGTGATGGAGAAGTACTGCGACATCATCCAGATAGGCGCAAGGAACATGCAGAATTTCAGGCTGCTGCTGGAGGTTGGCAAGTCCAGGAAGCCGGTGCTGCTTAAAAGAGGGCTCTCCGCCACTATAAAGGAATGGCTTATGTCCGCCGAGTACATAATGTCGCAGGGCAATCATGACGTGATAATGTGTGAGCGCGGCATAAGGACATTTGAGACCGCCACAAGAAACACCCTGGACCTGAGCGCCGTGCCGGTGCTGAAGAGCCTTACCCACCTGCCGGTTGTTGTGGACCCCAGCCATGGCGTTGGATACAGGCACCTTGTTGCCCCCATGGCAAAGGCGGCCATAGCCGCCGGGGCCGACGGCCTTATGATAGAGGTGCACCCGAAACCGGAGGAAGCGCTCTCGGACGGGGAACAATCCCTGAGGCCTGACGAGTTTAAAAAGCTGATGAAGGAGCTTCAGGCCGTGGCGCACGCTGTGGGAAGGGAGATATAGTACCCGCAGGGTCGCCGCTTTAAAAATGAAAAAGGAAGCACAGGGGCCGTTCAGGCCCTTTGAAAAAACAGCCATCCTGGGGGTGGGCCTGCTTGGCGGCTCGCTGGCCCTGGCCCTCAGAAAGAAACAACTCTCAAAGCGGATATCCGGGTATGGAAGGACCGAGGGGAACCTTAAAAAAGCCCTTCGCGCCGGGATGATAGACGAATACCACATGGACCCGCGCAAGGCCGTAAAGGGGGCGGACCTGGTGGTGCTTGCCACCCCGGTTGGCATGTTCCGCGGCCTGGCATCGGAAATAAAGGATGCCGTTGAGGAAGGTTCCATACAGACCGACGTGGGCAGCGTTAAGGGCGCGCTTGTAAGCGAGCTTGAGTCCATCCTCCCCAATTTCATAGGCTCCCACCCCATCAGCGGCGGCGAGCGGCCCGGCGTGGACAATGCCGTGGATGGCCTTTTTGAAGGAGTACGGTGCATTGTTACCGTGACAAAGGCAGCTGATAAAAACGCGCTGGAGAGGATGGAACTGATGTGGCGCGCCCTGGGCGGCAATGTGGAACTTATGGACCCGGACAAGCACGACATGATATACGCGCTTATGAGCCATCTGCCTCACGTGCTGGCCTATTCGCTGGTAAACACGGTGGGCAGCATGGACGGCAAATCCATAAAATACGCGGGGCAGGGATTCAAGGACACCACGCGCATAGCGCTCAGTTCACCGGAGGTCTGGCGGGACATCTGCCTGCTTAACGGCAAGCATGTAATCGCCTCGATAAAGGCGTTCAGGCAGGAACTGGACAAGATAGAGTGCGCCATAGCCGGAAATAATCCCGCCGCCCTGGAAGCCGAGTTCGGGCGCTCCAGGGCACTGAGGGAAAAGATTGACCGCAAGGATTGAGGGCGCCGGGCGCCTGCGCGGCGTGCTGGCCGTACCATCAGACAAATCCATCTCCCACAGGGCCGCGATGTTCGCCTCCATCGCCAAAGGCAAAAGCACGGTTAGAAATCTTCTTTTGGCGGCAGACACAATCTCTACCTTAAACGCGATGAAACTCCTTGGCGCGGAGATGCAGGGTTTTGGAAAACCAATAAATGTGCCCGGGTTCGGCCAGTATTATGAAAATTATGAGATATCCGGGTGCGGCCTTCACGGGCTTAAAGCCCCCGGTAAAGAGATAGACTGCGGCAACTCCGGCACAACGATGCGCCTGCTGACGGGCCTGCTTGCTGGAAACCCCTTTCGCACTGTTTTAACAGGTGACGAATCACTTAGTAAAAGGCCGATGGCAAGGGTGATAAGACCGCTTTCATTAATGGGCGCAAAGATAAAGGCCACAGTGGATGAAAAATACCCCCCGCTTGAGATAGAAGGAGGGCCCCTTAAGGCGATAGAATACGATATGCCGGTGGCCTCCGCCCAGGTGAAGTCGGCGCTGATACTGGCAGGGCTTTATGCAAACGGCAAAACGGTAATAAAGGAGCCCCACCCCTCCAGGGACCACACGGAAAAGATGCTCCCGGCCATGGGGGCCAGGCTGAAATCAGAGAACAACCAGATAACAGTTGAGGGGCCGGCGGCGGAACTGGCAGCATTTGATATCACCGTGCCGGGGGATTTTTCGTCCGCCGCGTTTTTCCTGGTTGGCGCGCTTATAACAGAAAATTCCGAAGCGCACATAAACAACGTTTGCCTGAACCCTACAAGGACCGGGCTTCTGACCGTCCTTGCAGCGATGGGGGCAAGGATAGAAGTGGAAAGCCGGAGGGAAGTTTCCGGCGAGCCAGTGGGCGACATCCACGTAAAAGGCGCCCGGAAACTCAAGGCGGTAGACGTGGATGAAAACCTGGTGCCGCTGATGATAGATGAACTGCCCATATTGGCTATAGCCTGCGCCTGCGCGGAAGGCCGCTCGGTGATAAGGGGAGCGTCGGAACTGCGTGTAAAAGAGTCAGACCGTATAAAGGCGATGGCGTCCGGGCTTAACGCAATGGGCATCGAGGTAGAAGAGTTTGAAGACGGCCTTGCCATAACCGGCGGGGAGTTGAAAGCCGCAAGGATACATTCCTTCGGGGACCACAGGATTGCCATGTCATTTGCCATAGCCGCGCTGGCCGCCAGAGGCGTAACTGAAATAGAAGGCTCCGAATGCGTTTCCATATCGTACCCTGCGTTTTTCGATACTTTAACCGGGCTTCGCTTTAATGGGTAAGGTGGTTGCCATAGACGGCCCTTCGGGGGCCGGTAAGAGCACTATCGCCAAAGCGCTGGCGGAGAAGCTGGGGTTTCAGTATCTGGACACCGGCGCGCTTTACAGGGCCACCGGGCTTGCGTTAATCGAGCACGGCGTAACCCCGGAATCAGATGACGCGCAGATAAAAAAAGCCCTTGACGGCATTGCGGTTACTTTTTCCGATGGGCATGTGCTTGTAAACGG
Source organism: Nitrospirota bacterium (assembly GCA_021788025.1). GTDB lineage: Bacteria > Nitrospirota > Thermodesulfovibrionia > Thermodesulfovibrionales > JdFR-88 > JAKAKS01. The sequence goes on from JAJYLE010000023.1 coordinate 4,730, forward strand.
GGAAGATTTTTCCCCGCGCATCAGGACCAGGGAGGCCGGCCATTACTCATCCGTGTTCTCGGCAAGAAGGCCCGTCAGGGAGTTCCTTCTGCCAGTGCAGAAAGCGTTTGCCGATTCGGCGGACATAGTTGCCGAAGGGCGGGACATGGCAACCGTGGTATTCCCTGGCGCATGGAAAAAATTCTTCCTGGACGCCTCCACCCGGGAGCGGGCAGGAAGAAGGTACAGGCAAATGCTTGATTCCGGGAAAGCGGTAACAATGGAAGACGCCGTGCAGGACGTTATGGAACGGGACGAGAGAGACAGCTCCAGGGACATTGCACCACTGAAGGTAAGCCCGGACGCCGTTTATATAGATTCCACCGATATGAAACCTGAAGACGTAATACGCCGGATGCTGGAGGAAGCTGCCCGGTAAAATGCTTTCATTCTGCTATTATCCGATAGTCATTCTGCTGCGGATAATCTTTGGCCTGTATAACAGGTTCGAAGTGCACGGCAGGGAAAACATCCCGCAGGAAGGCGCGCTGATAGTGGTGTCCAACCATACAAGCTATCTGGACCCCACCATACTGGGCGCGGCGGTAAAAGGGCGCAGGCTTTATTACCTGGCAAAAGAGGAACTTTTCAGGGTGCCTTTTCTGGGCGCGTTCATAAAACACCACTCGCTGCCTGTTGGCCGCGGCAGGGCAATACCGTCGGCCATCAAAAAGGCGCTTGCAACCTTGGCGTCCGGAGGGGCCATCGCGCTGTTCCCGGGCGGCGGCAGGGCCAGAGGCGGCGACGGAACGGAAACGGAATTCCAGAAGGGGATAGACCTGATTGCAAGGCGCTCCGGGGCGGCGATTCTGCCGGTGTATATAGAGGGCGCGGAACGGTCCTGGCCGGCAGGGGGCAAATTCATAAAGCCTGCTAAAATCAGGGTTATAATAGGAAAACCTTTTTCATACGAAAAGGACTGCGCGGAAGCGGGCGCATCATGCGTTTCGCTGGAGAAGATAAAGGATTTGAGCCAGTGGAGATAATAGTGGCCCACAGGGCCGGGTTCTGTTTTGGCGTCAAGCGGGCCGTGGACACGGCCTTCCAGGTGGCAAAAACAGCCGACGGCGTTTTCACGCTTGGCCCAATAATCCATAATCCGCAGCTGGTAAGCGCCCTGAGGAAAAACGGCGTGGGTGTGGCCGAGAGCATCGCCGAACTGAAACAGAAGAAAGCTGGCAAGGTTATAGTGCGCACGCACGGCGTTACGCAGGAGGAGATGCACATGCTGGAGCAGGAGGGTTTCAACGTGGAAGACCTCACCTGTCCTTATGTCAAAAAGGCGCAGCATTATGCTAAACTTCTTAGGGAAGAAGGCTATCAGGTAGTCATTCTGGGCGATATAGAACACCCCGAAGTGAAAGGCCTGAAAAGCTATGCCGGCCAGGAAGCCATAGTGGTAAGGCACCCGGACGAGCTGCCAAGGATGAAAAGCAAGGTAGGCCTGGTAGTCCAGACCACCCAGCCTGTTGAAGCTCTTATAAGGCTTATAACCGCGCTTGCCGGGCAAGCCAGAGAGCTGAAAGTATATAATACGATATGCAGTTCCACCGCGCTGAGGCTTAAAGAGACCATGGAGCTGGCGTCGCAGGTGGAAGTCATGGTGGTGGTGGGCGGGCGCAACAGCGCCAACACAACGCAGCTTACCAGGCTGTGCGAAAAATCCGTTCCCACCTATCATATTGAAACGGCCGGAGAGATCCGGGAAGAATGGTTCCGGGGCGTAAAGAAGGCAGGAATTACCGCCGGGGCTTCAACCCCCGACTGGATCATAAAGGAGACGGAAAAAGTCTTGAGGGCAATTGGAGGAAGTGAGTGATAATGGACCTGAACGAAAACGAACTGAGCAAACTTTACGAGGAGTCTTTCCATGAGGTAGAAGAAGGCACGCTGATAAAAGGGAGGGTCATATCGGTCAAGGATGCCGGCATAGTGGTTGATGTCGGGTACAAGTCCGAGGGCTTCCTGCCAAGGGGTGAATTCTCCGAAGAAGAAATAGCCGGGTTGAAACCGGGCAACGATGTGGAAGTGTTTGTGCAGAGGATCGCGGACGCCGAAGGGACAGTTGTGCTGTCCAGGAGCAAGGCGCTGCGGATAAAGGCATGGGAAGTGATAGATGAGGCCATCAAGGCCGACGCCCCCCTGGAAGGGGAAGTCACAGGCAAGACCAAGGGCGGCCTCTTCGTTGATATATGCGGAGTAAGCGCGTTTCTGCCGGGCTCACAATCGGGCGTTAAGACCGGCGAAATGGATTCATTGATTGGCAGAAAATTCCAGTTCAAGGTTTTAAAAACCAATAACAAGCGCACCATGCTTGTTGTTTCCAGAAAGAACTTTGCCGACGAGGAAAGGTCCAAAAAGAAAACCGAAACCCTTGCCCGCATCCAGGAAGGCGCGGTAACCAAAGGCACGGTAAAGAACATAACGGACTATGGCGCCTTTGTGGATCTTGGCGGCGTGGACGGCCTGCTGCACATCTCGGACATGTCCTGGGGGAGGATTTCCCATCCCTCGGAGATGCTGTCCGTAGGGCAGGAAATTGAAGTTGTGGTCATTAAGTTCGACCCGGCCACCGAAAAGGTGACCCTCGGGTACAAGCAGAAGATGCAGGACCCGTGGAGCAATGTGGACGAGAAATACCCTGCCGGCGCCCGCGTTACCGGCAAGGTGGTAAGCATTACCGATTACGGCGCATTCGTGAAGCTGGAAGAAGGGCTTGAGGGGCTGGTGCACGTCTCCGAGATGGACTGGGCGGCAAAACCCAAGCACCCCTCCAAGTACGTAAACATTGGCGACGAGATAGAGGCCCTGGTGCTGAAGAGCGGCAAGGACGAAAGGCGGCTTTCGCTCAGCCTCAAGCAGCTTAAACCCTCGCCATGGCAGCTTGTGTCACAGAACTATACGTCCGGCACGCTGGTTTCCGGCAAGGTGAAGAGCATCACGGACTTCGGCGCCTTTGTAGGGCTGCCCGAAGGCGTGGACGGGCTGGTGCATATATCGGACCTCTCCTGGACCAGGCACATAAAGCACCCCTCCGAGGTGCTTAAGAAAGGACAGGAGGTGGACGCGGTGGTGCTGTCCGTGGACCCCGCCAAGGAGCGCATCGCGCTGGGGATCAAGCAGGTGAAGGAAGACCCCTGGAAGAAAGACATCCCCGAAAATATGCATCTTGGCGACGAGGTGCGCTGCAACGTCCTGAGGACCACCGACTTCGGCGTTTTCGTAGAGATGCCGGGCGATGTTGAGGGGCTGATATACGCGTCGGAAACTGTAAAGGACGAAAATAGCGGACTTAAGGAAGGCGACCAGGTATGGGCCCGCATTATCAAGCTGGACCTGGACAACAGGAAGATTGGCCTCAGCATGAAAAACGTGAAGGCAATGCCTGAAGGGCTGAGCGCAATTTGAAGAAAATCTGCATCGGCATCTCCGCGCTGTTTGCACTGCTGGTTGTGGCAGGGATTATAGCCGCTGCCATCGCCAGGTCGCCGGGCGGCGACAAGGTGGGGCTTGTGAGGATAGAAGGCGCAATCGCCAGCTCCGGGGACGCGGTGCGCGCCATAGACGCCTACATGAGGGACCCCTCGGTTAAGGCCGTGGTTGTGCGGGTTGACAGCCCGGGCGGAGGCGTTGCGCCGTCACAGGAGATATACGAGGAGCTTAAAAAGACCGCTGCCAGAAAGAAGGTGGTTGTCTCCATGGGCTCCCTGGCCGCTTCCGGAGGTTATTACATCTCCTGCACGGCCAGCAGGATTTACGCGGACCCCGGCACCATCACCGGCTCAATCGGCGTTATCATGGAGGTGCCCAACTTCGAAGGGCTTATGGACAAAATCGGGGTGAAGGCGGAAGTGGTAAAGGCAGGCGCACACAAGGACCTGGCCTCCCCGTTCAGAAAGATGGGGCCGCAAGACAAGAAGATAATCCAGAACGTGCTTGACGACGTGCACGAGCAATTCATAGAGGCCGTGGCCCAGGGCCGGAAGATGCCGGTGGACAAGGTGCGCCAGATAGCCGACGGCCGGATATTCAGCGGCCGCCAGGCAATAAGCGAAGGGCTTGTGGACAAGATAGGCGACCTGGAGGACGCAATTGCGGGGGCCAAGAAGCTTGCCGGCCTGAAGCCGGACGCGCCAGTTATAGAAAAGAAAAAGGGGCGCAGCCTTTTTGACATATTGAAAACGAAGGCCGGGTTCTCCGGTTCCGCCCCGTTTGCCCGCTTCAGTTATCTATATACTCCATAGGAGGGTTTTAATAAAAAAATGACCAAATCGGGGCTCATCGAAAAAGTGGCGCAGCGGGTTGATGGATTGACGCTTAAGCAGACCGAGATGATCATCGATACCGTCTTTGACAGCATGAAAGACTCGCTTTCCAAAGGCGAAAAGATAGAGATACGCGGCTTTGGCAACTTCAGACTGAGGGCCCGCAAGCCCAGGAAGGCAAGGAATCCCAAGACCGGGGAGAGCGTGGACGTGCCGCAGAAGGTGGCCCTCCACTTCAAGATGGGCAAGGCGTTAAGGGAATCCCTCAATATCGAATCCGGCGCGGGGGAGTAACCCCGGGCCTTTAAATGCCGGCCTTAAAGTGAACAGAAGGCAGTTTCTGCGTCTTGTGTATGGCGCTTCCGTAGCGCTGGCCGGAGCGCAGACCATCTCCGCGGCCCCGTTCTTCTTTCCGGTATACACACCACCCCGCCATATCCGGTACTTCAGGGCGGCGGACGAATGGGACATTCCCCGCCGCGGCGTAAGAATGATCGAATTCTCCGGGCCAGGCCGCAAGTTCAGGGCTTACATGGCCAGGACCCCCGGAGGGCTGCTGGTTCTTTCCCCAGTGTGTTCCCACCTTGGCTGCCTTGTGGCCTGGAATGACGCAAAAGGCGAGTTCGACTGCCCCTGCCACGGCGGCAGGTATGATATCTCCGGAATAGTGATAGGCGGCCCGCCGCCAAGACCGCTTTCAAGGCTTCCGTACAAGATAGAAAACGGCTCCCTTATGGTAGGGCTGGAGGTTTAGGGCGCATGCTGAATTTTATACTCAACTGGCTTGACAGGCGGTTTGGCATAAAAAAACCGCACGGTGAGTTCCTCACACGCATCACTCCGGACAGGCTCAGCTTCCCGTATTGCTTCGGGGGCATGGCCTTCACAGCCTTCCTCATCTCGGCCGCAACCGGCCTCATGCTTTCGCTTTATTACGTGCCCTCCGGCAAGGAGGCCCTTGGCAGCATCGCGCAGATAAACAAGCGCGTTTGGCTTGGATGGCTGGTGCGGGGCGTGCACAAATGGTCCGCAAGCATACTGATAGTGCTTATAACACTCCACGCGATGCGGGTGTTTATAAGCAAGGCATACCGCCCGCCAAGGGAGTTAAACTGGATGGCGGGCTCGCTTACTCTGTTCATAACGCTGGCGTCAGGGTTCACAGGCTACCTTTTACCATGGGACCAGAAGGCCTATTGGGCCACCACCGTTGGAACTTCGATGGCCGGCACCGTGCCTTATGCCGGGGGCGCGCTTGTGAAACTGCTTCGCGGCGGGCGGTCAGTCAGCGGGGCCACGCTTACGCGCTTCTACAGCATGCACACGCTTTGGCTGCCCTTTATGATGGCCCTTGTGCTGTGGGCCCATTTCCACATGATAAAGAAACAGGGGCTCAGGGGGGCCGGCCCCAATGGGACCAGTCCCAATGGTTCCGGCAACGCCGCCGGGGGCAACGGAGCGCTTTGATGGCAAAAAAAAGAAGCCTGTATCCGGACTATATGGACAAGGTGTTCATGGCGGGCTTTATTGTTTTTGAGGCGGCACTGGCGGCAGCCCTGCTCTACCCCGCCCCAATCGGCCAGAAGATAGATTTCGTGGCGCAGTATCAGCCAAGGCCGGAATGGTATTTCCTCTGGATATACCGGCTTCTGCGATATTTCCCCGGCGGGCTGGCCGTAATCGGCGCGGTTGTTATACCAGTTGGCTTCGGGCTTTTGATATTTTTCATCCCCTGCATAGGCAGGGGCGGCAACGGGCATGTTAAGGCCTCGATTATAGGGGCCGGAATTCTGGCAGCCGTAATTGCGCTTACCCTTGTGGCGGTTTTTACCGTATGATATACGACAATGGTTAAAACCGGATTGGACCTTTTTGAAAAGGACTGGCCAAAGTCGTTAAGAGGCGCGCGCGTGGGGCTTGTGGCCCATCCGGCCTCCGTCAACCGCCGGCTGGAGGACGCCGCCGCGCTTTTTTACAAATCCAGCCGGTCCAAGCTATCGGCGCTCTTTGGCCCGCAGCACGGCATTTATGGCCAGACGCAGGACAACATGATCGAATGGGAGGGGTTTAAAGACGAAAAAACCGGGCTGCCGGTTTACAGCCTTTACGGCGAGCACCGCAAGCCAACCCCCGCCATGCTAAAGGACATAGACGCGCTTGTCATAGACCTGCAGGACGTTGGCGCGCGCTATTATACTTTCATCTGGACCATGGAGCTTTGCATGCAGGCCTGCCTGGAAGAAAACAAAGCCGTCGTAGTGCTGGACAGGCCAAACCCCATCGGCGGCCATCTTACCGAAGGCACGCTGGTGACCCGGCAATACAGCTCTTTTGTCGGCCTGCGCCCCCTGCCAATCCGGCACGGCATGACCATCGGCGAGATTGGGCTTTATCTGTGGGAAATGTTCCACCGGGGGCTTTCCTTTAATGTAATCAAGATGAGCGGCTGGAAGCGAAGCCACTGGTTTGACCAGTGCGGCCTTCCCTGGGTGCTGCCCTCGCCCAACATGCCCACGCTGGACACCGCCATTGTTTATCCGGGCATGTGCCTTCTGGAAGGCACAACGCTAAGCGAGGGGCGCGGCACAACAAGACCGTTCGAGATATTCGGAGCGCCCTTTATCAATCCGGATAAACTTGCCGGCAGGCTTTCGGAATTCAGGCTGCGCGGTGTGGTATTCAGGCCGCTTTATTTCCAGCCCACGTTCCAGAAGCATTCGGGTAAAATATGCGGCGGAGCGCAAATACATGTAACGGACAGGCAGAAGTTCCGCCCCTTCAAGACGGCGGTTGCCATCTTAAAAGCGGTAAACGAGCTATATCCTGAAGAGAAACTGTGGCGGGACCCCCCTTACGAATACGAGGAGGAAAAATTCCCGATAGACATACTTTCCGGTTCGCCCGAACTGCGGCAGCTGATAGAAACCGGGATTGCCCTGGACGAAATGGAGCGCTGGTGGAACAGGCAATGCAAGGCTTTTGACGAGGCAAGGGGGCGTTTCCTGATATATGACTGAGCCGGTAACAGTTTTTCTGCCCGCCGCCGGCCTGGGCGAGCGGTTAAGGCCAATCACAAACCATCTGCCAAAGCCGCTGCTGCCGGTGCTGGGCAAGCCGCTTATCGAGGCCATTCTGGACAGGCTTGGCCCGGTATGCTCCGGCAAGATAGGCATAAACCTGCATTACCAGCCGGAACTGATTAAAGAGTGGGCGGCAGGCTCCCCCTATAAATCCCGCATAAAGCTTTTTACCGAAAAAAAACTGCTTGGGACTGGCGGGGCGCTTAAAAACGCGGCACGGCTGCTTTCAAAAGGCGTGTTCCTGGTGCATAACGCGGACATTATCGCGGACCTCGATTTTGAACGACTTATCGGGCACCATATTGCATCCGGCAATATCGCCACACTTGCAACGCACAGACACCCGTTATACAGCAATGTACTGCTGGACAAGAAAGATTGCTTTACAGGCATTGAAACCCCCTCCGCAAACAAAACGGGAAGAATGAAAAAACCAGCCGGGAAAACGGCCTTTACCGGCATCGCTGTGTACAGCCCGGATTTCCTGGATTTCCTGCCTCCAGGCGTATCGCACGTTACGGACGCCTGGCTTGCCGCGGCGCAGGCGGGCCATAAGGTGCAGGCGCTGGATTTCACCGGGTGCTACTGGAACGACCTGGGCACGCCCGCGGCCTATGCGCAAAGCCTGTTCGATGCGCTTTGCCAGAACGGTGAAACGCTGTATTTGTCGCCGGAAGCGGATTTTTGCGGCGACATCGAGGCGGACGGTTACATCGCGCTTGAGCGCGGGTGCAAGGCGGAAACAGGCGCAAAGCTCTTAAATTGCATTTTGATGCCCGGAGCGCATGTAACGGCAAATGCTCAATTCGCAAACAGCCTGATCGGGCCGGATTACGTTCTGGAGCTTACCGAGGCGGCCATGCAGCCGTCAATATTTGCGGCCCAGGGCAAGGAGATTTCATTGGCCCCGCCGGACCAGCTTTATCAGGGGTTCATAAATCCCGGCGGGAAAACGGAAGCCATCCTGATTGGCTTTGGCGGTTCGGACCGGCGGTATTTCCGCATACGGGACCACAAGACGCGGAAGAGTTTTGTGCTGATGGAGTGCAACCCCACGGACCCGGATTTCGAGCGGCATATAGAATACACCAGGTTTTTTGCTTCCAGCATGGTCCCCGTGCCGGAGCTTATCGCTATGGACTGGAAAGGCAAGAGGGCGCTTTTCGAGGACCTGGGCAGCACGCCGCTTTACTCCTGGCTTAAACTGCCTCGCACTACGGCAGGGACGGCAAAGCTGTACATGCGGATAATGGAGATACTTGCAAAGCTGCATCTGGACACTCTGGAGCAGCTTGAGAAATGCCCAATGCTGAGCCAGCGGCTTTTCGATTACGAGCACCTGCGCTGGGAGACAGGCTATTTCCTTGAAAGGTTCGTCAACGGGCTCATGGGCATGGACGTTGACGGGCAGGTGCTGGAAAGGGAATTTCACAGGCTGGCGGACCTGGCGGACTCTTTCCCCAAAACTGTGGTGCACAGGGATTTTCAGTCACAAAACATCATGGTGGTTAAAGGCGATACGCCAAGAGTCATAGACTACCAGGGGGCGCGCATCGGCCCGGCCGCATACGACCTTGCATCCATACTCTGGGACCCTTACCACAGGCTGGATAACGCAATGCGCGGCGAAATACTTGCGCATTACATAAAGCTGAGGAAATACGCTGAAGGCACGGCCTTCTCGGAGTCCGCCTTCAGAAGGACCATCCTGCCCTGCCGCCTTCAAAGGCACATGCAGGCGCTTGGGGCCTACGCCTTTTTGTCACAGGTGAAAGGCAAAAAATATTTCCTGAAGCATATCCCGGAAGGCCTGAGGCTGCTGAAAGAAGACATATCCGAGGCAGGTGCAAGTTATCCGGTTCTGGCGGAACTTGTGCAGAAAATAGAGTACAAGTAAACCCGCCGCATTTTTCACGCACAAAATCCTGGTGAAATCGTTGACAAATATCGTGAAATCCAGTTATACTTTACGACTATGGGCGGAACATATACAACATTTCATCCTCACAACAGAAGAAGAAAGAGGGTCCACGGCTTCCTGGAAAGAATGAGCACCAGGGGCGGCCGCGGCGTGCTTAAAAGAAGAAGGGCCAAAGGCAGGAAGAAGCTCACCGTCTAAGACTGCGGGAAAGTCCTCCGCGGTCAATAAGGAAAAGTGGATTTGATTATTTTCGGACGGGATCTGAAATCCTTAAATGCTTAAAAGGCTGTTCCTCTTTTTAATCGGGCTTTATCGTGCCGTGATATCTCCTTTTCTGCCGGGCGCGTGCAGGTTTACACCTACCTGCTCGGCATATTCGCAGGAGGCAATCCGGCGTTATGGCGCGGTTAAGGGCGCATTCCTTGGGATAAGGCGGGTGCTCAGGTGCCACCCCTTTCATCCGGGAGGCTATGACCCTGTCAAGTAAGGCCTTCTTTCTTTATTTTCTGAAAAGCTCCGGTTTCGGGACCGAATAATGGACAACAAAACAGTCATAGCCGTAGTGCTTTCAATCCTGGTGCTGCTTGGCTTCAATTACTTCGAGATGAAGCAGCAGAAGACCAGGCAACTGGCCATGCAACAGCAGGCAGCGCAGAATGCCGTTTCCGCTGCGGCCCCGGCTGCAAACGCGCCATCGGCGCCGGCCCCCTCAATACCGGGCGGCCAGGCGCAGGCAACTGTAACCCCGGCGGCTGAAAAGACCATTACGGTTGATACAGACCTTTACACCGCCAAATTCTCTTCCATAGGCGGCGTGCCTGTCTCCTGGACACTGAAAAAATACAAGGGCAGCACAAAAGAGACCGCGAACAAAGAGGTCTCCCTTATAAACGAGTCCGGCAGTCCTGCCCCGCTGGCCATAGGATGGGGCGGGGACTTTAAAGGCGGGCAGCTTAATTTCGCGGTTGCCGGTGGAAACCTGAAACTGGACAAGGCCAACCCGCAGGGCTCGGTTACCTTCGATTATTCCTTTGGCGGCATAAATATCAGAAGGACATATACGTTTAAAGCCGGCGTCTACACAGTAGGCCTGACTGACCAGGTGATCGGTGTGCCGGATTACACAATAACGCTTGGTCCCGCTTTCGGCATTTACCAGGCCGAGCCGCGGACGCATACGGGCCCGGTTATACTTTACGACACTACAAGAAAAGACATATACGCCAAAAACGTAGAAAAAGGAAGCATCACTTACACCAGTGACGTAAAATGGATTGCCCAGGAGGACAAATACTTCTGCGCCGCCCTTATCCCGCTTTATAACTCCCCTGTTGCCTCGGCGTCGCTTATAAATGGCAAGCCTGTAATGTCGCTTACGTCCGGCCCTGCGGCGGCAGGCCCCATAATCCGGAACTTCACGCTATATGCCGGGCCCAAGGCTGACAGGCAACTGAATGCCGCCGGCCATGAGCTTAATTCCATTGTGGATTTCGGGATTTTCTCGATAATCGCGAGGCCGATATTCTGGCTGCTCAAAAGAATCTATTCGTTCACCGGCAATTACGGCTGGGCGATAATCGTCCTTACAATAATAATAAGGATCCCGTTTATTCCCCTTGTGATGAAGGCCCAGAAGTCCATGGCAAAAATGCAGGCCATCCAGCCCAGGATGAACGAGATACGGCAGAAGTACAAAAAGGACCCCCAGCGGATGCAAAAAGAGATGATGGACCTCTACAAAAAGCACCAGGTAAACCCGATGGGCGGATGCCTGCCAATGCTTATCCAGATACCAGTCTTCTTTGCGCTGTATAAGGTGCTGCTGGTTGCGATAGAGCTGAGGGGAGCGCCCTTTGCGCTCTGGATAACCGACCTCTCCCAGCACGACCCGTATTACGTTCTTCCCATTTTCATGGGAGCAACGATGTTTTTACAGCAGAAGATGACGCCCACCGGCGGCGACCCCACGCAGCGGAAGATGATGATGTTCATGCCGCTGATTTTTACAGTGATGTTTTTTAAACTTGCTTCGGGGCTTACACTCTACTGGTCCGTCAGCAATGCGCTTTCAATCGCCCAGCAGTTCTATGTGAACAAAAAGTTGGGTGTCCGCTTTATTCCGGATACTCAGCCCAGGTAAGCGGCGGTTTTCACCGCCTCTATCATGCTTTCCGCTTTCGCAATTGCTTTCCACGCTATGTCATAAGCCGTGCCGTGGTCCGGCGAGGTACGCACAATGGGAAGCCCAAGTGTTACATTCACGCCGGCATCGAAGGCCGCCATCTTAAGCGCAACAAGCCCCTGGTCATGATACATCGCGACTATCATCCCCACATCGCTTGTCCAGGCCCTTCTGAACAAGGCATCGGCCGGATGCGGGCCCGTTGCGTGTATGCCCTGTTTTTTTGCGTCCCCGATGGCGGGCGCAATCTCGTCAATTTCCTCGCGCCCAAACAGCCCGCCCTCCCCTGCGTGCGGATTAAGCCCGCACACGGCAACCTCGTTGCCGGCAACGGAAAGCAGGCGGGCGGCCTCGGAGGCAATCTGTATTTTTTCCAGAACCGCCGCGCGGGTTATAAGAGACGGCACTTTACTTATGGCCGCGTGAGTAGTCACAAGCACAACCCTCAACGGCCCGCCCATAAGCATCATTGCATAGCGCGCCGTGTGGGTAAGGGCCGAAAGCATCTCCGTGTGCCCTGGGAATTCCACCCCGGCCATCTTCAGCGCCTCCTTGGAGATTGGGGCCGTGCATATACCGTGCACCTCCTTATTCATGGCAAGCCCGGCGGCCTTGCGGATAAACTCATAGGATGCCTGCCCGCCCCCGGCTGACGGCTTGTTTTTTGTGTACTCTTGCGGAGCGTCCACCTCGATGAAATTGATTGCACCTGGTTCCTGAACGGCTTCAGCCGGGGAATGGACCGCCTTGATTTTTGCATGGACACCAGCAATTGCTATCGCGTCCTCAAGAGGTTTTCTGGCCCCTATGATAATCGGGATGCAGATGGAGGTTGCCTGCTGGCTTAATGCGGCTTTAACGGCTATCTCCGGCCCGATGCCGCCGGGCTCCCCCATCGTGATGGCGATCTTTTTAATTCCCATGGAATTTATTTTACATGAACAGGAAGTGCGGCAGAGCGGCGTGGGCTGTTTGGCCGTATTCATGTGGGCCGTGCGTGGCGCCTGGCGCCACTGTGGACCCGGTGGATAAGACCGCGCTCTATCCAGACGAACACCACCCGCGAAAAAATCAGATAACAGATGGCATTGGAAAATGAATCAAGAGCGGCGGAAGCAAAGCCGCTGGATCCCGGCTTTCGCCGGGGTGGCGGCCCTTTGGGAGCACACCATATACCCACAGGAATCCAGAAAGAAAGGCCTAAAAAAGAATATCAGCCCAGATTTTTACCGCGGCAGCACATATGATCGCCGCCAGCAGCCACTTTAAAAATTTGGTGCTCGTCTTGTTCCCGATTGCGCCCCCCGCATAAGCCATCGGTATTGCCCCAACCAGCAGGGCGGCGGCCATATCAAAGCGCACCTGCCCGGTTGCCACTTTCCCTATCAGCGTTGCGGTGGAAGAGAAAAGCCCGATGGCAAGCGTGCTGCCCACGGCCACACGCAGAGGAATTTTAAGAATGTAGAGCATAAGCGGGATTGTTATAAAAGCCCCGGCCTGCCCCACCATGCCAAGGAGAAAACCCGCGCCCAGCCCGTAAGAAAGCGCCAGCGGTTTATTGAATGTGACGCGCCCGCTTTTCAGGCCGTCCATTTCATAATTGCGCGGAATCAGCATCATTACGGCGGCAAAGAGCGCAAGCATCCCGTAAATCACCAGCAGCGGCCCGTCCCCCACCCTTTTGGAAAAAAACGAACCCGCCAGGGATGAGCAGAAGAGCGCAAGCCCAAGCGTCAGCACAAGCCCCCGGTTTACAAGGCGCTCCTTCCTGTAAAAAACAAGCGCGGACATCCCGGCGAAGAATGCCTGGGTGATGGTAAGCCCGGTTATGTTTTTAACCCCTATGGCCGGCAGCCCCAGTACGGAAGGCGCATACAAAAGCAGCGGGAACATTATGATCCCGCCGCCTATCCCCAGCAGCCCGGAAAGAAAGCCGCCAAGCGCGCCCGCCAGAATCAGGAAAAGATAAAGCTGAAGGCCCATCAGGCCTCCACTTTAATCCTGACCGCCGATGAGCTTGCGCCCTTTACATCGCCTATATGCGCCGCCAGAATGCCTTCCTTTTGCAGCGCTTCCACCAGCCTTGCTTTACTGGCCTGCGGCACGAATATCAGCAGCCCGCCGGAGGTCTGCGCGTCGTTAAGCAGCACTTTGCTGGTTTCGGAAATTCCGCCGCCCCATTCAACATACTGCTCATAATTCCTGAGATTGGCTATGGTGCCGCCGGGCGCGATATTGCGCTGGGCAAGTTCTATTGCCGCCTTGAAAAACGGGACCTCGTTTGAGTAGACGGTTGCGGAAACGCGGCTTGCGGCAAGCACCTCATTCATATGGCCAAGAAGCCCGAACCCGGTTATATCGGTGGCGGTGCTTACGCCCACTTCCACCATTATCTCGCCCGCCCTCCTGTTCAGCGCCGCCATCGATTTGGTGAATAAATCCGCCGTGGCCGCATCCACAAGCCCTGCCTTTACCCCCGTTGAGACTACGCCGGTGCCGATGGGTTTTGTGAGTATCATAGCGTCGCCCGGCCTGGCTTTTGCGTTGTCCAGTATCCTGTCCGGATGGACAAGGCCCATTACCGTGTAGCCGAACTTGGGCTCCTTGTCCTTTATCGTGTGCCCGCCGATAATTGGAACACCGGCCTCGGCCATCTTGTCTATCCCTCCCTGCATAATCTGCTTGAGCGAGGGGAAGAACTCGGCGTCGCCGGGGAACATGGCAACGTTAAGGCTGACAACCGGCCTTGCCCCCATGGCGTAAACGTCCGAAAGCGAGTTGGCCGCAGCTATTGCCCCGAACATGTAAGGGTCATCCACGATTGGGGTAAAAAAATCCACCGTAAGGACTACGGCCGTTTCGTCATTTACCTTGTAAACGCCCGCGTCATCCGCATTTGAAGAGCCCACAAGAACGTTGGGGTCCATTATGGGCGGCAGCTGCCCCAGAACCTGGGACAGGTCCTTAGGACTGAATTTCGCCGCTCACCCCGCGCAGCTGGACATGGCGGTAAGTTTTACGCTCTTGTTGTTCCTTATGATTTCCATAATGGCCTCCTTTCGGGCATTACCTTCTTCTATCTCCAGGGTATTTGCCTTTCCTTGTGACAGGGCAGCACGCCGGGGCGGGTAACGGCCCCGCATATTCTTTTTTTAAAATCTCCAGCAAATCAGGGATGAGAGCATCCACAAGGAAGTAGCACCGGAGCCTGCCGTCTACATAGTAATCGATTATCCCCTTGCCCCTCAGGGCTGAGAGGTGCTGTGAGACATTGGGCTGGTTTATACCCAGGAACTCCTCGAAATCGCTAACGCATTTGACGCCCGTGGAAAGTTCCTCAAGTATTTTTATCCGCACCGGATGGGCCACGGTCTTCAAAAGCTCTATCTTGTCCGCCAGAGCTGCCACACTCCCTCCAAAAATATATGCAAACATTAGCATGCTTGAATGTATATTGTCAATCCTTTCGGGTTGTTTGACTGGCCCCTCCCGCGCGCTTTATGATATGTATTCCCATGATGGACGCAAACAGACAACTGGAGATAATAAAGCGGGGGGCCTCGGAGATAATCTCCGAGGCGGAGCTCCTCGAAAAACTGAAAAAAGGGAAACCCCTGAAGATAAAGGCCGGGTTCGATCCAACCGCGCCGGACATCCATCTTGGCCACACCGTGCTTCTTGAAAAGATGCGCCAGTTCCAGGACCTTGGGCACGAGGTTATCTTCCTCATCGGCGATTTCACCGGAATGATTGGCGACCCAAGCGGCAAAAGCGAGACCAGGAAGCCCCTCACCAGGGACCAGGTGGCGGCAAACGCGGCCACTTACAAGGAGCAGATATACAAGATACTGGACCGGGAAAAAACCCGCATCGAGTTCAATTCAAGCTGGATGGGGCGCCTGAGCTCCGGGGAGATGATACGCCTTGCAAGCCAATATACGGTTGCAAGAATGCTGGAGCGCGAGGATTTCAAGACGCGGTTCCAAAGCCAGAGCCCTATCAGCATACACGAGTTCATGTACCCGCTTATCCAGGGATATGATTCGGTGGAGCTGAAGGCTGACGTGGAGCTTGGCGGCACGGACCAGAAGTTCAACCTGATTGTTGGGCGGGAGCTTCAGAAGGCTTACGGCATGGAGCCGCAGAACATCGTACTCATGCCGCTTCTTGAAGGCCTGGACGGGGTGAAAAAGATGTCCAAGAGCCTTGGCAATTACATAGGCATAGAAGAGGAACCCTTCCAGATGTTTGGCAAGGTGATGTCCGTAACCGATGAGCTGATGCTCAGGTATTACGAGCTTTTAAGCCATATCTCCAACGAGGCGCTCCGGCAATTGCAGGATGGCATAAAAAACGGCTCCGTGCATCCGATGAGGGCCAAGGAGGCGCTGGCCTCCGAACTGGTGGAAAGATATCACGGAAAGGAAAAAGCCGAAGCCGCAAAGGCCGAATTCGCGCGCGTCTTCAAGGAGCGCGAGGCGCCGGAGGACATGCCCGTTGTAAAACTTGAATGGGACGAAGGCGGGCTGTGGATTCCAAAGGCCATGAAGGCGGCGGGGCTTGCGCCAAGCACCTCCGAGGCCCAGCGGCTTATAAAACAGGGCGGCGTGAAGGTAAACGGCGAAAAAGCGGCGGACCCCGCGGAAAAACTTCAGAAGGGCGAATATGTTATAAGCGTAGGCCGCAGGAAATACGCCCGCATCGTACCGGCTTAAAGCAGCAACGCTTCAATCCATTCTTTCAATCCGTCTTGTACTGTCTACCGGCAATTTATAATCGCGTAATACGTAAAAGTGTTTGTTGAACCAGCCGGGCTGGACCAGTTGCCCTCCGCGCCAAATGTCAGTTTCTGGCCGGCCGGGAATATGCAATTCAGGATATAAGGAGAACCGGGGCGCACATCGTAGGCATGTCCGCAGGACACCGGGCGGCCGCTGGTGGTTACGGGCTGGTTAGCAAGGAAGACATCGAACGAAGCGGCGCTTTGCCCCTTGCCGGCCCGGCCGTTTATTATCAGCTGCCCGCCTTCGCGGCAGGCGGAGGCGTTAAAAGTAACCAGCGAATAATCGTGTTTGTTGCTTCCCGGCGCGGTTATATCGCCGCTGCCGTTTAACTGGGCAAACCCGCCCACGCCGATATAGTCATCCGCAAGATACTGGTCCATCTGCAATGCCTTTTTAAAATCGTCCATGGCCAGTGCGTACTGGCTGTTAAGGGCGTAAGCCGCGCCGCGGCCCTCATATGCGTTGGTGTTTGACGGGTCTATCTCTATGGCCTTGCTGAAGTCCGCAATCGCAAGGGTAAACTGGCCGGTTGCACCGTAATCGGCGCCGCGGTTCACGTACAAAATGGCAAGGTTGTGGCCTGAGTGCAAGCCGGAGTTTATCTCGTCAGTGCACGCATTAATTGCCTGATGATGATGCCCGTTTTTCCCAAGCTCGTAGCACTTGTCGCCGGCGATTGCCGCCTGAACTCCAAACATCGCCACAATGGCCGCAAAGGTTGCCAGCTTTATTATC
>JAJYLE010000186.1 GCA_021788025.1 Nitrospirota bacterium
ATGAGTTTCAGGTCCGCAGGGACCACGTCCCCAATCTTTATCTTGATGATGTCCCCGGGGACAAGCTCTCTGGCGTCTATTGTCTGGAAAACCCCGTCGCGCAGTGCCAGGGCTTTTTTGGCCAGTTTCTCCTTCAGGACCTTAAGCGCGCTTAGCGCCTTGGCTTCCTGCCAGAAATCGATAAATACATTTGTAAAAAGCAGGACCATGATTATAGCGAAGTCTTCCCAGCGGCGGACAGCGGCGGAGAGGATGGCGGCCACTTCGATCATCCAGGGGATAGGCCCCCAGAACCTTTTAACTATTCGAACGAACGCTGATTGCTCTTTTTCGGGTATCTCGTTGTAACCGTATGAAGCAATGCGGCTTGAGGCCTCCTGTGCGGTAAGCCCTTTGTCAGCATTGGTATTTAATTCTTTAAGCGCCTCGGCAATCGTAAGTTTTTCATAATCATCAGTAGGTTTAGGCATCTTAAATCCTCCGTCTTTTAACAATTACCGCGGCATGCCAAATATATGTTCAGGCTGCAATTTAAAATATATATGCTGGCTTGGTTTACCGCAACACTTGGTTTGAAAATGAGGCCTCCCATCGAACAAATCTTCTGGTAAAAAAGGCTATCGCGCACAGCTTCGGCTTTTCTGGGCGGGGTCCGGATCAACGCGAATTGTCGGAAGATGCCATATTGCGAGCGGAAATAAACGGCTTCGGAGAATAGACCAGGATCCAGGAGATTGGCTGCGAAGCTTGGGACCGTTAACAAACGAACAAACGATCAATGGTAACAAACGGCATTATTTAACAAACGAAAAAACCAAACAAACAGAAGACGATCTCTGGATCAAGGTGGGGCAGCTTTTCGGGATCATGTTTTTTATTCCTTTAAGCCAAGAAGGAATTCATCGGCCGGCACAATGGAGATACCATCTCTTAGCAGCTTTTCCCTTCCGCGATAGACGAGAAACCTTTTTGCTTCCGGGTAGTCTTCGCCGAATGCTTTAAGCGCCCTAAGGTCCTGAGGATGTATTGTAGCTGAGTTTTTTACCTCTATCGCCTGAAAAATATTTTTCCCATATAAAATGAAATCGACTTCAGACCCGGCACTGGTTCGCCAATAGAAAAGTTCGCAGCCAGGCCTGAAATAATCTATCCATGCCCTGAGGTGTTGCGCTACCAGTCCTTCGAGCGCGGCGCCTGATTTCTCCTCAGGGCGGTCAAGAGGCCCTGACGGCCGAAGGATGTTGTAGATGCCGGCATCGAAGAAATAGAACTTTGGGTGAGAGGCAACCGCCCTTTTCGCCCTCCTGGAAAATACTGGTATTCTGAACGCAAGGAGCAGGTCTTCCAATATTACGACATAGCCTTCCACTACCTTGCGTTCAATCTGGCATTCGCGCGCCACGTTGCTTATATTCAGGACGGAGCCATGGGAAAAGCTAATGGTCTCCAGGAACCTGGTAAAGTTCCCCATATTCCGGGTAAGTCCTTCCATCTGGACTTCTTCTCTCAGATAAAGGTCCACGTAGGCCTGAAGTGTGGCAATCGGGTCTGTGCTGTTAAGGACAAGCGGTATCGTGCCGATTTGCAGGGCCTTGTCCAGTTTAAACAGATTTTTGAGTTCAGCCGCCATGAAGGGGTGCATATGTTTCATGAGCGCCCGGCCGGCAAGCAGGTTCACGCCGCCCCTGCGCAGCTTGCGCGCGCTTGAGCCGGTCAGGATGAACTGGAGCCCTCGTTTTTCTTCAATGAGGCTATGCACTACTTCGAGAAGCTGTGGCGCTTTCTGCACCTCGTCTATAACGACCGTTTTCCCCTCCTTGTGCGCGCCTACCAGTTCACTCAACCTCTCCGGGCGCGCCGTATAATTCCGGAAAACATCGGGAAGCAGGAGATCAAGGTACAAAGCCTGCGGCCATGTTTTTTTGATGAAGGTGGATTTCCCCGTGCCCCTAGGCCCAAGAAGGAAAAAGCTTTGCTTTTCGGGTTTTAAAAATCTGCTTATAGTTTCCATTTTTAGTCTATTTTTGGAATTATAATATCCAAAATATAAACTAGAGTCAAGCTAAAGAGAGACCTGGACGCAGGTTTTATGTTGCCGATTACGGAAATAACCGCGTCCAGAAGTTCGATCCCAACGGTTCTTTCATCATGAACGTATGCACTTACGGCAGCGGCAACGGGTATTGCGCCGGCCCGAGGGGAGTGGCGGTGGATTCATCGGGGAACATTTATGTTGCCGATTTTGGCAACAACCTGGTCCAGAAATTCAACCCTTCCGGCGGGTTCATAACCCAGTGGAGCGTCTTCCTGGACCCCTATGAGCATTGGTGGGGCCCGAACGGGATTGCCGTGGACAATGCTTCCAGCCACGTATATGTTATTGACTATCACATGATGGGGATAGACACATTCGATGAGAACGGCAATTTCCTGAACGAGTGGTATGCCGATCGCGTGGTGGGTATAGCACTGGACAGCCAAGGCAACCTGTATGTCTCTCAGCCATGGGAGGTGGACATCGCCAAGATCAATACCAATGCCGCGGCATCCGGCGGGTCTTACACATCGGGATTGCTGGCCACGATAGGCTCCGCAGGGACGGGCCCCGGCCAGTTCTGACAGTCCTGGCTTACAAAAGTGGCAGTTGATGACGGAGGAAGCGTATACGTTAACGATTATGTTAATAACCGCATTGAAAAATACGGGGAGGTCTACCCCGGCAGTTCATCGGCCGGGGGCAGCATAAGCCCGTCAACACCGATGACGGTTGCTTACGGCGGCACCACTCAGTTCACTGTAACGCCGGCGTCTGGATATTACATAAGCGGTGTTACGGGCTGCGGCGTCCTCAACGGCACAACGGCCGGCCCTGTTACTGCCAACTGCACCTTAAGCGCTTCGTTCGCTTTAAGGGTCCCTCCCACTATAACGGCAACGGCTAGCCCTCTGCCCAACTCCAACGGTTGGAACAACACGAACGTAACCGTAAGCTTTGCGTGCAGCGGCGGCTCGGGCGGCGTGGCCAGTTGTCCTGCCCCGGTTACGGTGGCAACTGAAGGGGCAAACCAGAAGATCTGCGGAACGGCCACAGACAATGAGGGAGATACGGCCTCGGCCTGTGCAACCTTGAACATGGACAGGACGCCGCCAACCGTAACGGCAACCGCGGCGCCCGCTCCAAACTCCTATGGATGGAACAATACCAGCGTAACGGTAAGCTTTAGCTGCTCCGATTCCTTGTCCGGAATCGCCTCTTGTCCGTCTACGGTAACAGTGGCAACGGAAGGGGCAAACCAGAAGATCGCCGGAACGGCCACAGACATGGCGGGCAACACGGCCTCGTCCAGCGCGATTGTGAGCATAGATGAGACACCGCCTGCGATCGCCATAACAGGCATTACCAACGGGGCAACATATACCCTGGGCCTGAATGTCCCAACTGCAAGTTACACCGCAACTGACGCGCCAAGCGGAGTGGCAACCAGCAGCGCCAGCCTGACCGGCGGTGACGGGCTTGGGCTGGGTACTTTCACCTACACCGTAACCGCCTCGGACAAGGCCGGAAATGCGACAGCGCAGTCAGCCGTTTATAACGTAATTGCCACAACGGACGGGACTTCCGCGCTGGTCAACCAATATTTCTCATCAGGGGCAATAACAAGCAGCGATGTTTACAACAGCCTCCTCTCCGGCCTTGCCACAGCACAAAGCGATTACAACAACGGCAATATTTCGGCGGGGAACAACAAGATGCAGTCTTTCATAAACCTAGTGCAAGCCCAGACCGGGAAGAACATAAGCAGCCAGGCTGCGTCCGTGCTCTTGGACTGCGCAAATTATATTATCAGCCACAGTTAGTCACCGGCATAAAGAAAAGGCGGGGCAGGCCTGATCCTGCCCCGCCTTTTCTTAAACGCAAAACTACAGCGGCGTAAAACCCTTGCGCATGGTGTTTTCACTTTGGGACACCGGCTCCATGAATTGCAGCAGGTAATCCGGGCCGCCGGCCTTCGAGCCCACGCCAGACATTGCAATCCCACCAAAAGGCTGCCTGCCCACAAGCGCGCCGGTAATCTTCCTGTTTATATAGAGATTGCCCACCGTGAAGCCCTCTCTGGCCTTTTCAATATTTGCCGGGCTCCTGGAAAATATCCCCCCTGCAAGGGCATACTCCGTGCCGTTTGCGATAGCAAGCGCCTCTTCAAAACTGCCGGCCTTTATCGCAGCAAGCACCGGGCCGAATATCTCTTCCAGGGCAATTGGGTTGTCCGGGCCGGTTTCAAAAATGGCAGGGCCAAAGTACCAGCCTTTTACCTGCCCCCGCGCAATAATGGTTTTACACTGCGCCTTGCCGATTGCCATGTGTT
>JAJYLE010000187.1 GCA_021788025.1 Nitrospirota bacterium
ACAGGTATCCGGACCCTCAGGCCAGGGCGCTGAAAGTGGCGCTGGCCGGTTTCCTGGGAGAAAAGATCGGCACGGACTGGATACTGCACGGCAACGGCTCCGACGAGCTTATCTTTAATCTGATATGCGCTTTCAAGGGGCCGGTGATCTACCCTACCCCCACATTTTCCATGTACGGCAAGATTGCGCAGGCGCTGAATGAAAAGACGGTCGAAATTCCGCTTAAGAAGAATTTTACGCTGGATACGCCAGCCATCATAAAGGAGGCCGCCAAAGGCCCCTGCATAGTTTTTCTGAGCACGCCCAACAACCCCACAGGCAACTCGTTTTCTTCGGCGGACATCCTCAAGATTGCCGCAAAAAGCCGCGGGCTGGTGGTGGTGGATGAGGCATATCAGGCCTTCTCCGGGCAAAAGAGTTTCATAAGGCAGATCAAGAAGCATCCAAACATTGCGGTATTGAAGACGCTCTCCAAGATAGGGTTTGCCGCGCTACGGCTCGGGTTTCTCATAGCTGAGCCGCAGGTCATAAACGAGGTGGACAAGGTGCGGCTCCCTTTTAATGTAAACTCCCTTTCGCAGGCTGCCGCTGCCGGGGCGCTGGGCAACCCCGCCCCGCTTAACAGGTCCATTGAAAAAATAATCGCGGAGCGCGGCAGGCTTTTCAGGGAGCTGTCGGCCATGGAGGGCATAACCCCGCATCCAACAAGCGCCAATTTCATATTGTTTTCGGTTGCCCATAAAAAGGGGATTACCGCGCCTGGCCTGTGCGAACACGTTTACCACAGCGCCGGAGTGCGCCTCAGGCATATCGTGGCGCCTGGCGGACAGGAATATGTGCGGGTGACCGTTGGCGCCCGCAAGGAAAATGATCTGTTCATAAAAGCCATGAAGAGGGCCCTCAAATGAGAAAAGCATCGCTTAAAAGAAAGACCAAAGAAACCGATATCGCTATTGAAATCAACCTGGACGGAAAGGGCAATAACGATATAAAAACCTCCGTCCCTTTTTTTGACCATATGCTCACGCTGATGAGCCGCCACGGCCTTATGGACCTGAAGCTCAGGGCCAAAGGGGACGTGGACGTGGATTACCATCACACGGTGGAGGACGTGGGCATCGCGCTTGGCAAGGCCATAAAAGAAGCCCTGGGCGATATGAAAGGCATCCGCAGGTACGGCGCCGCCGCCGTGCCGATGGACGAGGCCCTGGCCCATGCATATCTGGACATAAGCGGCAGGCCTTATCTGGTGTATGGCCTTGCTCTTCCCAAAAAAGCCAGGATAAAGGATTTCGACGCGGACCTGGCGCAGGATTTCTTTCAGGCTCTTGCGGGCAATGCCGGGATAACGCTGCACATCCAGGTGCCCTACGGAAGAAACGTGCACCACATGATAGAGGCCGTTTTCAAGGCCGTTGGCCGGGCCATCATGGAAGCCGTATCGCTGGACCCCAGGCAGGCCGGGCGTGTGCCGTCTACCAAGGGGAAGATCTAAGTTCAAAACGCAGAAGAGCTTTCTTTTTTCTCCGTTCGTAATCTTTCCGCCCGGGCCTTGTGCCGCAGTTACTTTTTAAAGATCATCGTTTCCGAAGCCATGACATCAACTTCATGAACCATGTCATATGGACAATGTCATTGTTTGCCGGGTTATGATGGCTCTGGCGCGGCGGGAAACGACTTGCTCCCGAAAGGGGGGGTTGCCATGGCCGGGTTGAACGGATTGAACGCGGAAATCCTGGGAATGACTTAAAATCAGCAACTTGCGGATTTACATTTGAACATTAAAAAAAAGGGGCCTGTAATGCGGTTTTTAGAACATGGTATGCCGCGATTTCTGCCTGTTATAGCCAAAAGCTATTTTGAGATAGGTTCTTTCTGGGTTACAATGTAACCAATGGCCTTTTTCCCTTTGGATGAAATAGACTGCGTACTCTTGGACCTGGACGGCACGCTTCTGGACAAGTACTTTGACGATTACTTCTGGGAGCACCTTGTGCCGGAAAAATACGCCGAAAAATTCGACGTGACCTTCGGGGAGGCAAAGAAGCAGCTCCTTGAAAAGTACAAGGCGCATGAGGGCACGCTGAACTGGACCGATCTTGATTTCTGGTCCCGCGAGCTTGGGCTGGACATCCCCGCCATGAAGGAGCAGATAAAACATCTCATAGAAGTGCACCCGCATGTTGAGGAATTTTTAGGGATGCTGAAGCATTCAGGCAAAAAAATATATCTTGTTACAAACGCCCATTACAAGGCGGTTGAGATAAAATTCAGGAAGACCGGTATCGGCGGATATTTCGACCACGTGCTGGCATCCTGGGAGGTTGGCGCGGCGAAGGAGAACATGGCATTCTGGGAAGAGGCCAGAAAGAGGCTTGGCTTCCGGAATGAGCGCACTGCATTCATAGACGATACGGTGGCCATACTGCGGACTGCCAGGCAATTCGGGATAAAATATCTTTATCTTAAGGGCAAGGCGGCCTCCAGGACTGTAACCAGGAAGAAAAAGGAGAGCCATGATTTCCAGATAGTCACGGATTTCAAGGAGCTTATGAAATGAAAGCGGCAGAACTGATAGTAAGATGCCTTGAGGCCGAAGGGGTACGGCACATATTCGGGGTGCCGGGCGAAGAGAACATAGAGTTCCTGAAAAGCATAGCAAAATCCGGCATCCAGTTTGTGACGGCAAGGGATGAGCGCGGGGCCTCTTTCATGGCCGCGGGATGGGGCCGGCTAACCGGACGCCCCGGGGTTTGCCTGTCTACTCTGGGGCCTGGGGCCATGAACCTGCTTACCGGGGTGGCGGACGCCTATCTGGACTTTGCCCCGATGATAGCCATAACCGCTCAGAAGAGCCTTTCCGAAACATTCCGCGAGGCCCATCAGTACATAGACATAATGTCCATCTACAAGCCTGTAACCAAATGGGGCGCAAGCATAGGCGGCAAAAATATCCCCGATATAATCAAAAAGGCGTTCAGGGTGGCGCAGGCGGAAAAGCCCGGCCCGGTGCACCTGGAACTGCCTGAGGATGTTGCCTGCATGGACGCCCCGGGCGAGCCTCTGCCCCCGTACCAGCCGGTGCATCCGGAGCCGGCCAAATCCGATATAACAGCCGCGCTTGAGCTTATAAAATCAGCATCCAATCCTTTAGTAGTGGCCGGAAACGGCGTGCTGCGCGCAGGGGCCTCGGCTGCGCTGCTGAAGTTCATACGGAAGTTCAACCTGCCTGCGGCCGTCACTTTCATGGCGCTTGGCGCGGTACCGGCGGACGACCCTTTATACATCTCCACGGTGGGGCTTCAACAAAGGGATTTTATAACCTGCGGGCTGGAGAAGGCGGACCTGATAATCACAATCGGGTTTGACCCTGTAGAGTTCAACCCCGCGTCATGGAGTAAAAAAGCGGATGAAAAGATGCTGGCCAAATCGGTTGTGCATATAAGCGCAACCCCGGCGGAGGCCGATTTCCCGTTTAAAAGCCTGGAGCTTATAGGCAATGTAAAAAAGACGCTCTCCATCCTAACAAGGGCCGGGGACTTCAGCAGGCCGGCGCCGGCCTATTTCATGAAGATAAGGGAACTGGCGCATAACGGGCTTGATATTGGCATGTACGGCAACAAGGACGGCGGCAAGGACGGACAGTTCCCGCCAAAACCCTCCCGGATAGTGCGGGAGATGAGAGAGGCCCTGGACAAAAAAGATATCCTGATCAGCGACGTTGGCGCGCACAAGATATGGATAGCCCGCTTCTACGAGGCCTTCAGCCCCAATACCGTGCTTATCTCCAACGGGCTTGCCTCGATGGGGTTTGCCATACCCACGGCCATCTCTGCCAAGCTGCTGTGCCCGGAAAGAAAGGTGCTTGCGGCTGTTGGCGATGGCGGATTCATGATGAGCCTTTCGGAACTGGAGACCGCGCGCAGGCTGGGCGTTTCCTTCCCGGTGCTGATATTCAATGACGGCGCTTACGGGCTTATAGGCTGGAAAGAGCGGATGCGGTTTGGCGAGGAGTTCAGCGTTCAATTCGGCAACCCGGATTTCATGGCGCTGGCCGGCGCATTCGGCGCAAAGGGTTACAGGGTGGAAAAGCCGCAGGACCTTGGCATGGTACTCCGGGAAGCTCTGGCTGCCAACACCATCTCGATAATAGACTGCCCCGTTGATTATTCCGGCAACATGGAGCTTACAAAAAAACTTGGTTCTATCACCTGCCCCATGTAAATACAACGCACAGGGTCCTGGCGCAAGTGGCGGAAAATAATAAAATCCGGACGGCCGGGTCTGCTTTGCGCCTGCTTCTGCTTGCCGCATGCCTGCTTCTGCTTGCTTCCTGCGGCGCCGGCTACGCAGTTCCGTCCAATTTC
>JAJYLE010000024.1 GCA_021788025.1 Nitrospirota bacterium
GGCATTATTTACGGCCCTCTCTCGGCATTTGTGGTCCTTCTTTTATGGATATTCTATTCGTCCTGCATATTCCTGCTTGGCGGAGAAGTGGTGCACGGGCTGGAGTCAAAAAGAAGCTTAAGGTAACCGCGTTTACCGGAAAGGGGAATCGGAATGGACCTGACTGGAAAGATTGTTGAAGTTGGCACACCGGACATGACCTACACCGGAAAACTTATGGAGATGGGCGAGACCGAGATACATCTGGAAACGGAAATGGGATGGGTTGTGATTCCGTCCGGCAATGTCGTTTATTTAAGGGAGCTTGAGCCCGGAGAATAAACTATTGCACCTGGCTTTTAAATGCCTGGCAATTTAATCTTTTCTGACAATTGACAACCTCCTTGCCTGGATGTAGCTTTTAAGTAGTTGTAACAAGAACCTTTCCAATACCATCAAAGCCCTAATGCCCTTCCCGGTTAATGCACTGGCCGGAACACTTGCAAACTGCCACGAATCAAAACCACGGTGGCTCTATTTGTACCAAAGAGAGGCAATTAACCATGTCTGCGTTTTCTAAAACAAAAAAATCCAAATCCCTTTTGCTCTTTTTATTCATTCTGCTTTCCGGCGCTTATGTTGTTTCAAGTTGCGGCAGCGGTAGCGGGGTGGCACCGGCAGGCAATGGAGGGGCAGCGGCGGGCGGAACAGCCCCGGCGGCATACACTGTAATTTATAACGGCAATGGCAGCACAAGCGGCAGCGCCCCGGCGGACCCAAACCAGTACCAGCAGGGGCAGACCGTTACCGTTGCCGGCAACACCGGCAATCTGTCAAGGCCCGGATATTCATTTTCAGGATGGAACACCAATGCAGACGGAAGCGGCATTGCATATGCTGCCGGCCAGACATTCACGATGGGCACTGCGGACGTCACCCTGTACGCCGAATGGACCAGCAATCCCACTTACACAATAACTTACAATGGCAACGGAAACACCGGTGGCAGTGCCCCCGTGGACCAAAACCAATACCAGCAGGGGCAGACAGTCACCGTGCTTGGCCCCGGAAATCTTTCCAATGGCGGCGAAACATTTGCTGGCTGGAACACTCAACCGGACGGCAACGGCGCCCCGTTGCAGCCCGGGCAGCAGTTTCAAATGGGTTCATCCAATGTCACCCTGTATGCCAAATGGACAGGCGCCGCAACATACAACGTATTTTATAACGGCAATAATAATACCGGCGGCAGTCCGCCAGCGGACACTAACAAGTACCAGCAAGGCCAAAGCGTTACCGTGCTGGGCAATACCGGAAATCTTGCAAGGACAGGCTGCACGTTTACCGGCTGGAACACCCAGGCAAACGGAAGCGGGACAACATATCAGCCTGGTTCGCAGTTCCCCATGGGGGCGTCCAATATCACCTTGTATGCCTTATGGACCAGCGATGCAACTTACACCGTTACCTATAACGGCAATGGCAGCACAGGCGGCAGTGCCCCGGCAGACCAGAACAGGTATCAGCAGGGGCAGACGGTAACCGTGCTTGGGCAGGGCAATCTCACAAATACCGGTTATGCATTTGACGGGTGGCAGGATGGAAACGGCAATGCGTATTGGCCGGGGCAGACGTTTGCCATGGGCGCCAATAATGTCACATTGTACGCGCAGTGGGCAAGCCCGACGTCCAGATACGCTTACGTTGCAAACTATTCCGATAATACAATATCGCAGTACACAATTTTACCAGGCGGGATGCTGGCGCCCTTGTCACCTGCCACGGCCCCTTCCGGGCCGGAGCCATCTGCCCTTGCGGTTGATCCGCTGGGCAGGTTTGCTTACGTGACAAACGTTGGGGATAACACCATTTCGCAATACACTATAGGCGCGGACGGGACGCTAAAACCGATGGCCCCGGCAACTGTGAGTACCGGTATTTGGCCATCGGCGATTACGGTTGATCCCTCCGGCAGGTACGTATATGTGGCCAATTCAAGGGGCCAGTGTTCCACATCGTCCACCTGCGGCACCGTGTCCCAGTTCACGATAGGTCCAAATGGCGCACTCACGTATATAGCCACCATTTACGCTATTGCATATCCCCAGTCCATAGCGGTCACCCCGTCGGGCACGTATGTCTATGCATCAAACGAAGCCGACAGCACGGTATCGCAGTACACGGCAGGTACAGGTGGAGCGCTTGCGGCGATGAATCCCGTTTGGGTGTTTATTTATAATGGTTCAGTCCCCGGATCCGGGCCTCAATCTATTGCTATTGACCCATCGGGAACATACGTCTACACGGCGGACCGCGGCTCCAACACCATAACCCAGCTTACGACAGGGGTAAGCGGTGCGCTTAAGTTAACAGCTTCGTTTCCTGCCGGGGCTTCGCCGTGGTCCATCACGCTGGACCCCTCCGGCAAATACGCCTACGTGGCAAACATTGGGGGCAATACCATATCCCAGTACACGATAGGCCCGGGAGGGGCGCTGATACCGATGAGTCCAGCAACAGTGCCAGCGGGGCCTGAACCACAATCCGTCACTGTAGACCCATCAAGCAACTACGTCTATGCAGCCAATGCCGGGGGCGGCAGCATATCCGAGTACACGATAGGGCCCGGTGGAGCGCTAACGCCGATGTCCCCCGCCACAGTGCCGGCCGGAACGCATCCGCAGTCGATTGCAACGGCGCAGTAAGAGGCTGGATTTAAATTTGAGACTTGAAATTTCAAAGGTAATTTGACGGCTTCAAGCTTTGATGTTATAAAATACTTAGGGTTTTAAGCCCGTTAGTGCGCTGTTAAATGGGCCTTGGCTGTGCGGCGGGAAGCGCGGCTTGGGCAGAAAAGGAGGGCCTTACCGTCAAGTGAAAGACACCCTGGAGATCATCATACTGTTGCTTTCGGGTGTTGCTTTGGTCCTTCTGATAGTCGTTTTAATTGAGTTTAGAAAAACGATCCAAAAGCTGATCGAGTTCATGGCCAAAACGGAGCAGACCATTACACCAATTGTCGAGAACATGGCCGCTGCCGCAAAGAACATAAGAGAAATAACTGAAGACGTGGACGGGGCAGTAGGCGATCTGCGCAGCGTAACAACGGCTGTAAAAGACCTGGCCGGACAGGTGCAAGAGGCGTCTGACCTGATAGGCCAAACCGTTTTAAAAACGCGCGCAAGCGTCCATGGCGTAAAGGCTGGGTTTTCAGCGGCGTTAGGGCTTTTAGGCAAAAACCTTTTTAAGAAAGGGGATACCGGATATGATGGAGAGTGATAATAAGGGCGGAACCGGCAAGGTCTTGATGTTTTTCCTGCTGGGCGGGCTTGTAGGGGCCGCGGCGGCCCTGCTCTACGCACCCGCTTCGGGACGTGACACCAGAAAGCGCATAAGGGACCTGGCCGATGACGTCAGAAACCGGGTGTCTGATTATACCGATGATGTGAAAGAGCGGATATCCAGCGGCATCGAGAGGGGAAAGCATAACATCGCCGGGAAGAAGACCATGATCAAATCCGCGATAGAGGCGGGCAAGGAAGCGTATTCAAAGGAAAAAGAGCGTTTCGAGCACGGAAACGAGGAGGGGCAAAGCCTTTAATTATTGGATATACTTCAGGCCATAGCGGAAAGGAAAATAGAGGAAGCGGCCAGAAACGGCGCTTTTACCGGCCTGCCTGGGGCCGGCAAACCGGTAAAATTTGAGGACGAGAGCTTTGTCCCGGAGGACTTGAGGCTGGCCTACCGGGTGCTTAAAAACGCCGGGTTTGTGCCGCCGGAACTGGAGCTTAAAAAAGAGATATTCAATCTTTCCGCCCTGCTAAAATCGCTGGACAGTGAAAGCGAACGCATCAAAAAGATGCGGGAACTGGATTTAAAGCTGGCCAAACTGGGGGTTATGCTTAAAC
Organism: Nitrospirota bacterium; assembly: GCA_021788025.1. GTDB lineage: Bacteria > Nitrospirota > Thermodesulfovibrionia > Thermodesulfovibrionales > JdFR-88 > JAKAKS01. Next base: position 3,888 of record JAJYLE010000024.1, read on the forward strand.
GGCCTGTGCACCTGGAAGAGTATGAAAACCGGCTTTACGAAAAATTCCTGCCATAGTTATCCGAGAAAGAACCATAAAAACTCTACATTGAATTAGAAAAGTTCAAAAAATTCAGCAGGCAATTTTCTGCCATAAACTGGCGGAGAGGCAGGGATTCGAACCCTGGGTGAGGTTGCCCCCACAACGGTTTTCGAGACCGCCCCGTTCAACCGCTCCGGCACCTCTCCATTTCCAGGCAATTTCAATTTGAGATTTCAAATTGCCTGTCTGCTGCTTACTGCCCTCTTGCCCTCGAAAAAGTCCTTCAGTAAACGGACGCATTCTTCTTCCAGAACGCCCTTTATAATCTTTGCCCTGTGATTGAGGCGATTGTCCGCCGGGATTTTATACAAGCTGCCCGCGCCGCCTCCTTTTGCATCCGGGCATCCGAACACCAGTGCATCAATCCTGGAGTTCACAATAGCCCCTGCACACATCGGGCAGGGCTCCTTGGTTACATACAATACAGAGCCGGTCAAACGCCACCTGCCAAGGCTGGCAGCCCCTTGCCTCAAAGCAAGTATTTCGGCGTGCGCCGTGGGGTCGTTGAGGGCTTCCTTCATATTGTGCGCTCTTGCAATCACCTGCCCTCCGGCCACCAGCACGGCCCCAACGGGAATATCCGAAGGAAGGGCCAGCCTGGCCTCATCAAGAGCAAGCCTCATGTAGTAAGAATGGTCGTCCATTTCAAAGATCCGGAATGGTTAATTATAACATGTGCCAGCCGCCCTGAATTTGCGGCTTGTTATCTGGAAGGCCTTCCAACGGAATAGTAGGCAAAGCCCGCCTCAAGCATTTTATGGACTTCATAGACGTTTCTTAAATCGAAAAAATTAGGGGATTTCATCAGCTTCTTTAGTTCGGGCAGTTCGAGGTTCCTGAACTCGTTCCATTCCGTTACAAGCACCGCGGCGTCCGCACCCTTTGCCGCGTCATAAGGGTTTTCGGCGTAAAAGACCCCCTTGGGAAGAAACTGGGATGCGTGTGCGGCTGTAACTATGGGATCATAAGCCCGGATGTGAGCCCCATCTTCCATAAGGCCGCTTATTATCCTGGCAGACGGGGCCTCGCGCATATCGTCCGTATTGGGCTTGAACGACAGCCCCAGGACGGCTATTGTCCTGCCTTTTACGGGGCCAAGTGTTTTCTTTATCTTCCTGATCATCAGGGATTTCTGGGATTCGTTTACATCCACAGCGGCCCCTACTATCTCTAAATCCAGGCCGTGCTCCTTTGCAAGGTTCAAAAGAGCCCGGGTGTCCTTGGGGAAACAGGACCCGCCAAAGCCGGGGCCGGGGTGAAGGAATTTCGCGCCAATGCGCCCGTCCAGCCCCATCCCTTTTGCCACCATGTGGACGTCCGCCCCGATCAGCTCGCAAAGCCTGGCCATCTCATTGATAAATGAAATCTTGACCGCAAGGAATGAGTTGGAAGCGTATTTAATAAGCTCGGCAGTCTCGATGGTTGTCCTCACGAATGGCGTTTCTATCAGGTAAAGCGGACGGTAGAGGTCCATCAGGACGGCCTCGGCCCTGCCATTGTCCGCCCCGATAACCACTCTGTTGGGCCGCATGAAATCCTCTATTGCCGAACCCTCGCGGAGAAATTCCGGATTGGACGCAACATCAAAACTGGTTTCATGTTTCAGATGGGCGGAAATAAGTTTTTTAAGTTTACTCCCGGTGCCCACAGGCACCGTGCTTTTTGTGACGATTACCTTGTAGTTATCCAGGTGGGCGGCAATTTCCCTGGCCACCTCTTCCACATAGCCCAAATCCGCGGAACCGTCCCCCCTTGGCGGCGTCCCCACGGCTATGAAGACCACCTGGGAAGAATTCACGGCATCGGCCATCCTTGATGTGAATTGCAGCCTGCCCTTTTTTATATTCTTGGCAACCAGGTCATCCAGGCCGGGCTCAAAGAACGGGACCTTGCCCGCTTTAAGGGATTTTATCTTTTTTTCATCCCGGTCCATGCAGACCACGTGGACGCCGTATTCCGCAAAACACGCCCCGGTGACAAGCCCCACGTAGCCGGAACCTATAATTCCTATGCGCATTTGCGCCCCTTGAGAGACATGTCCTTTAATTTATTGCATTTCCGGAAACTTGTCAAAATTTCAAAACGGCTGATATGCTAAAAAAATGACTTTTTCACTCTCTAAATTCGAGCGGCCTTCCAGGTATATCGGAAACGAGGTAAACTCGGTGCGCAAGGACGCGCCCGTGAGGATTGCATTTGCCTTCCCGGACACCTATGAAGTAGGGATGTCCCACCTTGGGCTTAAGATTCTGGCCCGGATAGCAAACCAGCTGCCGTTTGCCTCCGCCGAAAGGGCGTTCCACCCATGGACGGACATGGAGGCATATCTGAAGCACAAAAAAGAGCCGCTCCGTTCCCTCGAAAGCGGCACGCCTTTGGGGCTGTTCGATGTTGTGGGATTCAGCCTTCAATACGAGCTTTCATTCAGTTCGGTGCTCAATATGCTTACGCTGGCGGGGATGCCGCTTTTTTCGGAAGAAAGATTAAAGGACAGCTACCCTCTTGTAATAGCCGGAGGCCCGTCGGCGGTAAACCCGGCCCCGCTTGCCCCTTTTATTGATGCCTTCCTGATTGGCGACGGCGAGGAAGCCATCACGGAGCTGGCGGAAACCGTTTACAGGTGGAAGACCGGAGGCGGGGTGTCTGAAGGCAAAGAGGCCCTGCTAAAGGCTGTGTCGGAGATACCGGGTTTCTATGTTCCCCAGGTACACAAAGGAGGCTCCAGGGTAGCCAGAAGGATAATCCAGTCGCTTGAGGACGCCCCATACCCTGAAAACCCCGTGCTGCCTTACATGCCCATTGTGCACGACCGGGTAAACATAGAGATATCACGCGGATGCCCGATGGGGTGCCGCTTCTGCCAGGCCGGCATGATTTACAGGCCGCTCCGGGAGCGTTCCCCCCGGCGGATACTGGAACTGGCAAAAAAATCCCTTGCCGCAACAGGCTACGATGAAGTCTCGTTTACATCCCTTAGCGCCGGCGACTACAGCGCCCTGCTGCCCCTGATCAGGGAATTCAACCACACTTTCTCGCCCGGAACGTGCGCGGTCTCCCTGCCTTCATTAAGGGTAAAGGCCCTGAATCAGGAGGTGCTGAGGGAGATAAAATCCGTCCGGAAGACCGGGTTTACCATAGCGCCGGAGGCCGGAACAGACAGGCTGCGCGCAGTCATAAACAAGGACCTTACGGAAGAGGATTTCGACAGGGCCGTGGGAATGCTGTTTAAAGAAGGATGGCTTACCATAAAACTTTACTTCATGATAGGCCTGCCCACCGAAACCGGCGAGGATGTGGAGGCTATCCCCCGCATGGCAAGAAAGGCCTTGAAAACGGCTGCCGGTTACTCGCGCAGGGCCTCCGTGAACGTGGGCGTATCCACCTTTGTGCCCAAGCCGCACACGCCGTTCCAGTGGTGCGGCCAGGAGCCCATTGCGGAGATAACCAGGAAAAAGGATTTTTTAAGGAAGGCGCTCTCCGGCAGAGGGCTGAATTTCAAGGGCCATGACGAGCGGATGAGCCTTCTTGAGGCGGCATTTGCCCGGGGGGATGAATCCCTGTCCGGGCTCCTTCTGGAAGCCCATAAGGCCGGGGCAAGGCTGGATGGATGGAGCGAAGTATTTGATTGGGGGAAATGGGTTACCGCCATGGACCGCTCCGGCGTGGACGCCGCCGCTTATGCCGCCAGGGTTTTTTCTCCGGAAGACGAACTGCCCTGGGCGGTAATAGACCCAGGGGTAAGCGATGCGTTTTTGAAACGGGAATACGAAGCCGCCCTGGCCGGAAGAAAAACGCCCGGATGCATTCAGAACTGCTCGGGATGCGGGCTTTCGCGCGAATGCGGGCTGCTTAAAAACGCCCCCGGCCAGGTGGAAGCTGAAGCAGCTTCTTCTTCCGGGCCGGTTTCAAATCTGAAATCTGAAGTTTCAAATACAATCAGGATCAGGTTCCAGTTTTCCAAGACCTCTCCATTGGCAGACCTTTCTCATCGTGAGATCATCTCCGCAATTTCACGCGCAGCACGGAGGGCCGGACTGCCGGTTGAATATTCCAAGGGGTTTCACCCCGCGCCAAAGCTTGCCCTGGGGCCGCCGCTGGGCGTGGGGGTAAAAGGGCTTAAGGAATGCTTCGATATGGTTTTTGACGGCAACGTCTCCCCGGAAGGGGCCATGAGTCTCCTGAACGCACAGCTTCCTCCGGGCCTGTCAATAAGCCGGGCCGTACACATAGGGCGGCAGGATGATTCGCTTCAAAGCTTCATATCGGTTTACGATTATGAGATAATAGGCATTGTCCCTGAAAAGGCGGCGGAATTTCTTGCAAGAGATTCCTCGTTTGCCGAAAGAGATAACGGCAAAAAAATAGATATCAGGAAAATGGTTGAAGGCTGTGAGAAAACAGGCGCGGACTCCGTATTGCTGAGAGTAACGGACACTGAAGAGGCCAAACCCAGGCTTGATGAACTGGTGAAAGAGATATTCGGGGCGGAGCTTTGCGATGTGGACGCGACCAGGGTTGGCATGTACGGCAGAAGCGCCAGTGAATTAAAAGAGCCCTTAAAATAATGAACAATATAATAGTAAATGTTACAGGCCAGGAAACACGGCTTGCCCTGCTGGAAGGCGGGCAGGTAGTGGAGGTGTATATTGAACGGAAGAAAAATGCCAGCCTGGTAGGCAACATTTATAAAGGAAAGGTATTGAGGATACTTCCCGGCATGCGCTCCGCCTTTGTGGACATAGGGCTTGAAAAGGCCGCTTTCCTCTATGTGGCGGATATACGCACCGATATTGTTGACGATTACGCCACTATATTTGAGGATGAGGGCGTGTCAAACCTGGACTTTCTTCATTCCAAAAGGCACGACCTTCAGATTGATGAACTTCTTCACGAAGGGCAGGAGATAATCGTCCAGGTGTCCAAGAACTCGATGGGCACCAAAGGGGCCAGGGTCACCTCCTACATAACCATTCCGGGCCGCTATCTTGTCCTGATGCCAAACCTGGAGCACACTGGCATCTCCCGCCGGATAGCAAGCGAAGAAGAACGTGGCAGGCTCAAATCAATAATGGATTTGATAAGGCCTAAAAATTTCGGTCTCATTGTAAGGACGGCCAGCGAGGGGGCCACCCAGGAAGAGCTTTCAGGGGACCTGGATTTATTATTGCAGCTCTGGGCAAGCATACAGAAAAAGACCGAAAAATGCGGCGCGCCATGCCTCATATATAACGACCTGGACCTGGTGTCCAGGAGCGTGCGGGACCTGATGACCACAGGGGTTGAAAAGCTGACGATAGACTCCGGGCCGGAGTACAACTCTGTCCGGGAGTTTGTGGGAAATTACTTCCCCAAACTGGTGGATAAAATAGAGCTTTACGACGGAAGCGAGCCCATATTCGATTATTATGGGGTGGAGGTGGACATCTCCCGGGCCCTTGGCAGGAAAATCTGGCTGAAGTCCGGCGGGTATATTGTAATAGACCAGACCGAGGCCATGTCCGTTATCGACGTAAACACGGGCAAGTACGTGGGCAAGGAAGACCTTGAAGACACTATCTTCAGGACCAATCTTGAGGCCGTCAAGGAGATTGCCTACCAGATAAGGCTGCGAAATCTCGGAGGCATCATCATAGTTGACTTCATAGACATGGAGAAGGCCGAAAACCGCCATAAAATCTTCAGCGCCCTGCAGGACGCCATGAAAAAAGACAGGGCCAAGACCACAATCTCGCAGATAACGGAACTGGGGCTTATACAGATGACCAGGAAAAGAGTAAGGGAGAGCCTTACGCGCACCCTCCTGGAACCGTGCCCCTATTGCGAAGGCAGAGGCACAGTAAAGTCGGCAGTTGCCCTGTGCTATGAGATATTCAGGAAGGCCGAAAAGATGGCCAGGCATGGCATAAAAAAGGTGATCATAACCGCCCACCCGTCAGTAGCTGAACTTTTTCTGGATGATGAGCGGCAAAGGCTTGAAGACCTTGAAAGCACTTACGCAATGAAGGTGATTGTTAATGAAAACCACGCGCTCCACCAGGAGAATTACGAGATAACGGCGCAGTGAGCCAGGACAAGCTTTCAGGCCTTACCGCTTACCTGGAAACGCTTAAGAGCGCGGTGCTTGCCTATTCAGGCGGAGTAGACAGCACTTTTTTATTGAAGGCGCTGAAACTTTCGGGGATCAGGGCGCTGGCGGTCACTTCCACATCGGAGAGCCATCCGCAATGGGATATTGAAGACGCAATCCGGATGGCCGGCCTCATCGGCGTGGAGCACAGGCTGATAAAGACCCGCGAGCTTAAAAATTCAAACTATTCCCAAAATCCGCCAGACAGATGTTTTTTTTGCAAGGACGAGCTCTTTGCGCAGTTGCGGCAAATAGCGGACCGGGAAGGCATAATCAATGTGCTGGACGGCTCCAATGCCGATGATTTAAACGATTACCGGCCAGGGCGGGAAGCGGCACGGAAACATGGCGTAAAAAGCCCGCTAATCGAGCTGAATATCGGCAAGCAGGAGATACGCCGCTTTTCAAGAGAGCTTGGTCTTTCCACCTGGGACAAGCCGGGGTCGCCCTGCCTGTCGTCGCGCATCCCCTATGGCACGCCTGTTACGCCCGGTATACTGGGCCGCATTTCCGAATGCGAGAACGCCCTGAGGGTACTGGGGTTCAGCCAATTGCGCGTCCGCTATCACGGGGAAATAGCGAGGATAGAACTGCCGCCGGAAGATTTTGAGCGGGCAGTATCAATGAGAGAGGCAATAGCGGAAGCCTTGAGGCCATATTTCAAATACATTTGCCTGGATATCGAAGGCCTCAGGCCCGGCAATCTTAACATGGATGTTTTTTCAAGTGGAAAACAGCAGGCTTAAAGACTGCGCCAAATGCGCCGCCTGCAATGCAGGCTGTCCGTTATTTGCAATCAAACAGAACGAATCATGGGCCCCAAGGGGCTTGCTGGCGCTTGTTGATGGAATGCTGGCCGGGAAAGCCGGGCCGGGGCAGGCAGGGCCGCCCCAGCCGCCATCGGGATTCAAAGAAAGGCTCATGGGGTGCGCTTTGTGTGGCAAATGCGACAGCATCTGCCCCGTTGGGCTTAAGCCAACAGAAATAATCTATTCCGGCAGGGCTGCCGTAAGCAGGGCCGCCAGGAAGGACCGTTTCCTTCTGAAACTTGCGGCCAGGCTTGCGGTTAGAAACCCTGCGCAGGCGGTGAAGGCCGCAAAGGCCGGCATGAGATTCAAATTTGTAAGGTCCGCTGTGCCTTTTCCGCTGGAGTTTCCGGAACGCCCGCTCCGGGATGAGGTGCAGGTTGTAAAACCCGCCAAAACTATAGGAAGGGTGGCGGTATTTGCGGGGTGCGCCGCAAACTATCTGATGCCCGATGTCGGGGAGAGCCTTATAAACCTGCTGGCCGCCCTTGGATACGAAGTAGTGCTCCCCAGGGCCGAAGTCTGCTGCGGCGCTCCCCTGCGTGCGCTTGGCCTGGAGGATGAGGCAAAAAAACTTGCGGCCAGGAACATAGGCATATTCGGCAAATTAAACGCGGAGGCTGTAATAAGCCCTTGCCCAACATGCGCCCACGCCCTCAAAAACCAATACAAAAATCTTGTGGGCCAGGGCATTCCGGAAGCTGTCGAAGCAACAGGCTTCCTCGCCAAAACGCTCGACCTTGATAAATTGAACAACGCCGCTGAAAAAGAAAACGAAAATATACTCTGGCATAACCCCTGCCACCTGGGGCATGGGCTTAAGACAAATCCTTCCGAAATACTGAAATCCCTGGGCATAGAGCGCACTCCGGATGACTGCTGCGGGTTCAGCCTGTCTATCACGTCAAAGGAGCTTGCGGCCGAATTCCTTGCAAAGCGCGTTTGCTCGCTTAAAGGCCACACAAAGGTAATCACCTCCTGCCCGGCCTGCATAATTCAGCTGAAAAAAGGCGGCGTAAACGCCTCCCATATAGTAAACCTTCTGGAAAAAAGGCTTTTGCCTTCCGGCTGACCGCCAGCCTACCCTTTCAAAACAGCTTCGGAGTATACTATCGATTCATTGGCCTTGAGGCTTGAAAAGTCACAAAACGGAGGACAGAATGAAATTCTTTATTGATACGGCCAACCTGGACGAGATTAAAAGCGCCTGGGAGATGGGCGTGATAGACGGGGTGACCACAAACCCCAGCCTTATAAGCAAGGAAAACATGGAGCCGGTGGCGCTCATAAAGGAGATATGCTCCATAGTAAAAGGCCCCATAAGCGCGGAGGCGGTATCTCTTGAGGCCAAGGCAATAATAAAAGAGGCAAAAGGGCTTGCAAAGATAGCTGACAATATCGTCGTAAAAGTCCCGATTACGGAAGACGGCCTCAGGGCGGTAAAGGCCCTTTCCGCGGAGGGAATAAAGACAAACGTAACGCTGGTCTTTTCGGCCCTCCAGGGGCTTCTGGCCGCAAAGGCGGGCGCCACATACGTAAGCCCGTTTGTTGGGCGGCTGGATGATATCGGGCAGGTGGGGATGGAGCTTATCTCGGACCTGGTCACGATATACGAAAATTACGGTTTCAGAAGCGAGATAATAGTGGCCAGCATCAGAAACCCCGTCCACGTCCTGGACGCCGCCCGCACCGGGGCGCACGTGGCCACAATACCTTTCCAGGTGATAAGGCAGCTTGCAAAACATCCATTAACTGATATAGGGATGGATAAATTCCTCAAGGACTGGGAGAAGACAAAAGGGAAGAAGTCTTAATCCAGTAATCTGGCAAAAAAGCAAAGGCCCCGGTTGGGGCCTTCTTTTTTTGTTATGGACGGTAAGGGATTCGAACCCTCGACCCCCACGTTGCGAACGTGGTGCTCTCCCAGCTGAGCTAACCGCCCTGCCTTTTGAAGTATCATTTTAACATATTGCTCCTTGCTGCAATCCACGTGCTATAATAGCGCATGCATAGAGTTTATAAACTGATAAACTCTTTTCCTCTCGTTCTATTATTCCTTGCCGCCACTATTCTGCTTTCCGCTGCCGGGTCCGCATATGCAGCTTCCAATGCGCCTGCTTTCTCGCTTCAGGGGGTGGATGGGAGGGCCTATAAACTTTCTGATTACAAGGGGAAAGTGGTCCTGCTCATATTCTGGTCGCTGGACTGCCGCTCATGTGTAAAAGAGATGCCTTCCGTTGCCAGCCTGAAAGAGAAAATGAAGGGCAGGCCTTTCGAGGTGCTTGCGGTATCCGAGGCGGACTCCGCCGGGCGGCTTAAGAAATACCTCTCCCGCACGCCGCTTCCATTTCCCGTCCTGATGGACAAGGACGAGGAAGTCGGGCAGGACCTGTATACCGTATTTGGCCTGCCAAGGGCCTACATCATAGGAAAAAACGGGGATATCCTCGAAAACATACCGGGGCAGAACGACTGGGCAGCCCCCGGAAACATCAAAAAAATAGAAGAGGCACTGGGGAGATGAAAAAAACACTGGTCTTGATGGCGCTGGCGGCAGTATTGGTTATGGGTTGCTCGCAACGGTTCGTAATGTATAAAGGCGGCCGGGCTTACTATTTTGCAAGCAGACAACAAGGCATCACAAAAATGATCTGTGACAGCGGGGACCTGGCCAGGATTCTTAAAAGGACAACATCCATCCCCGAAGCCACCCGGAAGGAGCTTTATGCAGGAAGCTGCGTAAAACCGTCTCCTGAAGCCACCGAAAAGGCCTATGAATCGCTGACGCCAAAGCAAAGAGCGGAACTGCGGCAGTCATTCCGGGCGGAAGGCTACGAGATAAACTACTTCCCCTGCGGCTGAGACTAAACCATGCCCCCGGTCGGGGGCAAAAAACACAGGGGCAAAAAGCATAAGGAGACGCCTGTCCTCCTCATGTTATAATCATATACTTTGACGGCAGACCGGCCAGAGATTGAACCCGCAAGAAGCATCGCCGGTTTAAAGCCGGCCCTTGCCGCATTTTCCGCTTACCTTCTGCTATCCATCGTGATGACCTGGCCGATGGCGCTGCATTTTTCTACCGGAGTAATAGGCTCCGGCAGTGACGATCAGATCTTCATATGGAATTACTGGTGGATAAAGCACGCCATTGTTGACCTGAAGACAAACCCGTTCTACACGGACTATCTTTTTTATCCTCACAGAACCGGACTGGTTCTGCACGCCCTCATATTCCTGAATGGGCTTTTTTCCATACCACTTCAGTATTTTCTGCCCCTGCCCGCTGTTTATAATCTGTTTACACTGCTTGCTTTTGCACTATCGGGGCTGGGTGTATTTCTGCTTGCTGGCAGGCTGGTTACAGACCGGAAGGCGGCATTCGCGGCAGGGCTCATATTTGCTTCATTCCGGTGCGTTGAGCCCTACAACATTTCCATGACCCAATGGGTACCTTTTTATCTGTTTTTCATTTTGATGGCCTTTGATGAAAAGGAAAGCTGGTTAGCAAGCGCCTTCCTAGCCGGCCTTTTCCTTATATTCAACTTCTTTACAGATTATTATGCTTTTCTTGCCGTCTGCATCTTTACAGCGATCATAATCGCGTATTATTTGATAACAAGAGCTCAAAAACCGGCTGAACTTGCAAAAAGGTTTTCGCCTGTTTTGTTAATATCTTTGCCTTTCGTCCTCCCGGTAACCTGGGCCGCTTACAGTGAAGGCATGTCGGGCGGGGGGCTGGGGAAATACACCCTGAAAGGAATCGGCATAACTTTAAACGTTGCCGATATAGCCGGTTTTTTCTCTCCAGACAGTTCAAATCCGGCAATTGGAAGATTCTCCTTCAGCCACCTTCTAACCGGGCAGGAAAACTATTCTTACCTGGGGGTAATCGCGGTATTTTTCTCGATTTACGCCCTTTTTAAAACACGCCTGGATAAGGAGTGCAAATTATGGGCGGCTTCAGCTGCCGCTTTTCTTTTATTGGCAATGGGGCCTTATCTTCACTTTCTGGGGAAACAAATGCCCGTGCCTTTGCCGTATAAATTGTTTACCCTGAGCGGCTTTTTAGTGCATTTCAGGGACCCTGTGCGTTTGAGCATATATGCGGTCCTTTCGCTGTCCATGCTCGCGGCGCGCGGCATGGAGGCGGTTTTCAGAAAAAAGGCCTTTCTTTTTTCAATCGTGCTGCCGCTAATTCTGCTTGAGTATATTGCCATCCCGTACGGAATTTTTGAATGCAAAATACCGCCAATATATAAAAAAATAGCCCAGGATAAAAATGCACGGACAGTGCTTGAAATACCAGCTTTCATTCACTGGGGCTTCGGGTATGAGGGATATCCGGCCGATTACCTGCTTTATTACCAATCCTTGCACGAAAAGAAACTGTTCGACGGCTATTTATCGCGCGTGCCCGCAAAAACATTTTGGTCTTATTTCAACCTGCCGGTTTACAGAAGCCTTTTTGTTATGCACTCTCTGTATGCTAATAAAAATTCAATGCGCCTTGCACAGGCTTACGATAAGAAGGAAGCGCCCTATTTCCTGAACCTCTTTGGGGTGGATTATGTTATAGTCCACCGGCTTCCGCCTGGCGAACTGGATAAAAATTCCGTTAAAAAATACCTGGCTAGTGTGTTGCCGCAGGAGCGGTATTTAAACAGCGTACTCCCAATGGATAAGATTTACGATGATACTGCAACTGCCGTATACAAAACCAGATACGTTCATTCCAGCCAGATATCAATTGATGCGGCAACCGAAGCCTCCATCCTATACCTTTATGACGGCTGGATAAACGGCCTCCACGCCGGCAATTACGGATATGCCATTGCCGCAGGGAAAAAATCAGTGCTGCTGGCCAACCTGGACGTTTTTGCCGATTACGAACTGGACCTGCAATTGAACCCAAACCCGTCACTTAGCGATAAACGGGTTGAGGTTGGAATAAACGGAAAGAAAATAGCGGTTCTGGCCCTTCGCAACGGCTGGAATCTCTATAAAGTTGGCATCCCGCGTTCAATGGTGAAAAACGGCCTCAACAAACTTTATTTCCGGCCTTTCTCAACGGTAATATCCCAAACGGCATTTAAAGGGACCTGGTCAAAATTCGCGATCGGCAATCCCTATTTAACCTCCCCAGGCTATTGGGAGCAGGACAACTCAAAATTCGGCCAGCCGGAAGTCTCGTTTGCCTTACATAAATTTGTTATAACAGGGAAATGAAAATACTCCATTTCCTATATGACCACACGGGCAATCCCTGGGTGGGCGGAGGCGGTGCAGTACGCGCGGAAGAAATAAATAAAAGGCTGGCGGCACGCCACAAGATAACCGTTATAAGCGGCATGTATCCGGGGGCAAAGGATTATATAACCCACGAAGGTATCAGTTATATTTTTTTAGGCTCCAGCCGCAACAATTATATTGCAAGCACCTTCTGCTACGCCGCAAAGGCGGCGGCCTATCTCCGCAAAAAAGCAGACGAAGCTGATATCATTATTGAGGACTTCGCCCCGTGGAATCCGGTCTTTTCTTTTATCGGGATAAAAAAACCAGTAATTCTTCAGCTCCATCATAAAGAGGCAAGCCTGTTCAGCCGTTTTTTTGTTTTTGGACTGCCGTTTGCGGCGCTTCAGGGAATATATCCCCGTTTTTTTAAAAACATTATCACCGTTTCCAAAAGAACGGCTGAACACTTTGCACTAAAAAATGCGGCAATAATATCCAACGGAATAGATGAAGCCCTGCTGAAAATGAACCAGCCGGAGGAGGACTATGTCCTTTTTATCGGCAGGTTGCATATGTTTAATAAAGGGCTGGATATTCTGCTGGATGCCGCGCCTGATATAAACACAAAAATCTTAATTGCGGGCAAAGGCCCCGACGAAGAGAAGATCAGAAAAACAATAAAAGAAAAAGGGCTTGGGGAAAAAGTCCTCCTCACCGGGTTTTTATCAGAAACACAAAAAAGGGACGCACTTGCCAGGGCAAAACTTTTCGTGCTGCCTTCCAGGTACGAGGGGCAGGGCATAGTGGTACTGGAGGCCGCCGCGTGCGGGAAGCCGGTTGTTGTGAATGACATACCGGAGCTGAGGTTTGCTGTGGAGAACAGGTTTGGGCTTGCCTTTAAAAAAGATGCCCCGCAGGCCCTTGCCTGTCAGGTGAATAAGCTTTTGGATGACCAATCCGCCCGGTCTCAAATGGCTGCAAACGGCAGGGCCTTTGCCGCCGGTTATACGTGGGAGAAGATAACGGGCGAGTTCGAGAGGTATTTGATTAAAGCAGCCACCTTATGTGCCGGATGACGCAGAGGAGGCAATATGAATAGTAACTCCAGCATCCTTCATTGCGGTGTCGTATATTTCTTTTACGTTATCCAAATATATTAACAGTCCGTTTTTAACCAGATAATCGTATTTCACGGCAGCTTCCTTAGATCCCATCTCGGACAGCATTACATATTCAAGCACATGGGCCATTTCGGCCATCTTGGTATACGGCATATTCTGCTCCGTCCATTTAAGAAATACAAGCGGATCGCCACTGCTGCTTTTGACAAGCAGGTTAACAAAATAAGGGAGGAAATTCTCCGGGTTCACAAGCCTGAGCGCGGCGGCGCCCATGGAAACGGTACCAGGTCCGGGGCCTTTGATTGAAAGCGCGGTCAGCAGCGAAAATCCGTACAGGTTTTTTATCTCATCGGCAAGAAAAGTTCCGCCTGGCGCGCCAACCGACCTTTCATAATTGAGTTTATCCACGTTCCCGGCTATGAAATCGTCCGTTTGCACAGCCGAAGGCTGGCCGTTAAATGTGGCCCTATACGAAAGCGAGCCGAATTTCGTCAACTTGTATCTTTTTTTTAGAAATTCCGGCAATGCTTTATCAAGCGGCACAAAGAATTTGCCTTTTACCACTTCTGAATCCAGATACGATAAAGGAAAACTCAAGGGAAGTCCCTTGCGCAGTTTAAAAAAGCTGAAGATATTCCCGTTCAGGTAAATGCTGGACCTGCCATAAATGTCCAGGTTGCCCGTTAGGGGATTTTTAGTCAGTGTCAATATGTCTTGCCTGTATCCCTCTATCCACTGAGCATAATAAGTTCCGAATGCAACGTTATCACCATATAATAAGAATATGCTTTCAGGTGGCATGGCGCTTAGGCTGTCCCTCGCCCGGTCATACGCAAGGTAATCATTAGAAACCGAAAGCCCCGGCAACGAAGGTAAATAGAATAAAGGCACAAGCAGAAGCGCACCGGCCAGCTTGACCGTCCTTAGCCCAGTTTTTTTCACTAGAAAATATACCCTGTATGCCTGAAAGGATAGTATTACGCATAGGATATAAAGCAGTGGCACGTAATAGCGGCGGACGATGTCAACATTTCTTTCGGTCTGAATTGTTCCGGTGAAGGTCATCCTGGGCAAAATAAAAAGCCAGGGGACTGCCGCAAGAAGGAGATACCAGGCCCGTTTGTCTTTAATAAACGGCAAAAAGAGAATGGAAGCCAGAACAAGCCAGGAAATGACAGGCCCGAAATTATATGCGATCACATATTTGAACAGGTTTACAAAACCCTGCAGCCAAATGAAAATCCCTGTCGCCCCCCCGCCGCCAAGCAGCTGCAGAGACTGAAGGGTATTTGTACTGTATGCCTTTCTAAAAAAGATGTCCAAAAACTCAGACGGGTTAAAAGCCACGCCATAAATGAATGCTGAATTCTTAACGGCAAAGCTCCTTAAAACAATTAGCAGGTTTATCATGAACCCGGCGGACAGGAAGATAAAGCAGTAAAAAAACAGGGCCGGCCTCTTGCGGCCCAGTTTAATAGCAGGATATGCTATCGGAAGCAGCAGCAGGGCCAGCGTATGGTGATTTCCGGTGCCAAGCCCGAACAAAAAGGCGCATGCGTAAAGATACCGCGCGTCCCCGTCCTCAAGCGCCCGCAGGCCAAGATAAAGCACAAGAAGACAAAACACGCTGTTAAGCGTAAAGACCTCGGCAATTAGAGACTGGGAAAAGGCAAGGGGCAGCAACGCCGAAAGGGTAGCAGCTGACAGGGCCAGCATTTTGTTTGCGCCAAATCCGCGGGCCAGCCAGAAAACTAATGCGAAAGCTACACAGGCAGGGACGGCATCAGCCAGATTTGTCCTGTATGCTATGGAACCAGCCGGCAGGAAAGTAAACAGTTTGTCAATCGATATAGGCAGTGGATAGCCTGGCGGAAATGCCGGCGATAGATAATAACTGGCGGTTGTTATCAATGCGCTGTCAGCCACGTATATGATGGGGGTCAGGCTGGCAAGGAGCATGGCATAAAGGACCAGCGCACCAGCACCTGCCATGCCTAGATCGCTATTAAAGATGTCTTTAATCCGGACGGCTCGGGTCTCTATTGTGGCCAAGGATTGAAAGGAGTTCCGTTTTTAAACCCGGTATTGTCCAGGGTGAAAGTGGCGTCGTTAGTAACGGGCCCTCTCACCGGTATGGCGGATGCAACATAGGCACTGACAGACGAAACGACGAGTTCATAATTGTAATTATTTAACGCGCCTGCGGCAGCCTTTTGCGGGGTAAAGCATGTAAGCCAGTTCAATCCGTTTGTCACAACGCCGCCGCTGGTCTCGGTCCAGTCATATGTTTGCGGCGGATTGGTTCCCGCGGGCAGATACTGGTTGCTCTCGGAGAAGTACTCCTCCAGGCAAAGCGAAAGCCCCTGCAGGTTTGAGGTGGCCTCCTGCCTGGCCGCACCCTTCTCGTAACCGCGATACATGGGGATGGCTATCGCAGAAAGAATGCCGATGATCGCCACAGCAACCAGCACTTCGATAAGAGTAAACCCTTTTTTATCCATTTTTAAATATAAATCATGTGCCCGTTTAAAATAAAGAGAGGGCAGGGATAACCCCCTGCCCTCTGCAAAAATTGGCGCTAGACTTTCGAGCAGTCCAGCGTTGCAACCTCCGAAGACTGGGATAATGACGGGTCAGTTACCACGCCGATGGATATTATAGAATCCGGATCCGATTGATAGGAGCATGCCGTTGAGACGTCACCAGAGTGCGTGCCCCAGATCAAGACCTGTCCCGCTACAAAGCTATTGGGTATGGTAGTACCGTTACCAGCACTGGCTGAAAAAGCAGGATTCGAGCTGTTCCACGGATCCAGCTTGATTCTTGACGGATCGAGAGAAATAATGACATCCTGGGTGACTTCGGATGCATCATAGGAGTACTTGGACATCTCGGCCTGGATATACCTGGTCGCCGCGTCGAAGTTCTCCTGCACAGCTTTTTTCTTTGCGTTTTTCTGATAACCCATGTAGGCCGGTATGGCGATGGCGGCCAATATACCTATGATCGCCACAACCACCAGCAGTTCGATAAGCGTAAAGCCTTTTCTGTTTCTTACTCTTGCAACCATTTTTAACATCTTTCTTCCTCCTTCCCTTTTTATAAAGGGGTTTATGGTTCGTCCAAAAATGACGTTTTCTATAATGCAGTTTTGATGCCAAAAATAAAATCTTAATTTTCAAATAGTTATACATATGATAAATACCATTTATTGACAAAAATTGTCAGCCAATGTCTGTTTTTCGGCTAGTTTTGTTCCCGCCTTAATGAGATTCGTGATCTAGATTACATTCAGCGGAGCCGCAGGGGGGGCTGGCGGGGAAAAGAGCACATGAATTAGAATTAATTGATGTCCTTGAGTTCGAAAAACCGCAACACCGTTGCCATCCTGATAATAGCAGCTGCTTCCTTAGCCCTCTATTTCAATACTCTCCACAACGGGTTTGTCTGGGACGATGCAGACCAGGTGAAATGTAACGTATGGATAAGGAGCATTAAATTCATCCCCACTATACTCACCGTAAATACCTGGGGGTTCATGAATGGAAATACAAATTACTACAGGCCCGGCATGCATCTTGGCTATATGCTCGTTTATCACCTTTTCGGCCCGGGGCCAATGGGTTTCCATCTGCTGAATATTGTATTTAACGCCGGGGTTTCGGTTATGGTATTTCTACTTGCCCTGGAGGTCTTTGAAACAGGCGGCATTTCTTCGCGCAGGGCTTTCGGGGTAGCATTTTTTTCGGCCCTGCTCTTTACCGCGCACCCAGCACATACCGAGGCAGTCGCATGGATCGCATCATTCCCTGAGCTTTCTTACACTCTTTTTTACCTGTTATCTCTTTATTTTTTTATTTTATGGAGAAAGGGGGAAGTTAAGGAAGGCATCTCTCTTTCCTGTCTCTTTTTCGTCCTTTCGTTCATGTGCAAGGAAACAGCGCTTTCGCTGCCACTAGCCATAGCGGCATATGAGATTGCTTTTCCGGCAAAAGACGGCAGAACGGGAAAGACGGCCTCCTGGCCGTTCCGTGTGAAGATTATGCTGCCTTATCTTGCCCTGGCAACTGCTTATTTCGTTTTAAGGCTGCGTATAATTGGAGGGTTTGTCAAGCCCATGAAATACGCTCTTCACCTTACGGTATTCCAATGGATTTTAAATGCCATCGGCAACTTCAGCATGTACCTTGGGCAACT
>JAJYLE010000025.1 GCA_021788025.1 Nitrospirota bacterium
CGATGAAAGTGCTTTACCTCACCTGCGCCATGCGCCGGATGAAGTATGGCAAGAGCGAGCCCTATACACCTTCCAGGTTCATCGGTGAAATACCCTGCGATGTAATCAGGCAGGCAAGCGACGCGGATATCGATCCCGCGGAAACCGGGGAGGAAAAGGAAAACAGGGAAAAAGCCAGGGCCAACGCGTTTTTTTCCAGGATGAAAGAGATGCTTGGAGATTAAAATAATCCCAAGCCCGCCCAGAGACATCATTTTCCCATGATGTGCAATTGCACTTGAAAAAATTTTTTAAGCTTCCTATATTATCTTGGGAGGGCAAGCGATGCCCGATTTGATACTGAAACAGGGCGTAACCACTCTGGATAACAAGCTGCTGGCGCCAGCCGGGGCTGTCCTCTCGGCGGAGCTGATGGCCGGTATAATCTCCTCCGGAAAAAGCAGAAGGGCCGGCCATTTCAGCCGCACAGCCTCCCTTGCCGGATACGGCACATTGAAAAAAGACATTGCGGAGTTCATATGCGAAGCGCCCTACAACACGATATTCAGCGGGGCCGGAAGCACGTCCGGACTTTTTGAATGCATGAAAAAAATCCGTCTGGCCGCCCCGCTTCTGGAAACGCTTGATTACTTCAAGGAGGGCGATTTTTATTCTTACCGGCATTTCCTGATGGTCTTTGCCCTTTCAACGCGGATAGCAAAGGAGTTCACTCCAGATTTCCAGCGCCTGTTGCAGTTGTCCGCGGCCGGGCCTGTCCATGATATCGGCAAGGCATGCGTGCCGCTTGATATAATCAAAAAAACGGCGCCCCTAACGAAGCAGGAAAGAAGCATTCTGGATGGCCATGCCGCGGCCGGGTACGTCCTGCTGAGCTATTATCTGGGGGACCCGGACTGCCTTGCCTGCCGTGTGGCCAGGGACCATCACGAAAGGAGAGACGGCACCGGGTATCCGCGGGGAATCAGGCTGGATGATATCCTTGTAGAGATAATAGCCGTCTGCGATGTGTATGACGCGCTTTTGTCAGCCCGGCCATACCGTCCAGTCTGCTACGATAACCGGACAGCCCTCGAGGAGATCACGAAGATGGCGGAAAAGGGCAGCGTAAGATGGGAAGTGGTCCGGGCGCTTGTGGCGCTTAACCGCGATGCCAAACCGCATTATTCCATGACGGAAATATCAATCGACAAGAGGGGCGTTTCTCCGCCTGGGAATCTTTATGGCCTGATCGCGGACAACGGTAAGGGCCGGCGCCGGAAAAATTAACGCTGGTCCGGGCCGTCTCCAGCCCGGCCCCGCCGCTGCCCATGCCGGAGGCCTAAGCCCCGGCTTCCAGCAATTCCAGCCGTTCGATAAGCATCCTTACGTGGCGCATCTCTTCCCGGATGATTCCGTCAAGCTTCTCCCTGCCCAGGTCTGCCGGAACAAGCTCCTTTATCCCTGTATAAAAGACGATGGATTCCTTTTCAAGCTCAATTGCCTTTGCAAGTATGTCCTCCATGCTCATTGTGTGCAGGATATCTGAAGGGTCGTTTTGCGGACCGAATACCTTCCCCCCGGCCATGGCCCTCAGGAAGAGCACGGCATCATTTTCCTGCTCAAACCCTTCCGCCCAGGGCTGCCCCGAAAGCCCCTGCTTCATGGAGGAGAATACCCGGATATGCTCGTCCTCCATTGCGGCAAGCTGAAGGAGCGCGTTTTTTAATCCCTCATCCTTTGCAAGGGAAGCGGCCGTGCGGTAGAACTTGCCGCCGTTGCGCTCTATCTGCTCCGCCATCTCGAATACCTCAAAGGCGTTAAAGAAATCTGCCACGTTAAAACCCCCTGATACTTATATTTATGCGGCGGCGGCATGCCGCCGCCCTTTATTTTAACGCGGCCCGTTAAATCCGTCTCTGCCTCCGCCCCCTCCGTCACGTCCTGCGCCTCCAGGGCCGCCTTGCTGCTGCCGCCTTGGCGCAGAACGGCCCCGCTGGCCAGACGGCGCCTGGCGCACCGGCCCCCTGGGGGTGTATTGTTGCCGTCCTTTGGGAGCGAACTGCTGGCGTCCTCCAGGCGAATATTGCTGGCGTCCTCTGGGAGAATATTGTTGCCGTCCTTTGGGAGCGAACTGCCGCCTTCCGGGGGCTGCCCTGAACGGCCCCCCTGCCCTTCTTGCCGGCACAACTGCTTTGCCTCTGAACACGCCTGGCCTTTGAGTGGCGGCGATGGGCGGCCTGCCGTGATTTACATTGGCCCGCAGCCGGGGAGTGGCACGGGCAATGGCGGCCTGCCTTGTTTGTGCCTGCACAGGGCCAAAGCGCCGTTGATGCGCCGCTCTCAATTGTGTTGCGGTTGGGCGGGCGGCGATGCCCCCGCGTCCGCCGTTAAAGCTGACCCTGGAGACGTTGCGCACAATAACCTGCCGCCTGTACACGTTCCTGACGTTCGTGATGTTAACATTGTTTACGGTGCGGTTGTAATAGAAATTGCGGCCACGCCAGTAACCGCCTCCGTAACCATACCCGGTGTAACCGAAACCGTAATTGATGCCGCCGTAAAAGCCTACAACTGGCCCCCAATAGCCGGCGTTCCAGACGTAAAAGCCGTTACTCCAACCCCAGTAGCCGGGGGTCCATAGTGCGCCAATGAAGGGAGCTAGCACCCATGTTCCAGGCACCCAATAGTACCCGAAATCGGGGTCCCAGGCCCAATATCCAGGCGACCAGATATAGCCGGGGCCGGGACAAACCGGCTGCACATAAACTGGCAGCGGCGGCGGGGCAATCGTAACGGATACGCCTATTGCCATCTGCGCGGAAGACGGAGCCGGTGTGCCAAGCACGCCCGCCGCAAGCAGAACCAGGCAAACAGATATCACGCCAATCGGGCTACTTAATCGTGAAAACATCTTCATGGATCCTCGCCTCCTCTCGCTCTTTCAGCTTTTCTTTATACGAGCGTTTTCCTTTTTCAATACTGAATCCTATCACCGAATGCAATGGCAATAAAGCATAAATAATAATGCCTCCTGCCCCGGAACTCAAGCGTGCCCGCATCCGGTTGCTCTATAAATAGAGACAGCCCAGGGCCTGAAAGGTTTAAAACCGGATTGTCCCTGGCCTTTTACGCCTTTGCAATAAGCCCGGCTTCCTCCTCCGTGGCCTTCCACGATTGCCAGCTATGTAGATATAGCCCTGCCTCGTCACAGAAACCCCTGTGCCTGGGCACCCAGCCAAGCATGCCCCTGGCCTTTGCAGAGTCTATGTTCTGGTCCAGAGCCAGGCATTCGGCTATGTCACCCATACGGGAGACCGCATCGGAAACCTGCACATAATTTATATGTGTTTTGTAATTTGCGGCCGCCGCTATGGCTTCCACTACCTCCTGCACTGTCCACCTGGACTGGTCCGTCAGATTGAATATCTGGCCCGAAAACCCGCTTTCGGCAGCGCGGAGATAGCCCTGGGCCAGATCGTCCACGTGCACCATCGCCCAGCGGTTCAGGCCGCCGGTTACCAGGAGGCTGCCGGAGACCGCCCCCGAAAACCAGGAAGAAAGCAGCCGCTGTCCCTTTCCATATACGCAACCAGGCCTCAGCACCAGCGCACGGACTTCTTTTGCCCCAAGCACCTTCTGCTCTACCTGGGGCCTCCAGGAAACCAGCCTTGGCGGCCGCAGGGGCGAGGTCTCATCCACAAGAACATTCCCGGTATTGCCGTATACCCAGCAGCCGCTTGTGTAAATGAATGTTTTTGGGCAGGCGCCCTTTTTTGCAGTGGATATCAGCGCATCAACTGTAAGCGAATCCAGCATGGCTGCCTCGGCGCCCATCTCCATGGCCGCATGCACAAGAACACCACATGTTTCAGCTATTGGCTTGTAGCTTTCCGGCTCGCGCATGTTCCCAAGGACGGGACTTATCTCCGCCTTTAAAAGCCGTCCGGCCTTGGCGGCATTACGGATAAGCCCCCATACCTCGTGCCCGGCGCGCCTGAAAGCACGCGCAACATTGAATCCGATGTACCCGGATGCCCCGGTTATAAATACTTTCATCTCTTGTCCTCCTTTGGCGAAAATCTAACTAAATTATAGGGCCGCGCGGCGCAACCGGGTATATATATTATTCAGTGGTGATATAATCGTCTTATTAAAGGAGGTTTTTACCGCGATGATATCCGGAAAGACCGGGCTTTCAGAGGCGATAATAGAGGCGTACACGATGGAAAAGGGACAGAAGGAATTTTATGAGAGGGCGGCCCAGAGCGCCCACGAACCGGTTGTCAGGGAAACCTTCCAGAGGCTTGCCGGGTGGGAGGCGGGCCACATGGGATATCTCCGTCATTTTTACTCCGCCCTGATGGAAGAGAGGGAGCCCCTGTCATTTGACGAATTCAGCAAAACGGTCAAGCCGGACCAGATTGAGGGCGGCATTCCGGTCAGAGAGACCGGGGACTGGCTGAAAAACTACGTTTTTCTGGATGAGATCGGTGCCCTTGCAGTGGCCCTAAAGGCAGAGGCGGACACGATTGTCTATTATAAGAATCTTGCGAGCCGGGTGCAGGATCCGCAGGTACAGGTGCTTATCCAGGAACTTGGCCGACTTGAAGACGAACACCTCAAGGTTTTAAAGGACCTGCGCCTCCAAATGGAAGAGACTTCATAACCGCCTTGCCTTAACTTTAGAAAGCAACTCTTCTCCATGCCGGTTTTAACCTCCAGGTCTGCATGTGCCGCAATTTCTTAAAGTTCTTAAACAGCGATTCATTATCATTTTGAAGATGCGCCAGCCGGAAGAAAAAACGTAAAATAAATGATGGTCCAGGCAAACTGCATCACAAAGGCATATGGCAGGCATATGCTTTTTAACAGGGCGTCCTTTACACTGGGGGCCGGGGAACGCTGCGGGCTTGTGGGGAGAAACGGTTCCGGCAAGACCACGCTTTTTCGCATGATTTTAGGAAGCGAGCAGCCCGATGAGGGCTCGATAAACATACCCAGGGATTACAGGGCCGGGCACCTCTCGCAGCATATAAGTTTCAGTGGAGAAACCGTACTGGCCGAGGCCATGCTTGGGCTTAAAACGGATCCTTCGTCTGAAGCGCAGGCCTACAGGGCTGAGATGGTGCTAATGGGGCTTGGCTTTAACCGGGAGGACTTTTGCCGTCATCCGCTTGACCTCTCGGGAGGGTTCCAGGTACGGCTGAATCTTGCAAAGCTCCTTCTGGAGGAGCCGAATCTTCTTCTGCTGGACGAGCCCACCAATTACCTGGACATAGTCTCTTCCATGTGGCTGGAGCAGTTTCTTAAAAAATGGAGAGGCGAGCTGATATTGATAACCCACGACAGGGACTTCATGGACGCCGTTACCACTCACACCATCGGGATACACCGCGCGCAGATGAAGAAGACGGCCGGCGGCACGCATAAATTTTATGAACAGATACTGGCCGATGAAGAAGTATACGAACGGACCCGAATTAACGATGAAAAAAAACGGAGGGAGGTTGAGGAATTCATAAACCGGTTCAGGGCGCAGGCCACGCGTGCCAGGGCGGTGCAGTCGAAGATAAAGGGATTGCAAAGAAAGGGCCGGCAGGAGAAACTGTCCGGGGAAAAGGCGCTTGAATTCGAATTCAATTACGCGCCGCACGAAAGCAAATGGCTGATAAGGGCAGATGACATCTCATTCGGGTACAGGCCGGAGAGCCCGCTTTTTAAAGGGCTCAGTTTATCAGTGGGCAGAAAGGACCGCATCGCGGTAACAGGCAGGAACGGCCAGGGCAAAACCACGCTGCTGAGAATCCTGGCGGGTGAGATTAAACCGGATAGCGGCGGTGTCAGTTACAGTAGCAAATCGGCCATTGCTTATTTCGGGCAGACCAACGTCGCACGGCTGGATCCGGCCATGACTGTAGAAGACGAAGTGCTTGGCGCCATGCCCGTGCCTAGCCGCAAAAATGCGCGCAATATCTGCGGGGCGATGCTTTTTGGCGGGGACGAGGCTTTAAAAAAGGTATCCGTCCTTTCAGGCGGGGAGAAGAGCCGGGTGCTGCTTGGCAAACTGATAGCCCAGCCCGCAAACCTTTTACTGCTTGACGAGCCCACCAATCATCTGGACATGGAATCCATTGACGCGCTCCTGGAAGCCATTGAGGCGTTCGAGGGCGCGGTGATTATTGTTACCCATAGCAAGATGATCCTTCGCGCCGCCGCCGAACGCCTTGTGGTCTTTGACGGAGGCCGGGCAAATGTATTCGAAGGCACTTATGACGATTTTTTGAGCGGCGGCGGATGGAAAGGTGAAGGGCCTGCACAAGTAACAGCGAAAAAAGAGCTGCCTGCAAAGGAAGCCGGCAAGCCGGCAAGCAGAAAAGAGATAAGACGTGAGCGGGCCGAACTGAACACCCTGCGCTCCAAAGTGCTCTGCGCCATACAGGCAAGGATCGATCTTGCAGAGGGCGAGATAATGGCACTGGAAGAGCAGGTGGAAAAAGAGAACCATGCGCTTATCGACGCCTCTGTTAAGGGTGACGGGGATGAAATAAAAAGACTCTCAAAATCCATCTACCTTGCCAAAGGGAAAATAGAGACCCTCTTTGACGAGCTTGCAAAAGCGGCGGAGGAGATGGATGCACGGCGCGCGGAATTTGAAACGCAATTGTCTGGGCAATAAAGGCTTCCTGGTTTTCACACTTGCTTTTCCCGTGTTTACTCTAATCAATCGCAGAGTTCCACGGGCATGCCAGTGGGAACCATAATTGATAATAAACCCCGTTCAGCAGAAATTTATTTACAACAGAGGTGAAATGCAAGCGAAGGCGAATAGATTGTCTGCACCATTTGCCGCCATGGTGGCCGCCGACGTCCTTGGTGCTTTCAATGAGAATTTTTTCAAGGAGGCCGCCATGCTGGTTGCCATTGCGGGTGGCAAGTCTTATCTGCAGGGCTACGGCGCCATTGTGTTTACAATGCCCTTTCTGATATTGGCGGCGCCTGCTGGCTGGCAGACCGTTTTCCCAAAAGACGCGAAATAGTGGGTGTGAAACTGTTCGAGGTGGCTGCGTGTGCCGAAGGCAAACGCGATAATGACGGTGGCCGTATTACAGGCAATACTGGCGGGGGTTGCCGTGGCAGGTTTTGTGCTGGGCCATAATGAAGGCGCCTGGTATGGAGGGCGTGAGGGAAGAGAGGTTGTGATGTTTGCCGCTATGTCGGGAGCTCTTTTTAGCCTGGGTGCGCCACATTTTTCTGCGGCTTCACCACAAAAGAAATTTCCCGTGGACCGGCCCGGCGGACACTCTAAAACAGTTGTATTCTTTCCGGAATGACAAGCTTCTGACTATACCGATAGCCGCCAATGTATTTGTTGATATGGCCCGGGCCTGTCCAGATGCAGGTAATAAATCTGCTTGGGGTGCGGCAGATTCATTCCGGGGGCATTTGGACGGGGCTCATGGTGGTTGCGCAGCTTATAGGGTTCTGGCTGGGCGGATTTGCAGGCAGCTTTTTCTCAGGGCGCACGCGCTGGCGGCGGCCTGATCCTGATTTCATGCAGGAGTTTTATTCATACACGCGCAAGCGTGCTTGTAAGGGGAGCGGTGCTTTCCGCCGTTATTGTCATCTTTGGCGGGATGCTTTTTTCGGGCCCGCTTGCAAATACCTTAAACAAACATATCCTGCCCACCAGGAGTTACGGGCTGCTGGGGACTGCATCCCTGGCCTGTGCCGTGCTTATGAATTATCTCCTTAAAAAATTTGTGAGCCGAAAAAACCGGCCCGCAATTCATTTTTCCGCTTTTTTAAAATATCTGCGTTTTGTGATTTCGGACACCAACAAAAAAACCCGGTTCAAATACAATTGCCTTGTGCATTCAATTGAAAGGAGAGGCGATGGAAGCGATATTTAAGATGCTGGATTTCAGGGTAATGGCGCTCTTGTATGCGGCGCTTTCCGTATCGGTTCTGCTTAGTCTGGGAGTGATTGCGGTGGCATTGCGCGTTTTATCGGCGGCAAAAGAATTCCTGAGGCCGCTTTTCCTTTACCGGGCGCACAGGGCCCCATTGCCTAAACCTAATTAGCGTAACCCCCCCCAGGCCCGGAGCTTGCTCCGGGCCGCCCCCCTAAAAAAGCGGGGAGCATACCCAGGCGGCCTGGCATATGCTCCCCATTATTCCTGACTATTGGCCGGGAGCGTTCGCAGCACCAGGAGCATTTGTGGCCGCCGGTGCGTTGCTGGGAACTGCCGGCGCGGCGGGGGCCTGCTCGGACGGCGGCGCCGGCTTCTTGCAACCGGCGAAACCGGCCAGCGCGAACGCCAGTATCAGTGCCATGATAATGGGGACAAGGTGTTTCATTTCACCCTCCTTTTTGGATTTCCACCTGTTTTGTTATGAGCGCAATCTGCATACGCCCGAATTGTTTTTCCGGGGGCACGTCTTCAATAGTGAGATTAGCAGAAAACGGGTTAAAGTCAATAAGACGGGGCGGCTATATGCTGAAAGTTATTTGCTTGCGGCCTGGTAATATTCCATTTCCAGGAGTTTTCTTTTTATCGCGATGTCCGGGGAATATCCCCCAAGGCCTCCCCCGGATTCTATTATCCTGTGGCAAGGCAGCACTATGGGCAGCGGGTTCCTTGAAAGCGCCTGGCCTACGGCCCTGGAAGCGCCTGGCCTGCCTACCTCCTGGGAAAGCCATTTGTAGGAGCGTGTCTGCCCGTATGGGACTTTCCTCAAGGCCAGCCAGACTTCCCGCTCAAATGTAGTGCCAGACATAAACACAATAGGGTAATTGAATTGGGCCCCGTGGCCATGGAAATAGGAATTGAACTCATCGGAAAGCCTGGCCGGTGCGGCCCCGCGCCTTGCTCCGGCGGGCCTCACGAAAGAAACGCCGGCCAGTTTGAGGTCCTTTGCGGTAATCAGCAGATAAATGGCGCCTATGGGGCTGTCCAGAAAATCATAAAACAAAGTCATCGCTCAGCCTGAGCCCTGCGTAATAGCAGCAAAGCTCGTTATCCATGTCGTTTATAAACGAGCGCTCCTCGCCGTCATCGAAAAGCACTCTAACCATGCAGAGGCCGCCCTCCATACGGGAATGCTTTTCCTCAACCACTTCGCCCTCTCCCCAGCATATATACCTCCGGTGTTTTACCCGGTCGCCTATTCTCAGATACAGCCTGCGCATCCATATTTATTATATCAACCGTATCTGCAAGCGGGGTAGTCTTTTCAAAAAAGCGCGGGTTGTGTTATAAAAAGGGGATGTCTTTAACCCCAAGGAGGTCCTCTCGATGAAAAAAATCCTAGCGCTGGCGGCAATGCTGATGTTGTTTGCCTGCTCTCACAAGGCGGCCAGCGGGCCGGCTTCACAGACGTCCGCATCAGGCGATTATATAGCCAAGGTAAATGGCGCAATTATAACCGTTCAAGATTACAAGGAAGAGCTTAGCGCCGTTCCGGAGCAGTTAAGAGGCGCAATTGCAGGAGAAAACGGGAAGGAATTTCTGAACCAGCTTATTAACAAGGAACTGCTATACCAGGAGGCTGTTAAAAAAGGGCTGGACAAGGACCCGAAGCTGGCCAAGGCGATAGCGGATTTCAAAAAGCTCCAGATGGTCCGGATGCTGGTTGAGGATCAGATAGAAAACAAGGTGAGCGTGTCTGACCAGGAGGTCAAGTCCTTTTACGACGAGAACAAGGACAAGCTGCCAAAAATAAAAGGCAAAACGGTGCCGTTTGACAGAGTAAAAGACCAGTTGAACCAGTATCTGCTCCAGAAAAAGCAGGAAAAAGCCTTCAATAAATATATGGACGGCCTGAAGCAAGCGGCAGCCGGCAAAATAGAGATAAATGAAAAAGCGCTCAAGGAAGCAAGCGCGGGTTCGGGCGCGGCATCAAACACGCCAGGCCAGTCTTCTGGATTGCCTCCGCTGACGCCAGGGAAATAAAAGCGCAAAAAGCTTAAAAGGAGAGCTATAAAAAACCCTCTTCCGTAACAGGAAGGGGGTTTTTTTAATTTGCAGCGATGAATCAGGGGTACGTTGAAGTTTTAAGAAGGCGAAGGTTTTTGCTTGAAACGGCTTAGAGGCTGCAAACCCTGAAGGAACAGGAGTCGTGGCCGGTTTGGATTGAGGATAGCTTGCTTACATTGCCGCCCAGCAATTCGCTTATCAGCTCGTGTTCGTACTGGCAAACTTCGCCATAGGAGCCAGCCACCTTGGAAAGAGGGCAATTATAACTTGTAAGCACGAACCCTTCGCCGTCTTCTCTGGTGTCCATGATGTAGCCTTCTTCATCCAGCATGCCGGCCAGGACCTTCAGTTTGCCGGCCAGCCCGCCAGCCCCTTTGAGAAGTGCCGATTTTTCCTTGAGCAGCCGTTCTTTCCTCAGCCTTAAAAGTTCGTTTATCTTTGCGCGGCCATCAAGGGATTCCAGGTCCTTCAGCATGTCAAGGGCAAACCCGTGGTAATGCTTCGGGAAAAGGTCGTCGGCCTTGACTGTAAGCTTGTATATGAATATCGGCCTGCCTATTCCGTGCTTTCTGGCTTCGTAATTGACAATGCCTTTTCTTTCAAGCGCCAGAAGATGCTGCCTTATACCCATCGGGGTTATGCCGATCTTCTTGCTCAGTTGTTCGGCGGTGAGCCCGCCGGACTTTTTTAAGAGCAGAATTATCCTGTCCTTTGTCTGTGTATCCTCTAGCCGCATGGAAAGAACTTAGCATAATTTTATTTTTTTGTAAACATATTTTTAAATTGGTCTTTTTTGCTCCGGATTGGCCGTTAATGCTCAAAAATTTATCTTTAGGCCTTGTTGCAGGGTGATATAATTAGGCTGGTTTGGCGCAAAAAATAATCCACGGGGGGTTTGCCTTATGATCCTGATAGCTGACAATCTGAACACGCGAAACAAGGAATACATGGCCGCGCTGGCGGCTGGAGATTCTGGCGCAATCTCCGGCATGTCCAGGCAACTGAAGCAAGCCGATGCGGACATAATCAACTTGCAGTGCTCGCTTGACGGGGCGGGAGATGAAAACAAGCTGCCCTGGGTTGCAGAGGTGGTTGAAAAGGCATCGGATGCCGCGCTTGGGCTGGATTCCAGGAACATCGAGGCCATCAGGAAGGCCCTTGCCGTTGCAAAAAAACCCTGTCTTATCAATTATGTTTCCGGCACGGAGCCGGAGGCACGGCAGGAGCTTTTTGAGCTTGCCAGGAGGGCAAAGGCCTATGTGGTGCTGAGGGCCTCTGCCGGCAGCATCCCGGTAACATTCGAGGCCAAGATGCAGATACTGGAAGAGCTTCTGGAAGATGCCAACCGGGCAGACATCCCGAACGAGAGGATATTCATGGACCCTTCGCTTATCCACATAGCCCGGGGGGGCGGCCAGGACCACATAATGAATTTCCACGAGTGTGTATCCTCACTGCAGGAGGCAGTCGATCCGCCTGTGGGCACTATTGCCTGGATATCAAATATATCGGTTGGCATAAAAAAGAAGGCCTCCCGGAAAAAACTGGAGGCGGCAACTCTCCTTTACCTGGCCGGCGGCGGCCTGGACGCAGCCATGGTGGACCTGCTGGACCCCGAGATAAGAAAAGCGCTTTACTTCATTAAATCGTTCCGGGACGAGATAGTATTCTCCCCCGCCCTGCTGGATTAGAATGCTGTTCATCGCAGGCTCTACCGGGTTTGTGGGAAGCCACCTGGTTTCTTTTTTGAGGCAAAATGGCATTCCAGCGCGATGTCTTGTCCGGGACCCGGAAAAGACCGGGCCATGGGCCGGCATGGAGATTGTGCAGGGCGATATAAACAAGATTCCCGAAGGCGCTCTGGACGGAGTGGATATGATAGTGCACCTGGTGGGCATAATCCGCGAGGAGCACGGCCAGACATTTGGTTCCGTCCACATAAAAGGGACTGAAAATCTTGTAATGAAGGCGCTTGCGGCGGGAACAAGGTTGTTTTTCTTTCAGAGCGCGCTCGGGGCCCAGAGGAACCCCAGGCTTCCATATCTGGATTCAAAGGCGAAGGCGGAAGAGATAGTGCGGGATTCCGGGCTGGATTATGTTATTTTCAGACCCTCACTGATACTTGGCCCAGGCGACGGCTTTACAGAGCAGATGGTGCGGCTTATAAAGTCCTCCCCGGTGCTGCCTGTGCCCGGCAATGGTGAATCCAGGTTCCAGCCCATATATATAAAGGACTGGCTGAAATGTTTCCAGAAAATCCTCGAAGAAAAAAAAGCGGGTGTGCAGAAAAACGAAGTGGTTAGCCTGGGCGGGCCGGAGCACCTTACCTTTAACCGGATGCTGGCTCTTTATATGGACGCGCTGGGCATCCATCCGAAAACCATCCATATCCCGATGGGCATGGTAAGGGCAGGGCTGGGGTTTTTTGCGGCGGCCAGGCTTGCCGGTATCAAATCACCGCCCCCTCTAACCGGGGAGCAGCTTGAGCTTTTATCCATGGACAATATTACCTCGCTGTCAGCCGTCCAGGACAGATTCGGGTTCCAGCCGGCCAGCCCGGCCGGTTTCATAAGAGAGTTTGTCGGGTAAATTCCATTGCCCCTGCCGCTTACAGGACCAGCTTTAGCTGGCCAGTCCTTTACCTGAAACCTTCTTACATGCTAAAATTCCTTGTTTGGTGATTTAGATTCGATGGGCAAGCACATCCGATTTGAATGTTTTCCGGCATTGGCAGTTGCCGTCCTCCTGCTGTCTGGTTGCGCCGTTGGCGTGCACAAAACCAGCATATCTTCGGACATGGTCGGCCCCACCCCTCCCGGCTCGGCCCTGGATGCATCCAGGGCCGGTGAAATATCCAAACTGAACGCCTTGAACAAAAAGCACGAAGCGGACCTGCTCTGGATTGAAAATTCTTATTCCAGGCTCCAAATAAAGGACCTTATGAAGGTCCCTCCGGCCCAGTATGCCAGCTATAAAAAATACCTGGATGAAGGGTCTGTATATATTATTGTCCATCCGGCCTATTATGTTTTTTTCAGCGGCCCGCAGCTCGTTACCGGGGACGATCCGCCTGTGGAAAATGCAGTGGAAAGATTTTTGTCCTTAACTCCGGATTCCGGCAAGATGGCTGTGCTTCAGGCACAGGAAAGAAATATGCGGGATTTCCTTGCATATGCGGCGATGCGCAAAAAACTTGTGCTCCTGATCCTCCCCAGGGCTTACAGGCTTCAGCCAGGTTATAATTACTACGGCTGGTACGACGAATATACAAGGTATATAAACCAGGTGGCCGGAGGTTCCAGTTCCGTTTTGTTTTTGGAATCCAGTTCGTCTTCAAGGGGCTACCTTACGAAAAAGGACAGGGCCGTCCTCCTGGATTTCCTGGCGGCCATACGCCCGGAACGCGTCCTGCTGGGCGGAGGATATGTAGGGCGCTGCCAGGAAGAGTTCTATCAGGACCTGACTGGCAAATACGGGGCTAAAGGCGTATACTTGGTGCCGGAGATATCGGACATATCGCCCACGGAGCTTAAAGACGGCATAGCCACGAGGCTGCTGCGCGCTTCCGGCGGCATAAATAACGGGGCTGCGGCCACTGCAATAGAGCAAAACACATTTAAAATTGAAAACGTGATACCTCAGATATACAATATACATTAAATTCCAATATGAGCCAGTCACTGCAAAAAGAAAAAAGAGTGCTGGCCAGAGGCAATGAGGCCCTGGCCCGCGCCGCGCTTGAGGCCGGATGCCGGTTTTATGCCGCCTATCCAATAACACCGCAAAACGAGATACCGGAATACATGTCTAAATGGATGCCGTTTGTAAACGGCGTCTTTTTGCAGGCGGAAAGCGAATTGTCGGCCATCAACATGGTCTTTGGCGCCTCCGCTGCCGGGGTGAGGGCGATGACCACTTCAAGCAGCCCCGGTGTAAGCCTTATGCAGGAGGCCCTGTCATTTCTGGCCGGGGCGGAGTTGCCGGTTGTTATAGCAAACATGCAAAGGGGCGGGCCCGGGCTGGGAAACATCTCCGGCAGCCAGGCAGATTACTTCCAGGCGGTCAAGGGCGGCGGGCATGGCGATTATAAAGTGCTTGTGTACGCCCCATATAGCGTGCAGGAATTATGGGACCTCACGATGCGCGCCTTCGACAAGGCAGACCAGTACAGGAACCCTGTGATGATTTTAGGCGACGGCGTGCTGGGGCAGATGATGGAACCGCTTTGCGAAACCCCTTACACCACCCCCGCTGGGCTACCCTCAAAGGACTGGGCGCTAACCGGGTGCGCCGGCAGAAAGCCAAACGTGGTCAAGTCCCTTTACATGGGCGACGGGGTGCTTGAAAAGAGGAATCTGGCGCTCCAGGAAAAATATGCAGAAATGGAGGAGCATGAGAAGCTCTGGCAAGGTTATGCCATTGAGGATGCGGAGCTTGTTGTGGCCGCCTTTGGCATAGCGGCAAGGATAGCCTATTCCGCTGTGGTGTCATTGAGGGCGGAAGGGCATAAAGTGGGGCTTTTCAGGCCTGTGACGCTCTTCCCGTTTCCGTGGGAAGAGGTTGCGCGGCTTGCGGGCATGGGGACGGGCCTTTTTGTATTTGAACTGAATGCCGGGCAGATGGTGGAGGATATTAAGCTGGCTGCATACCGTAATGCCGGCAGCGGCGCAAAAGTGTTCTCCTATGGCAGGCCCGGCGGGGCCTCTGTAAGTCCGGAGGAATTATGCCAGGAAATAAAAAAAGTACTCAGCAAGGGCAGATAAACCCCGGGGGCGTTCCCTTTGCGTGGTCCGGTATGCTTAAATTTGCACTTGCCGTGCTTGTTCTGGCAGCACTTGTTTCCGGGTGCGCCAGTTCGGACGATGCTATCAAAACGACCCAGATAAACACCTATTTTTCCGTGCTGCCGGTAAAAGCGGTAAGGGTTAAGATGAGGGTTGAGCAACTTGTTCAGAAATTGAACCGTAATCTGGTAACTCCAAAAACAAAAGAATGGCTGAAAACCGTTTACGGATCAATAAAAATAAAAAACCTTGAAGACATTCCCAGATCTTCCTACTCGCACTACAAGAAATACGCCGCCTCGGACAACCGGTCGGTCTATATAATCGTGTTTCCCGGCTATTATTGCTTTTTCGACAAGACCCGTCCGGCCATTATCACTGCCGGCGGCAGCGGGTATCCGCAAAAAGGCGTTGCCTACAAACTGCTGGCCCAGACCCCTGGTAAATACGATTATAAATTCATGCTGATACAGCAGCAGGAATATCTAATGAGGCAGTTTTTAATGATTAAATCGGCTGAAAGGAAAATGATCATTGTCATCGTGCCGGGAGATTACAAAAAGGCCTTTACATACGGCAAATCCAGCCTGGACGAATATGCAAGGTATATTAACGAGACCACCGGCATGTCAGACAGCGTTTTGTATCTGCCGTCAAAATCCGCTTCGGACGCCAGCCTGTCTGATGACGACATGAACAAGCTGACGGATTTCCTTACAGATATCGACACAAGAAACGTTTATCTTGGCGGCGGATACGTGAAGAGTCTGGGCCAGTTCTATGGCGGCATGTCCGGGGGAGAGTACGATTATAATGTGTTCTTCGTCCCTGAGCTGATAGACCTTTCGCCCAAGGACTTGGACAATCCCGCCCCCCTGATTTCAAATACAAAGCACATCAATTTCTATTCGCAGGTTTTTACAGACCGGCTTAATGCAGGCACGCTTGCAAGCGAGGCCCCTAATGTAAAACATATGCACGTTTATTATGGCGTGCCTACGGGGCTTGGCGGGCACGAAGAGGCTGAGGCCAAACGGGAACTCAAAAAAGGAAAGGCTTCCGGTGCCGGCCAATCCGCTACTGTTTCAGGCTACTGATTTGGAAAAGAGCGCCCGGCCTGTAACCCTGTAATTCCTGCCCGGTCCTTCCCGCCGTCTAACCTGGCGGCTGATACGAACAGGGCGCTTCTGCAAAACCACTGCCAAACATTCCTTGCCATTGTCTTGACAAGGCTGCCTTTCCATGAAAGATTCTCTATAAAATCCAATAAAAAGATGTGGCAATGAAAATATCAAAACATACCGGCATCCTTACCGGCGCGCTGGCTGGCGCGATGAACACCACTGCAATGATAGCCTGCCTTTACGCAGGCTGGAAGGCAGCGGGGCTGCCGTTTGTCCCTTTTGACGCATTCGACTGGATAACCCGGCTTCTGCCGGAGAAGGTTATAGACACGGGCATAGATGCGATGGTGGCGGTTATCCGCACTTTTCATTTAGGCCCAACAGCCAATGTGGCCAAGGATATCGAGCGGGCGATGGGTGTTTTAGGCCTCTTTGCCTCCGGGGCAATCCTCAGCGCGGCTCTCTTTGGGGTTCTGAATCTTATCAACGGGAGGTACGCAAAAGTCCTTGGGCTGGCCCTGGGAGGCGCCGGCGGCGTCTTTTCGGCGCTGATCAGTCTTCACAGGAGCGGGACATCAACCGCCCCGCCTGCGGCCAGGGCTTTATGGATAATGGCGGTATTTCTCATCTGGGGGCTGGCGCTTGCACTGTTCTATCGAAAACTGCGCGGACATTATGTCCCGGCAGAGACCCAGGGGAAATCTCTGGTTGGGGTTGAGAGGATCAATCGCCGCAGGTTTATGGTCCGGCTGGCAGGGGCAACGGCCATGATAACCGTAAGCGGCGCGGTTATCGGCAGGCTCTCGGAATATATAAAAGGGCAGCAGGCCGTTCGCGCCGCGCAAACCAGAAAAAAGCGCTGGTCTTATGATCACCCGCTGCCAAATGCCGGCGATCCTGTAAAACCCGCCCCGGGCACCCGCCCGGAGTTTACCAGCCTGGAAGACCATTACCGCATAGACATAGATGCGGTCCCGCCGGAGATAGATGGAAAGAGCTGGAGATTGAAAATAAAAGGCCTTGTGGAAAGGCCGCTGGAATTCACGCTGGACGGCATGCGCGGCTACGAGCCAATGCACCAGTTTGTAACCCTTGCCTGCATATCAAACCCGGTTGGGGGCGACCTTACAAGCACTACGCGCTGGACTGGCGTAAGCCTTCAGCGCATCCTGCCGGAATTGAAATTGCTGCCTTCAGCCACCCACCTGAAGATCAGTTCAGCCGACGGGTTCTGGGAAGTTGTTTCCATTGCCCGGATTATGGAGGACAGGCGCATAATGCTTGCCTACAACTGGGATGGTGTTCCGCTTTTTCACAAGCACGGATACCCGCTTCGCCTGTACGTGCCGGACTTGTACGGCATGAAGCAGCCAAAGTGGATAGAGACGATCGAGGCCACAAGCCAGTGGGAGCCGGGCTACTGGGTGGTCCGGGGGTGGGACAGGATTGCCCGCATGAAGGCCACATCGGTGATAGACACCGTTGCCGTTTCCAATGCCTATGCCGGGCCTGCCGGGCAGACGCTTGTTCCAATAGGCGGCATTGCACATGCCGGCGCGCGCGGCATATCCAAGGTTGAATTGCAGATAGATAACGGCCCGTGGCTCCAGGCGAGGCTTCGAAAACCTTTGTCGCGCACAACATGGGTGATCTGGCGTTATGATATGCCGTTTGAGCCAGGCGAACATACCTTTACGGTAAGGTGCTTTGAGGCGGACGGAACGCCGCAGATAACCGAAGTCAACCCGCCGGAGCCAAGCGGCGCAACAGGCCTCTACAGCAAAAGCAAGGACCTTGGCCGGGTTTGATTTTTGGCCGTGGAAAGATTTACAATCGGACAAGTGACAAGGTTTGCGAAGATAGCCCTCTCCGTTTCATTTTTAATCGGCCTTCTTTTGCCTGTTTCCGCATTTCCAGCCAACCTGGCTGATTTAAGATTCAGCCTTGTAGACGGTGACGTGCAGATATATACGGGCGATACCCGGCAATGGGTGCCCACGTCCGTAAATATGCCGCTTGCCTCGGAGGACAGGGTTTGGGTGCCTGATGCCGGCCGGACGGAACTTCAGCTGGCCGACGGATCGATACTGAGGCTGGACCAGGACTCCTCACTTGACGTGCTCTCTCTTCAGCCCGATACCGCGCAGTTCTATATGGACCAGGGTGGCGCTTATGTGAACTTCCAGGGTTATAAGGACAGCATGGTCCAGGTGGACACCCCTCTTACTTCCATTTTGTGCTACGACCCTTCCAGATTCTCCATAGATATCTCCGGGGACGGCACGGTCACGGTCTCCGTGTTCAGGGGCATCGTGTATTACACAACCGATACCGGGCAGGAAGCCATCCCTGCCAGGCAGAAACTTGTAATGTCCAGCGATTATGCGGAACTGGACCCCATAGGCCCCGGCACGCGCTGGGACCAGTGGAACTTTGAAAGGGACAGAAGGCTCTACGGCAGCGATTACAGCACCCAGTACCTGCCGGATGCGCTTGATGCCTATTCCGCCGATTTTGACAATTACGGAAATTGGGTTTATGTGCCCGAATACGGCAACTGCTGGGTGCCAAACGGTGTCCCCGCAGGGTGGGCGCCTTACAGGGAAGGCAGATGGACGTGGATAGCCGGAGATTATGTCTGGGTATCTTACGAGCCCTGGGGATGGGCGCCATATCATTACGGAAGGTGGGCGTTTGTGGCCTCTGTGGGATGGTGCTGGGTGCCCCCGCCGCCGGAGGCCGTATACTGGAGCCCCGGTTATGTAGGGTGGGTAAACACCGGCAGTTACGTGGCCTGGGTGCCGCTTGCCCCTGGCGACACATATTACGGATACGGCTATTTCGGGCCAAACAGCGTAAATATAACTAACATAAATATCACAAACGTCCGGGTAACGAACGTTTACCGGAATGTCCATGTGAATAATGCTGTAACGGTTGTAAACCTCCGGTCTTTCGTGGCCGGGAAAATAAAACCGGTGCATCTGCCGCAGCGCCGCAACCCGTTTTTGGCCGGCAGGATAAACGTGGGCAGGCCGCAAATAAGGCCCACAGGGGCCGTAACCATGCCCGTTACAAAACACATACCGGTTGCCAAGCGGCCCCCGGCAGTTATTACTAACAGACCGGTAAGCCGGATACGGCAGTCGCACCCGCCGTTAAGAGGGGTGATCTCCCCCAGCTTCAGGCCCCCTGTAAGGCAGGGCACTGCGCCCACCGGAGGGCGTACCGTAATGCCCGCGCCTTCAACGAAACCCAGGCTTGCGCCCGGGGCTGCTCCGGAATTCCGCAGGCCAGCTTACACCGCCCCAAGGCAAGCATCGCCGCAGAGGCCGGCATTTAACAGGCAAGCCCCTGCTATTGGAAGGGGAGCCCCGGAAGGCCGTCAGGCCGTCCAGCCTCCCAAGCCCGCTTACAGACGGCCGGTTGCGCCGCCGCAGCAAAGGTTTGCCCCCATGCCCAGGGAGGTAAGGCCTTCGGTTCAAAGAGGGATAGAACGTTTCCAGCCCGCGCAAAGGCCCGCTGCATCCAGGCCGCAGGTGTCCAGGCCCCCGCAGGGCAAAGGCAAAAGCGCGCCCAAAAAGGCCGCGCCCAAAAAAGCACCCGCCAAAAGGGAGGTCAGGCGGCAAGGGCCGGGCCAGCAGCAATAAAAGCAATTCACTTAAAATTATCCGGGAAGTTATAATCGTTAAATGAGCATTTTAAAAATACTTGTCCTTGCGGTGGTGCAGGGGGCTGCGGAACTTCTGCCGGTCTCCAGTTCCGCCCATGTCATTATCGCGGAAAAGCTGATGGGCATGGACCCCACCAACCCTAAGATGACGCTTCTTCTGGTAATGCTGCATACCGGCACCATGTTTGCCGTGCTCTTTTATTTCTGGAAGGCGTGGCAGGCAAGCTTCTTTTCTTCAAAGGAGGTCTTCTGGCGTGCCGCAAAGCTGTTAGTTGCCGCTACGGCCGCAACCGGGGTAATAGGTTTTTCCCTTATAGAATTCATTGAAAAAGCAGTGATGAAGGGTGTTCCTCATGCCCAGGTGGAGCTTTTATTCGGGAACCTTACACTTATGGCTGTTTCGCTTGCCGCGGCGGGCCTGCTTATCTTTTATGCCGGCTGGTGGAAACGGCGGCAGCAGGATAAAGGCGGGCTTACGCTTAAGGGGTCCGTATGGGTGGGGGCCGTCCAGGGGATATGTTTGCCCTTCAGGGGATTTTCGCGCTCCGGGGCAACGATATCCACGGGGCTGTTGTTCGACATAGGCAAGGCAAAAATAGAAGAGTTCAGTTTCGCGCTTGCAGTGATCATTACCCCGCCCGCCATAGCACGCGAGGTATGGAGGCTGCTTAAGGCGCACCCGTCATCCACAACGGGAACAGGCTGGTTGTTAGGGATGATGCCCGGTCTTTTCCTGCCAAGCCTTCTGGGTATGGTATTTAGTTTCATAGCCGGCCTGCTGGCACTGAAATGGCTTTCGTCCTGGCTTGAGCGAGGTCGCTGGCACTACTTTGGCGTTTACTGCCTTGTTGCTTCCGTGGTTGTCTTTCTCCTGCACAGGGCCGGTTTTTAGCCTTTTCCCTTTCGTTCTTGATATATAATTACGCTATGAACACTGAAGCCATAAAAAATATTTACACTCAGAATTTCGGTATCAGGCCGGACGAGAGGGTGCTCGTTTTTACGGACACCATTACCCCCGGAGAGCAGCTGGCCAGGGCGGAGCGCGCCAGGCGCACCGGGCTTGTTGCCATTGCCAGGGCGGCGGCGGAAACCGGCCGGCAGCACGCAAAAGAAATAATTTATATCGAGTACCCGTCACTGGGCGGGCCGGCCATGGAGCCTCCTGTTAATGTATGGCGGGCTGCGTTCGGCAAAAAAGCGGTTTCCGTTTTAAAAGAGAAAAAACTGCTTGGCCCGATACTGAAAAAAACCGTGTCGCAAACGCAGATTGAAGAGGCCATGACGGTGGCTGCGGCCAATGCGGACGGCGCGGTGGATGCCGTTATCGCGCTTGCAAATTATTCAACTACCCATACCACATTCCGGAAACTTCTCACCGCTGGCGCCGGGGCCAGGTACGCAAGCATGCCGCTTTTTGACGCCTCCATGCTCGATGGCCCGCTTGCGGCGGACTACAAAGAGCTTAAAAAAATATCCGCGGCGCTGAAGCGCGCCCTCTCCGGCAAGGACGCGATACGCATAACCACGCCCAACGGCACCGATATTTCTTTTAGGCGGGGCGGACGGAAGATAAACGACGATACCGGCGATCTCAGAAAACCTGGCGCCACAAGCAACCTGCCCGCGGGCGAGGTGTATCTTGCGCCGCTGGAGGGCACGGCCAACGGGGTGCTGGTGCT
>JAJYLE010000026.1 GCA_021788025.1 Nitrospirota bacterium
CAAGCGTACGTTTTAAATTTTTAGAGTCGCCCACCTGCACCACCAGCGACGGCCGGTCGGAAAGAAGAATGTCCCTTGTGACCCGTTCGTCCTCGCTCATCGGCAGAAGGCTGTTAACGCCGGGGGTATCCACCAGCAGAAGGCGCGTGCCGCCAAGGTTGATATTGCCGGAAGAGACCTCCACAGTAGTGCCGGGGTAGTTGGATACCGTTACATATTTGCCTGTAAGGAGGCCGAAGATAACGCTTTTGCCAACATTGGGGTTCCCGATAAGTGCTATTTTTTTCAGGGCCGCGCCCTTTCCGTCTTCCTTACACTCCCCGTGACAGCCCATTTAACGGCCCCTTTCAATTTTAATATTGAGACTCAGTTTCAAAATTATATTTTAAAGGGAATGTACCTGTCAAGCCGCACGCTGGAGGCCTTTTTTTTAGCGTTCAACTAAAGACTTGCAAGTTGCTGTTTTAAAAGCATTTTAAAGATTTTATCGTTCAATCTGTTCAATCCGGCAGGTTTCATCAGCCCGGCTTTCCCCGGCTTTTTGTTTGCGGGCCATTTGCATTGCCTTGTCAGTCAATATGGCGGCGCAAATCACCTTGTCCTTGAGGGAAGCATCGTTTACGTTGTAATCCGTAATCCTGTTTAAAAAGTGGTCGGCCAGAAGCAGGTTTTTTGCAGCAGACCGCTCCCGAATCTCCCTCAAAAGCGGGGCCGTCTTCTCATGCGGCTCCTTTATTATGTTGTGCACACTGCCGATACTAATCTCCAGCGCCCCGGCAACCTCCCTGTAAGAGCGCCCGGACTCCAGGAGCACACGGGCCATGTCCCTTTTGGCCTCCTCAATCTTCTCTCTTTTGTTTTTTGGCTTCCGTAACTCCAAAATCCCGGGCATTAAATCCAGTGGTGAATCCATCTCATTCTCCTTTCATGCGCCTGGGCGGGGTAAGCCCCCGCCGCGCCCGCATATCATAAAACGGCGAAACATGACATTGTCCATATGACATATTTCATGAAGTTGATGACATGGGTTTGTAGGGCGGTACCGGCTCGCCGGGGTAAATGGATTTCTTTTAATAGCCTTTCGGGTTGATTTTGACGAAAAGGGCAATGCGGGAGCGGTAGTGAGCGAAAGTGGCCCGAGCAGTGGCGAACCTGTGGCGCGGTGTTGGCCTTTTGCCGTATTCATGTGAGCCGCGCGGGAAAAAAGCACAACGCAAATTAGTGATTCAGGGTATCGGCGAACGCCGCTTAAAATGGACAGGAAAACGTGATTTGAATGGGACCTGTTTTCCAACTCCTGAAATCTCAGACTTCAGCTCTCTTATCCAGCAGTCCGGCGTAAATGGCCTTGGTTTTTGACGATGGCTCGATTTCCAGCAGCGAATTCAGTTTAACCTGGCAATTTTTATAGACGCTAATGGCCTCGGTCCTGCGGCCAAGGCGGGAAAGAGACAGCATAAGCTTCTGATAGAATTCCTCTTCCGTATTTATAAGTTCCGTCCCCCTCCTGTATACCGCTGCCGCCTTCTCAAGCTCCCCGCGCTCTTCGTATACCCCCCCAAGCCTCGCAATCAGGCCGGAAACCATGGAGCTCAATTTGTCCTGTTTTGACAATACCCAGGGAATGAAGGGATCCGCAGGCAAAAATTTGCCCTTATACAGTTCCAGCGCGTCTTCCAGCAGCCCGATTACTCTTGCAGGCACATTTTCCTTTTCCGCCCTGGCGCACAATGATTGGAAGGCGCGCATGTCCGTCCATACGTACCGCTGGTTGAGGCTTATCCGCCCGTTTCTAAACACAACCGCCTTTTCATTTCTTATTATTTTGCGTATGCGATGCAATGTGGTGTCCAGGGATTGCATTGCAAGGTCCCCGTCTGTCTCAGGCCACAGGGAATCGATTATCTCTTCCTGCGTTGCACCATCCGGGTCCTTTGCGGCCAGCAACTTGAGCAGCGCAAGCGGTTTTTTAGGCATCTTGCCGCCGGATTCCTGCGGTTGCCCGTCTATTGAAAGCTCAAACCGGCCAAATGTATATATTTTCAGTGGGTAAGGCCACAGGCCGGTTTCAGGCGGTGGATCGGGCAACAGGCCTCGTTTCCGTATCAAGTCCGTGACGTACTCAGTTTCAATCCCTTCAGCGAGCGCCTTTTCACATAACCGGGCCATTACAACAGGCCGCCACCAGTACATATTGGCAATCCCATGCCTGCGCGCAATGGGAAATGCGCGCTTGAGGAGGGCTGCCGCGTCCGCACCATCCCCGCTTTCAAGCGCAACCCCGGCCCTTGTAATCAGGACCATGAATTCCAGGTAAGCGCTTTTCATCTGGAGCGCCATGTCAGTGGCCATTTTAAATTCAGCCCTGGAAGCGCGATGGTCTCCCTTTATGTGCAGGAGCCCGGCCTGGGCGGCATGCACGGCGGCAATGGTAGGCAGGTATCCGGACCTTGGCACCAGGCCGCCGGACAGTTGCAGATATTCATGCGCGCCCTCGAAGTCGTCCCGCAGGGCGGAATGCCAGCTTTTTAGAAAATAGCAATAGGCCTGGTCCAGCACCCTTGCCGTGCCGGGGGCCACGCACATGCTGGCCAGCGCCTTTCCGGCGGCTTTCGAATCTCCCTGGCTCAGGGCCGCTGCCGCGGCTGTGCCAAGGAGATGGTCGTCCCATACATGCACTCCGGTTTTGCCGGATAATTCCAGGGCGTTTTCAACCGTCCCGATGCACTGGGCGCACGCGCCCGAAAAAAATTCGTACAGGGCCTTCGCGGCCTGTATGCCCATCTGGGACAGGTCGGTTATTGGCCGGCCCGCGGGCGCTTTGGCCCTCAGGTGTTCAAACATGTCCATTATAATTCCGGCGCGGGCCATGTCGCCTTTCCAAAGGAAATAGAAACAGAGGAAAACCCCGGTGGTTATCTTGAGCTCCGTGTCTATCTGCTCCTCCGAAAAAATCAGGCTGAACGCGCGGTTATAGAATGCGTCTATATCGAACCCCTCATGCATCTTTATAGTGAGCAGGTTGAAGATGTTCAGTATCACGCGGGTCTCGATCTCTGCCGATGGAAACACGGGAGACTCATCCGTTATCTCTTTTAACAGCCGCAGCCAGGCCTCGATGCCACTGAATTCAGTGCAATGGAGAGTAATCCCCGCGGCATCACACCATGACAGGAACATCGGCGCGCGCTCATTTCTGGCCCTGAAAATATGGAACGCCTTCTCCAGATATGCCCTGCCCTCCAGCGGGCTATCCGCCGCAAGTGATATACCCTTCCAATACAGGAGCCACGGGTTCGCCGCAACGCGCTCCGCAGGCAGATATCCAATCCACTTCCCAACAGTGCCGGCCCTGCCCTGCCGGGCAAGCGCCCCGGCATTTTCAAGTATAAGGCGCTCTATATCCCCAAAAGCCCCGGCTTCTTCATAAAGAAGGGCCGCATCCTCCACCCTGCCAATCCCGGCAAGCAGCCCTGCCGCCTGCGTCTTTATCTCAAGCAGTTCTGCGGCGCTGAAGACTTCCTTTGCCTTTGAAAGCAAAAATTCCCGGAAGAGCGGATGGTACTGGTATACCGGGTTTTCGCCGGAATGCCTGGTGGTAAAAAAATTCCCCCGGCTCAGCCTGGACAATATGCTGTTTGCATTGGGAGCGCCGGTAAGCCTTTCGGCCATCGGGGGGTCTGTCTGGGAAAGAAAGGACGTCTTCAAAAGAAATTCCTGTACATCTTTGCTGCAACCGGCAAAGACCTCAACGGCAAAATAATTGAAGAGGTTATCAGGGCTGGCAATGGATTCTGCGGCGGCTGCGCAGGCGCTTCCTTTTGAGTTTTCATTGAGAAGTATCATCCCGGAAACCCAGCCATCGGCCCTTTGATGGAGCTGCCTGATATATGAATGGGCAAGCCTGCCGTTGGAATTGAACATCCTTTTAGTTTCATCCAGTGTGAATTTCAGGTCCTTCCAGCCAAGCGTTTCGATCAGCCCGTTTGCATACATCCTTGAAAACCGGGCCGGCAGCCCATTGCGGCTAAGCACAAATACTTTAACCCCATCCGGCGCAATGGACAGGCCGGTTTCCATCATCTCCTGAAAAATCCCCTCATCGGGTACCTCCTGGTAATTATCCAGAACCATGGCAAACGGCGGCTTTACGATATCAAAAAGGCGCTCGAAATAACGGCTGGCGAAGGCCTTCATGCCGGGGTATACCGGTGCAAGCTGCGGCAGTGCGCCGCCCCGTTTGGGCGCCCATTTTTTTGCGGCCATTGTCATGTAGTAAAAAAAATTTGCCGGATCGGCATCGCCCTGGTCCACCTGGTACCAGATGCAGGGCAATTTGATGAAATCCAGATAGCTTGAAACAAGGGTGGTCTTGCCGGAGCCGCCAGGCGCCGATACCCAGGTGACCGGCTTTGCCATAGCCTCATTCAGCCAGCTGAAGAGGCGTTTTCTGGGCACGGCAGACAGTTTGGGACGTGTTATCTTGGCAGGCGGCGAAAGCCCCTTTATTTTTATCAGTTCCCCTCCGGATTCCGATTAAATGAACCGCCAGATTGTACAACGCAACAACTTGAAATTTCAACAAAAAACATATGTAAGTGATTTGTAAGCTTTCGCATGTTATTGTGTTGCCAGCAGCGCAGGGAGGCCTTCAACATGGCAGCCGGGAAAAGTGCCGGGCAAACGTCAGGGCAATCTTTGCAGGGGATAGACCTCTTCAATTCAATAATCGAGGCCTGCCCCGGGCAGCGCAACAATGTGATGAGGCTGTGGGTGCATCTGCTGGAAATAGGCCAGGCCGTCCGGGCGCACGGCAAAAGCGATTGCGCAAAAAAAGTCGGGGGCGTGCTTCAGAAAATGGGTATTAACCTGGAAGACTAGCCCGCTTTTTTAAGTTCTTAAGTATTAATGACTTTCTTGCGCAATCAGTTTGCAGTGGGCATCGGCTATCAGAGAACCGTCGCGCTCTGAAAATATGCTGGCCTCCGCCACTACCAGGCCGCGCCGTGGAGGGGTTGCTTTCGCCTCTACCCTGGCGGGCTCGCCAACCTCAAGGGTTTTGCGGAACCTCACGGTTATCTCCGCTGTTACGGCAAAGTGGCCGGCAAATATGGCCGCCTGCGCCATGGCCTCATCCAGTATGGTGGTTAGTATGCCGCCGTGCGTGATGTCTTTATAACCCTGATGGCCTTTAAGCGGAGTGAAGAAGGCGCGCGCTCCGCCGCCGGCAACCGCCTCGAACTTCAGTTGCAGCCCGTGAGGGTTGTCCTTGCCGCAGGCGAAACAGTGATTGTCGTCTAGAAGGCGGATTTCCACGGTATTAAAAACGGGCCTTGTAAGTTTTAGCGGACTTACAGGCCCCATTTTTTAACTATTGATTCATTCTGTCCAGGAATTCCTTGTTGGTCTTCGTGCCTCTTAGCTTGTCCAGGAGAAACTCCATGCTCTCCACGGGGCCAAGGGGCGAGAGGACCTTTCTGAGAATCCACATCTTGCGGAGCGTGTCCTTGTCCACAAGCAGTTCCTCTTTCCTGGTGCCGGATGCGTTTATGTCCATGCTTGGGAACACGCGCTTGTCCACAAGCTTCCTGTCCAGATGCAGCTCGGAGTTGCCGGTGCCCTTGAACTCCTCGAAAATAAC
The DNA here is from genome assembly GCA_021788025.1 of Nitrospirota bacterium. Classification (GTDB taxonomy): domain Bacteria; phylum Nitrospirota; class Thermodesulfovibrionia; order Thermodesulfovibrionales; family JdFR-88; genus JAKAKS01. Next base: position 5,642 of record JAJYLE010000026.1, read on the forward strand.
GTCGTCCATGCGGCTGCCGGTGTCCACAAGGGCGGTGGCAAGTATGGTAAGACTGCCGCCGTTTTCAATATTCCTTGCGGTTCCGAAGAAGCGCTTGGGCTTCTGGAGGGCGTTGGAGTCCAGACCGCCCGAGAGGACTTTCCCGCTGGTTGGTATTATGGCGTTGTAGGCCCTGGCAAGCCTGGTTATGCTGTCCAGCAGGATGACTACGTCGCGCCTGCCTTCAACAAGCCTTTTGGCGCGCTCTATAACCATCTCGGACACCTGGCAATGCCTCTGAGGCGGCTCGTCAAAAGTGGAGCTGATTATCTCTGCCGCGGGCACTTGCCGTTTCCAGTCGGTCACTTCCTCCGGCCGCTCGTCTATAAGGAGGATTATCAGGTGTACCTCACGCTGGTTTTTCTTTATGGCCTTTGCGATGGACTGAAGGAGCATCGTTTTACCGGTCCTGGGGGCGGCCACTATCATACCCCTCTGGCCTTTTCCAAGCGGGGTAACCAGTTCCATTACCCTTGTGGAGAAATCACCGGCATCGTATTCAAGTTTAAGCCGCTCGGTCGGGTAATACGGGATCAGGTTGTCAAAGAGCGCCCTGGCTACAGACTGGTCCGGAGACTCATGATTGACGGCTTCCACTTTAAGGAGGGCGAAATACCTCTCAGCCTCCTTTGGCGGCCTGATATGGCCGGATACAAGATCCCCGGTACGCAGGTTGAAGCGTCTTATCTGGGATGGTGAAACGTAAATATCATCGGGGCCGGGCAAATAGCTGTAATCCGGCGACCTCAGAAACCCGAAACCGTCAGGCAGTATTTCCAGAACCCCTTCTCCAAACACGTTGCCGGTCTTGAGTGCCTGGGCCTGGAGTATGGCGAAAATAAGATCCTGCTTCTTGAGGCCGCTTGCGCCCTCAACCTCCAGTTCCCTGGCCTTTTTGGTAAGCTCCTCGATTGTTTTTTCCTTGAGTTCGGATATGGAAACGTCCTGCATCCTTTGGTTTCTCCTAGGTTTGGGTGATCTTCCAATGCAGGCAAGCCTTGCCTGCCGCTGCGATGTCCTGATTTATTTTAATGAGCAAAGAAGTTCGTAGCCGGGTTTCACTACACGCCGCCTTTCAAAATACAAAAAAACGCCCCATTTTGTCAACAGGAAATTTTTCTAGCGGTGCTTTTTGGGGGAACACGTCCCCTTGCCGGCGCTATGTCAGGTAGGCACGCCCAGGCGCGGGAAGATCACGAATTGAAGGAGAACCCATGCACCCAGAACCAGCAGGGCAACAAGCCAGTCTGGCACTCTTACTTTTCCTCCCCTTCTTTTTCCTTCTTCGGCTCCCGTTTCTTCGCGGCCTCCTCCCGCTTTACCTTGCCAGTTACCTCCTCATAATCCGTAAACTCTATCACTGCCATCGGGGACCTGTCATTCACCCTGTTCCGGGTCTGCACAATCCTCAGATATCCGCCGTTGGAACCCTTGAAGCGCGGGGCTATCACTGCAAACAGCCTGGAAACTATCTCTTTATCAGGCAGATTGGAAAGCGCCGTCCTTCGGGCGGCAAGGTCTCCCCTGATGCCCAGGGTTATCATCCTTTCGGCAATAGGCCTTATCTCCTTGGCCCGGGCCAGAGTGGTCTCTATCCTTTCGTGGAGCAGCAATGACCCCAGGATACCCCTTAAAAGGGCCTTCCTCTGGTTTGCCGTCCTGCCGAAATGCCTTCCCGCCTTGTTATGCCGCATGTCCGCCTCCAAGTCTCTGAAGCGCCTCTGTGTCCACCTTCATGCCAAACCTGAGCCCCATGGTCCCCAGAATGTCTTTTATCTCATTCAGGGATTTGCGGCCGAAGTTCTTGGTTTTGAGCATGTCGTGCTCGGTCTTCTGGACCAGTTCGCCTATCGTTTTTATGTTTGCATTTTTCAGGCAGTTCTGCGCCCGAACACTAAGCTCCAGCTCCTCAACGCTCCTCATCAGGGACTCATTGAATATCGGCTCGTCGCCGCCGGCAAACGAGACGGCCCTGGGTTCCTTATGCTCGTCATCATCCTCTTTTTCAAGCACAAAGAAATTAAGGTGCTCCGTCATGATCAGCGCTGCCTGGGAAACGGCCTTTTCCGGATTGACGCTGCCGTCAGTCCAAAGCTCCAGGATAAGCCTGTCGTAGTCAGTGGAACGGCCCACCCTGGCCTTCTCCACCCAGAAATTCACCTTTGTTATGGGGCTGAAAGCCGAGTCAACCGGTATGGCATCCACCGGCAGGTTTTCGTCACGGTTCATCTCCGACGGCACGTAGCCCTTGCTTTTTCTTATGAACACCTCGGCCTCGAAGACAGCGCCCTTGTCCAGGTTGGCTATGGCTTGGTCCGGGGTGAGCACTTCAATATCGGCGCCGGGATTCAGGTCCGTGCCCCTCACCGTTCCCGGGCCTTTCATGCTTATTGTGGCGGTCTTGGTGCCATCGCCATGCTGCACGAACCTGAGCTTTTTCAGGTTCAGGACGATATTCATAACGTCTTCCTGCACGCCGTCCAGGGACGAAAATTCGTGGACCGCACCCCTGATCCTGACGGCCGACACAGCCGCGCCTTCCAGGGATGACAGCAGTATCCTGCGCAGGGAATTACCCAGAGTTGCGCCGTAGCCCCTTTCAAGCGGCTCGGCTATTAATTTGCCGTACGTGTCCGTAAGCGTTTCGTCTTCGAATCTTATTTTTTCCGGCAATACAAAGCCTTTTTTCTTCAGGTCCATAAGACCTCCTCCATAAACCCCCACTCGGGAGTGATCACTTACTTGGAATAGAGCTCGACTACAAGCTGCTCCTGCACGTCAAGAGGTATTTCCTCCCTGACGGGCAGATGAAGCACTTTGCCTTTGCGGCCGGCGGGGTCAACTTCCACCCAGGACGGATAGCCCCGGTGCTCCGCTTTGGCAAGGTTATCTTCTATGTATATGTGGTTTTTCTTGGGCTCGGAAACCTCTACAACATCCCCGGTCCTCACGCAAAAGGACGGTATGCCCACGCGTCTGCCGTTCACCTTGAAAAAGCCGTGGTTCACAAACTGCCTGGCCTGGGTGCGATTGGCGGCAAACCCCATGCGGAAAACAGCGTTATCTAGCCTGCGTTCCAGAAGCTGAAGCAGCGTCTCGCCGGTTGCGCCCTTCCTCTTGGATGCCTCTTCAAAATAATTACGGAACTGCTTTTCCAGGACGCCGTAAATATTCTTGACCTTCTGCTTTTCCCTCAACTGGATGCCATAGTCCGAGAGTTTCCCCCTGCGCTGGCCGTGCTGGCCCGCCGGGTACTTGCGCCTCTCGACCGAACACTTTTCAGTAAAGCACCTGTCGCCTTTCAGGAAGAGTTTTTCTCCCTCACGCCTGCACATCCTGCAATCGGCGCCGGTATACCTGGCCATCAGACTCTCCTCCTTTTGGGCGGCCTGCAGCCGTTATGCGGGACAGGGGTAACGTCCTTTATCAGGTTTACTTCAAGCCCCGCCGCCTGGAGCGCCCTTATGGCCGCCTCGCGGCCAACCCCCGGGCCTTTTACGTAAACATCCACCTGCTTCAGCCCGAACTCCAGTGCCTTCTTGGCCGCGGCTTCGGCCGCCATCTGGGCCGCAAAGAGCGTGCCCTTCCGGGATCCCTTGAACCCAAGGCTCCCGGCGCTGGACCATGAAAGCACGCCGCCCGTGGCGTCGGTTATTGTGACTACAGTGTTATTGAAGCTGGCCTGTATATGAGCCGCCCCGAACGGGACGTGCTTTTTTTCCCTTTTGCCGGTTTTCTTCCTCTGTGCCATCTAGACCGCGAACCCCCTTATTTCTTCTTCCCCGCGATAGACTTGCGAGGCCCTTTTCTTGTTCTGGCATTGGTGCGCGTACGCTGGCCCCTGACGGGCAGCCCGTGCCTGTGCCTGTAACCTTTATAACTGCCGATGTCCTGAAGGCGTTTTATGCTCATGGACACTTCGCGCCTAAGATCGCCCTCCACTTTATAGTCGCGTTCCAGGACGGTCCTTATCTTGACAATGTCCTCGTCCTTGAGGTCCTTTACCCGGACGGACGGATCCACTCCGGTTTCGGCCAGTATCTTGTTGGAAAGCGTCCGGCCGATGCCGAATATGCGCGTAAGGCCAATCTCGACTCTTTCGTTCTTGGGCAGATCCACACCGGCTAATCTGGCCATCTTATCCCTGCCTCTGCTTGTGCCTGGGGTTTTCGCAAATAACTCTTATCACGCCTTTTCTCCTGACGATCTTGCATTTATTGCACATCTGCTTGACCGAAGACCGCACCTTCATGATAAAGACTCCTTCTAAAAATTAAGTCCTGAATTTTATCCCGCAGGGCCACTGCACCCGCGGCTCGCCCGAAACCGGCAATCCTGTTGCCGGCAAATCGCGGGACCGGAGCCAGGCCCCTCCCGCGGGGAAAAACTACTTGAACCTGTATGTTATACGCCCCCTGGTAAGATCGTAGGGGGACAATTCACAAAGCACCTTGTCGCCGGGCAGAATCTTTATGAAATGCATCCTCATCTTCCCGGAAACATACGCCAGTATAACCTGCCCGCCTTCCAATTCCACCCTGAATGTCGCATTTGGCAGGGTCTCCAGGACCGTGCCCTGTACCTCTATATTGTCTTCCTTGGGCATGAACTATACATTCTACTTTCTTTATACCACTTTAGTCAATATTTCCGGACTTCCGCCCGTTATGAGCACCGTATGCTCAAAGTGGGCTGAAAGGCTTCCATCGGACGTTACTGCCGTCCACCCGTCTTCCAGCACATCTACCTGCCAGCCGCCTGCGTTAACCATGGGCTCTATGGCAAGCGCCATCCCCCTTAGGAGCCTGGCCCCCTTTCCTGGCGTGCCGAAATTCGGCACCTGTGGTTCCTCATGGAGCATCCGGCCGATACCGTGGCCCACAAAACTGCGGACTACTGAAAATCCGGCTGCTTCCACGTGCTTCTGGACCGCGTTGGAGATATCGGACACCCGGTTCCCCTCTACAGCCCTCTCTATTCCCAGGTACAAAGACTCTTCCGCCGCCTTCATGAGCCGGCGGGCAATCTCGCTTACCCGCCCCACGGCCACGGTGATTGCGGCATCACCGTAAAAACCTTCGTAAAAAACACCGAGGTCTATGCTGAGCAGGTCCCCATCCTTCAGTTTGCGTCCGGAAGGGATGCCGTGCACCACCTGCTCGTTTATTGAAACGCAAATGCTGGCCGGATAGCCACGGTAACCCTTGAACGCGGGCCGGCCCCCTTTTTTAATTATAATCCCCTCGGCGGCCCTTTCCAGTTCTGACGTGCTTATCCCGGCAACAGCTAGCTTCTTCAGCTCTTCCAGGGTCTCGGCCACTATCGCGCCGGCCCTGGCCATAAGCGCAATCTCTTCAGCCGATTTTATCTGGATCAATTCTTTTTGTCATCCAGCCGAAGCGCTTAACGCCGTTACGCCCGGCGGCCCCTGAGCCTGCCCTTCTTTAAGAGGCCCTCATACGAGCGTGTAACCAGATGGGACTCTATCTGTGAGACAGTGTCCAGCGCCACCCCAACCACAATCAGGATAGAGGTGCCGCCAAAATAAAACGGGATGTGATACTTGGTATACAGGAGTTCCGGCAGCACGCATATTGCCGCAAGATAAATCCCGCCCGCAAACGTAAGCCTGTTTAGTACCCTGAAAATGTAGTCCGACGTCTTCTGGCCCGGCCTTATTCCGGGTATGAACCCGCCATATTTTTTAAGGTTGTCCGCCACGTCCACAGGGTTGAAGACCACCGCGGTATAGAAGTATGCAAAAAATATTATCAGCGAAACGTAAAGGAATATGTGCAGAAAAGTACCGGGCCCAAGCTGCCTTGAAAGGGCCTGCACCCACGGCACCTGGATAAAGCCGGTTATGGTTGCCGGGAACATCAGAAGCGACGAAGCAAATATCGGCGGTATAACGCCCGATGTGTTTATCTTCAGGGGAAGATGGGTGCTTTGTCCGCCGTACATCTTCCTGCCTACAACCCTTTTGGCGTACTGCACCGGGATTTTCCTCTGCCCACGCTCAACATAGATTATGAGGACAGTGACGCCGATGACAATCACTACCAGGAAAAGTGCCATGAATATCGAGATCGCGCCGCCCCTGACAAGGCTGGCAATGCCCGATACTGCCGAAGGGAACCTTGCCACAATGCCTGCAAATATTATTAGCGAAATGCCGTTGCCTATACCGCGCTCGGTAATCTGCTCGCCAAGCCACATGATAAAGGCCGTTCCCGATGTAAGCGTTAGCATGGTCATCAGCCTGAAGCTCCACCCGGGGTGCATAACAAAAGAAGCCCCGGTTGAACTTCGCATCCCCTCAATGCCTATTGCAATGAAGGTGGACTGTATGGCGCTTATGATGACAGTGCCGTACCGGGTGTACTTAACTATCATCTTCCGCCCTTCCTCGCCTTCCTTGGCCAGCTTCGCGAGGGCGGGAAACACAACCGTCAAAAGCTGAAGTATTATCGAGGCGCTGACATAGGGCATAATACCCAACGCGAATATGGTGAGCCTGGACAGCGCGCCCCCCGAAAACATATCGAAAAAGCCCATCATCGGCCCGCCCTTGGCAAGCAGAAACTTGCTGAGCGCGTCGCCGTCTATGCCGGGAGTGGGTATATGGGCGCCAATGCGGTAAACCGCAAGCAGGGCCAGCGTAAAGAAGACCCTCTTTTTAAGCTCCTCAATTTTAAATATGTTCTGAAAATTGGCAAGCAGACCCAATTGGATTTTCCTTACCCGATGGCTTCGGCCTTGCCGCCGGCTGCGGAGATCTTCTGTTTGGCCGATTCGCTGAACAGATGGGCGTGGACCGTAACGGCCTTCTTCAGCTCGCCGCCGCCCAGCACCTTCAGCCCGTCTTTAAGCGAGCTTAAAAATCCCCGTTCAAGCAGGATCTCCGGAGTTATCTCGTTCAAGCCAAGCTCCTCTATCCTGCCTATGTTTATAATTGCGTATTCTTTATGGTTGAGGCTTTTGAATCCCCTCTTCGGGAGCCTCCTTTGCAACGGCATCTGGCCGCCCTCAAATCCGGGTCCCTTGCCGCCGCCTGAGCGCGCCTTCTGGCCCTTGTGCCCCTTGGTAGCGGTTTTGCCGTGGCCGGAACCCGGCCCCCTGCCAACCCGCTTGCTCTTTTTCTTACTGCCTGGAGCCGGCTTTAGCTGCCCTATCCTCATCTGCCTTCTCCTTTTCAGCGTTTTCTTCGTCGCCCCTGCCCCTGGCCCTCTTGACCAGGTCGAAATCCTTCAGTTTCATCAGGCCGTCAATCGTGGCCCGCACGGTATTGAAAGGATTGTGGCTTCCCAGGGACTTGGCCACTATGTCGTGCACACCGGACACCTCCAGCAGCGCCCTGACGGGCCCGCCGGCGATCAGGCCGGTCCCCTTCTTTGCCGGATTCATTACAACATTTATGGAACCGTAAGTGCCAACTATACGGTGAGGTATGGTCGTTTCCTTGAGGGGGAATTTAATAAGTGATTTTTTTGCGCCTTCAACGGCCTTCCTTATTGCTTCAGGCACCTCAGAGGCCTTGCCCTTGCCGATGCCCACTATGCCCTGGCCGTCGCCCAGCACCACAAGAGCGCTGAATGAAAACCTCCTGCCGCCCTTGACAACCTTGGCGACGCGGTTTATGAAAACAACCCTGTCTTTCAGATTAAGCCCCTCAGGCTCTATTCTTGCCACCAAACCTCCTTATTCCTTGTTCCTTCCGTCATTTTAAAATTCCAGCCCGCCTTCCCTGGCTCCGTCGGCAAGCTCTTTTATGCAGCCGTGATACTTATAGCCGCTCCGGTCAAAGACCGCCTTTTTTATGCCCTTCTGGAGCGCCCTTTCAGCCAGCGCCATGCCGACCTTTTTGGCCGTCTCCTTGTTGCTCCTGTTGCCGCCCTTGCCGCCAAAGTCCTTTTCCATCGAGGAGGCGGCTGCAAGCGTGTTGCCCGCTACGTCGTCTATGATCTGCGCATAGATATGATTCAGACTCCTGAACACCGATATGCGCGGCCTCTCGGGTGCGCCGCTTACCTTCTTGCGTACCCTTTGCTGCCTTCTGTCTTTGGCTATGAGCGCATTACTGGCCAAGTGCTCGTCCTCCGTTATTTCTTGCCGGTCTTGCCAGCTTTTAACTTGATGCGTTCTCCGGCGTGCCTTACACCCTTACCCTTGTAAGCATCGGGCGGCCTCAGCTTCCGGATCTCGGCCGCAACCTGGCCAAGCATCTGTTTATCAATTCCGCTTAACGTAAGCGTTGTCTGCTTCTTGTCCACTTCCGCGTTTATCCCGTCGGGAAGCGGGTACTCAACAGGATGGGAGTAGCCCAGGGAAAAATTTATCTTCCTGCCCTGCACCTGGGCCCTGTAACCGGTGCCTGTTATCTCCATTACCCTGGTGTATCCCTGGGACACCCCGGCCACCATGTTGGCCACAAGACTCCTGGCCAGCCCATGAAGCGCCCTGGACTGTCTGGAATCGTCCTGCCTCTCCAGCAGAATCTGTTTCTTGCCGCCGTCTTCCTTTACGCCGATTGGCCCGGGCACTTCCCACGCCAGCTCGCCTTTTGGCCCCTTTACGGATACCATTTGCCCGGCCAGCTTTACATTTACCCCCTGAGGGATATCAACAGGTTTTTTACCTACCCTGGACATTTTATCTCCCTGCCAAATGTAACTTGTACATTTTCATTTATTACCAGATATAACAGAGCAGCTCGCCGCCAACCTTGTCCTTGCGGCAAGTCTTGTCTGAAAGCACCCCGGCCGGTGTTGTGAGAACTGCAAGCCCCACCCCGCCCATTACCTTGGGTATCTCTTTCCAGCCAACATATATGCGCCGGCCAGGTTTACTGACCTTCTGGAGGTCGGTTATCACGGATTCCCCGTCCACATACTTCAGGTTAATCCGCAGCACTCCCTGCCGCTTGTCCCTTATTACCTTGTAAGCCCTTATAAGGCCTTCTTCCTTCAGTATCTTGGCTATCTCAAGCTTCATCCTGGAAGCCGGTATGTCCACCTTCTCGGCCCTGATGCGCGCCGAGTTCCTGATCCTGGTAAGCATGTCTGCAATCGGGTCTGTTAGCATTCGCCTCTCCTACCAGCTCGATTTGGCCACGCCGGGTATCTGGCCTTTTAACGCGAGTGACCTGAAGCATATGCGGCAGATGCCGAAATGCCTCATGTACGCCCTGGGCCTGCCACATATCTTGCAGCGGTTGTGGGCCCTCACGGCGAATTTGGGCTGGCGCTTCGATTTTTCTATACTTGACGTCTTTGCCATCTGGTTCTCCTATTTCCTGAAGGGTACGCCCAAACGCCCCAAAAGGCTTTTGGCCTCTGCGTTCGTGCGGGCCGTGGTGCATACGGTAATGTCCATGCCATGCACGATCTCTACTTTATCGTAATTTATCTCCGGGAATATGAACTGCTCCTTTATCCCGAAGTTGTAATTTCCCCTTCCGTCGAAGGACCTGTCGGAAACCCCCCTAAAGTCCCTTATCCTTGGCAGCGCCACACTGATAAGCCTGTCCAGGAATTCATACATCCTTTCGCCCCGAAGGGTGACCTTGCAGCCTATGGGCAACCCCTTGCGGAGCTTGAACCCCGCTATGGCCTTCTTGGCCCTGGTCTGCACCGCCTTCTGTCCGGCTATCTGCGTAAGCTCGTTCTGCACGGAATCAAGCAGCTTGATATTGGAAACGGCCTCTCCCAGTCCAACGTTCAGGACCACCTTGGTTATTTTCGGCGCCTGCATGGGATTGGAGTACGCATACTCCTTCAGGAGGGCCGGCATGATCTCTTTTTTGTATTTTTCTGCAAGCCTGGCCGCCATGCTAATCTATGACCTCCTTGCATTTTTTGCATACGCGAAGCCTTTTGCCCGCGTCTTCCGTGGCAAGAACACCTGATCTCGTCCTGGCCTGGCATTTGGGGCACACAAGCATCACGTTTGAGATGTGCAGCGGGTTTTCCCTCTCCACAATGCCGCCCTGCTGGTGCTGGCGCGAGGGCTTCATATGCTTCTTCACGACATTGATCTTCTCAACGGTCACCTTGTTTTCAGACGGATGCACGGAAAGCACCCTGCCCTTCTTGCCTTTCTCCTTGCCCGTGAGCACCTGCACGGTATCACCCTTCTTTATAGCGGCCGGCATATTAAAGCACCTCCGGGGCTAAAGAGATTATTTTCATGTATTCCTTCCACCTTAATTCCCTTGCTACTGGCCCGAATATTCTGGTGCCCACCGGGTCACCCGCGGCGTTTATAAGCACCACGGCGTTCTGGTCGAATCGGATATATGAGCCGTCTGGCCTGCGATACTCTTTTTTAGTGCGCACCACAACGGCCTTGGCCTTGGCCCCTTTTTTAACAGTGCCCTCGGGTGAGGACTCTTTTACGCTGACCATTATCAGATCGCCCAGTCCGGCATAACGCCTTCGTGATCCGCCAAGTACCTTTATGCAGGCAACTTTCTTCGCGCCGGAATTGTCCGCAACTTCAAGTATGCTTTGCACCTGTATCATTTAGAGGCCTCCTGGCTGGCCTGACCTCCGGTGAGCACCTCGGTTATCCTCCACCTTTTGTCCTTGGAAAGCGGCCTGGTCTCAACTATGGTCACCCGGTCACCAGTTTTAGAGCGGTTGTCCTCGTCATGGGCCTTGAATTTCAGCACCTTCTTTATCGTCTTCTTATACGTAGGGTGCTGGAACAGCCTTGTAACGGCCACAACCCTGGTCTTGTCCATCTTGTCGCTGACAATCGTGCCTGTAAAAACCTTCCTGGCCATCTACTTGCCACCCTCTTTTTTCTTTTCGGTTATTACCGTAAGGAGCCGGGCTATGTCTTTGCGGACAGCCCAAATCCTTTTGGGGTTCTCTATCTCGCCGGTGGCCTGCTGGAACCGGAGGTTGAAGAGTTCCTTTCTCAGATCGGCCTCTTTGGCCCTGAGTTCGTCAACAGTACTGCTTTTCAGCTCCGCCGGTTTCATAGCATCTCCTCCTGGCGTCTCACGAAACTTGTGGACATGGGCAGCTTGTAGGACGCAAGCCTCATCGCCTCGCGGGCAACTTCCTCTGTAATGCCGGCCACCTCGTAAAGGATGCGCCCCGGCTTTATGACAGCCACCCAGTATTCGGGGGCGCCTTTGCCCTTGCCCATACGCGTTTCAGCGGGCTTCTTGGTTATCGGCTTGTCCGGGAAAATTCTTATCCAGACCTTGCAACCCCTCTTTGCGTGCCTTGTTATGGCAATTCTGGCGGCCTCTATCTGCCTGCTCGATATCCAGCCGGGTTCCAGCGCCTTAAGGCCGAAGTCCCCGAAATTGACCTCGCTGCCCCTGTAGGCCTTGCCATTCATATTGCCCTTCATCGTCTTTCTGAACTTTACTTTTTTGGGCGCCAGCATCTCTTAAAGACCCCTTATGATAGCGAACTTTCGGGGAGAATGTCCCCGTGATATATCCAGACTTTTACGCCTATGATGCCATATGTGGTCCTGGCCTCGGCCAGTCCGTAATCTATGTCCGCCCTGAACGTATGGAGCGGGACCCTGCCCTCCCTGTACCATTCAGTGCGGGCAATCTCGGTGCCGGCCAGCCTTCCCGAGCAGGACACCTTTATCCCAAGGGCGCCAAACCGCAGGGCCGATGCAACCGCCTTCTTCATGGCCCTCCTGAACGCCACCCTTTTTTCTATCTGAAGCGCAATGTTCTCGGCCACAAGCTGCGCGTCAATTTCGGGCTTTCTTATCTCCTTTATGTCCACGGCAACTTCCTTGCCCGTGGCTTCCTGGAGGTCTTTTCTGAGCTTCTCGGCCTCCGCGCCTTTCTTCCCGATAACTATGCCGGGGCGGGCCGTATGGATTATGGCCCTCAGCTTCTGCGCGGTCCTCTCGATCCCTATCCCAGACACACCAGCGTGGTAAAGCCTGCGCTTAATCATTTTCCTGATGTGGTAATCCTCTACAAGCTGGTCCCCGAAGCCCTTCTTCTGGAACCACCTGGATTCCCAGTTCTTGACTATTCCCAGCCTTATTCCCGTCGGATGCGTCTTCTGCCCCAAGATCCTCCTCCTTACTCGTCCGAAAGCTCTATAGTGATATGCGACGTTCTTTTCCTGATTATATTGGCCCTGCCCATGGCCACGGGTTCCGTCCTCTTCAGCGTCGGCCCGCAGTCCACAACCGCTTTTTTAATCTTCATGCCCTCGGCGTCGGCGTTCTTCTGCTCGGCATTGGCCATGGCCGAACGAAGGGTCTTTGCCACGGGCTCAGCGCCCCTCCATTGCATGAACTTGAGCTCCGTAAGGGCCTGCCCGGCTTTTTTCCCTCTGATCAGATCTATGACCCGCCTGACCTTCCTGGGAGATATCCTTATGTACTTCGTTATAGCCTTTACCTGCACGCCCTACTTCTCCTTCCCCGTGCCCGCGTGGCCCTTGAAAGTCCGGGTTGGGCTGAACTCGCCTAATTTATGGCCTACCATGTTGTCCGTAACGTAAACGGGTATGAATTTCTTTCCGTTATGCACAGCAAAAGTGAAGCCTATGAAGTCCGGTATTATCGTAGAGCGCCGGGACCATGTTTTTATCGGCTTCTTGTCCCCGGCCTCCGCCTGTTTCTGCACTTTCTTAACGAGCTTTTCCTCTACGAAAGGCCCTTTCTTTAGGGACCTGGGCATATTATTTCCTCCTCCTGACTATATACTTGTCAGTGGTCTTGTTCCTGCGGGTCTTCACACCTTCGGGCTTGCCCCATGGTGAGCACGGCGGACGGCCGCCGGAACTTCTGCCCTCGCCGCCGCCAAGCGGGTGATCTACCGGGTTCATAACCACGCCACGAACATGCGGCCGCCTGCCTTTTTTAATCATCCTGCCAGCCTTGCCGTAGGTGATGTTCTCATGCTCCAGGTTTCCTACCTGGCCGATTGTGGCCATGCACCCCGCAAGCACCATTCTCACCTCTCCGGAAGACAGCTTCAACTGAGCGTATTTATCATCCTTGGCAACCAGCTGCACAGCCGCGCCGGCGCTTCTAGCGAGCTTCGCGCCGCCGCCGGGCCTCAGCTCTATATTGTGTATGAATGTGCCAAGCGGTATCTCCCTGATGGGCAGGGCGTTGCCGGTCTTTATGTCCGAACCAGGCCCGGAACTCACCATGTCGCCCGGCTTCATGCCATCCGGGGCAACGATATACCTCTTCTCGCCGTCGGCATACTGCAAAAGCGCGATGCGGGAGGTCCTGTTAGGATCGTACTCTATCGTTGCAACCTTAGCGGGCACGCCAAACTTGTCGCGCTTGAAATCTATTATACGGTAGGCTCGCCTGACGCCGCCGCCTCTCCACCACACGCTTATGCGGCCGGTGTTCATGCGCCCGCCAGTACTCCGCAGGCATTTCACAAGCCCCTTTTCAGGCGCCGTGGCGGTCAGCTCGGAAAAATCGTGGCCGGACTGAAAACGCCTGCCCGGAGATGTAGGTTTAAATTTCTTGATCGCCATCTATCCCTCTATAAAGTCCAGTTTTTCGCCCTTTTTGAGCGTTATGACGGCTTTTTTCCTGTCAGAGGACATGCCAACCGACTTGCCCCACCTCTTTTTCTTGCCATGCGACTTTATCGTTGCCACGCTCTCCACTTTTACCTTGAAGAGTTCCTCCATGGCCTTCTTTATTTCAATCTTATTGGCCTTCGGGTTCACCTCAACCAGCACTTTATTATAGGCTTCCTTCATCGCGGCGCCTTTTTCGGTCAAAAGCGGCTTCTTTATAATCGAATATACTGTCATAGCGGCCTCTCCTCCAGCGCCTTCATGGCCCCGGCTGTAACAAGAAGCAGATCGGAGGCCAGGACATCATATATATTAAGGTCTTTCGCCTGCGCAACCATCAACCCAGGCACGTTCCTGGCTGAAAGCAGCAGGTTTTCGTCCTGTCCGTCCAGCACTATCATCGTGAACCTGCCCGCCGCACCCAGGGCATTCAACACACCCGCCATCTCCCTGGTTTTAGGGGCGGAGAATTTAAAGGAATCTATCACCTGCACGCTGCCTTCAGCAATCTTGGTTGACAGCGCTGCAAACAACGCTTTTCTCCTTGCCGTTTTGGGAAGCTCATAAGAGTAATCCCTGGGCTGGGGGCCGAATATCGTGCCGCCGCCCCTCCACAACGGAGACCGGCTGCTGCCCGAGCGGGCCCTTCCCGTATGCTTCTGCTTCCAGGGCTTCTTGCCGCCGCCGGACACCAGCCCCTTGGTTTTTGTGGCATGTGTGCCCTGCCTCTGATTGGCAAGGTAGTTGACTACCGCCTCGTGCATAAGCGGCTGGCTGCCCTCTATGGCAAACCTCTCGGAGAGGTCCATCTTGCCAACCACCTTGTTGCTTGTGTCTTTTATGTCAATCTGCGGCATCGGTTAATCCGCCTTTCTTATTTCCACAACGGAGCCGCGCGCTCCGGGAACCGCGCCTCTAAGAAGTATCAGGTTCTGCTCGCCCCTAACTTCCACTACCTCAACGTTCTTCGTCGTTACCCGATCCGCCCCCATATGGCCTGGCAGCGCCTTGCCTTTCCATACGCGAGATGGAAAAGAGCTTGCGCCAATGGAGCCCGGGGCCCTGTTGAACATGGAGCCGTGAGAGGCCGGGCCGCCACTGTAGCCATGCCTTTTCATTACACCCTGAAAGCCCTTGCCCTTGGAGATGCCGCTTACGGACACCTTATCGCCTTTGGCAAATTTTTCAACTGTTACGGTATCGCCGACCTTCAGCCCGCCCATCTTGAATTCCTTGAGCTTGCGGCAGGGAGTTTTAGCTCCGGCCTTCTCGAAGACGCCTTTCGTGGGCTTGTTAGCCCGTTTGGGCTTGCTCTCCTCAAAGAAGCCGATCTTTGCTGCCTCATACCCGTGCTTTTCGAGGGTTTTCATCTCAATCACCAGGCCCGGCTTGGCCTCTATGACCGTGACCGGAACAAGCCTTCCGTCCCCGGTGAATACCTGGGTCATCCCAAGCTTTTTGCCTACTATACCAGTGACGGCGCCGTTCATTGTTTTATCTCCACGTCCACCCCGGCAGCTATCTCCAGCTTCATCAACGCGTCCATAGTCTGCTGAGTGGGCTCATATATATCGATGATCCTCTTGTGCGTCCTGATCTCGAACTGCTCCCTGGACTTCCTGTCCACATGCGGGCTCCTAAGCACGGTGTACTTGCTGATCCTGGTCGGAAGCGGCACCGGCCCCGCCACCCTTGCTCCGGTCCTGCGGGCGGCCTCCACAATCTCCCTGACGGACTGGTCCAGCAGTCTGTGATCGTAGGCCCGAAGCTTTATTCTTATCTTCTGCTGATTTAAAGTAGTCACAGTCACTTTTACCTATTCCTGTATCGCCGTAACCACGCCGGCACCGACAGTTCTGCCGCCTTCGCGGATGGCGAACCTGAGCCCTTCTTCCATGGCCACAGGCCCGATAAGCTCCAC
>JAJYLE010000027.1 GCA_021788025.1 Nitrospirota bacterium
TTGACGCCATGATAGACAAAGAATCCGAACAATTATGGGACGATTACAGGAGGGCGGAAGCCCGAAAAAACGAAGGGTGCAGGCTTTGCCGGGACAGGGGGTGCCCTGAATTCCTGGAGATGGAAGACTGCATAACCGGCAAACTTGATATTGAACGCATGAACTATTGCCCACGGTGCGGGCGCAAGCTGGAGGAATGAACGGGCAAAGGGTGACTTGCGCTTACCCGCGGCAGAGCGGCCTACCCATAAAAATCAAAAAAAAGGGCCTGGTTTACAGGCCCTGTTAACGCTTTTCTGGAGCGGCTATTTTTTCTGGATATAGAGTTCCCAGTAGCCTTTGTCTTCGAGCTTCACGGATTCGAAGCCAAAGCCCTGCTTTTCGGCCCACCTGGGGATAGTGTCTTCAGCCGAGGCCGGGGCATCGCAGAGCACTTTGAGGACGGACCCGCTGCCAAGCTTCTCGATGGCCTTCTTCGTGAGTACCAGCGGATAAGGGCAAACCCTGCCCAGCGTATCCAGTGTCTCAGTGGGAGCCTGGTTGCTAAGATTACCCATCAGAAAATCCTCCTTTCTTAGAAGAACAGAACGTGTTTTGCTTCGTCCATCTTTTTTGCAATCTCTGAAAACGGGACCACATTTATAGTTTTTTCGGCCCCCATCTCTTCTGCGTCGGGCAACTGGTCCACGGATATGCCGAATTTATCCAGATCTTCCTTGCACACGTACACATCCAAGTCTACCAGAAGACAGTTCTTCAGGTGGGATTCCGAAGATGTGATGCCGTAAATGTCCATCGCCTTCTGGCCCTTCGTGATGCCGAGCACGCCCTCTCCTACAAAGCAGAGGGACGGGGTGACGGTGTCGCCGTCTTCCAGGAGTATCTCTACTGTCTGGTAAGCCAGGGCATGGGTCATGGCGAGCCTTGACGTCTCACCCTTGTACTGGGGCTTTTGAACTATAAAAGCGCATTTGACGTCGCCCATCTACTCACCTCCTATCAGGAGCACCCGGTCGGCCGAGTGGATCCTGGCCAGATACCAGTGCATTGCATTCCATTGTATCTTTTCTATGCTTTCGGTTTTTTGCACACCTCTGGCCACTGTACAGGCCTCGCACGTGCATACCTCTACGCCGGCAGCCAGCAGTTCGGTAAGATATTTTTCGCCAGTGGAATAATCTTTCAGGTGCTTCTGGTGGGCCTTTACGGACCCGGTTGCGTTGCCTGAAAACCACATGCTTACTTTATGACCTTTTTTGGCCGCCGCCCCCGCGAATTTTATCGCGAAGTCGTAGGAGGCGGAGCCGACCAGGCCAGGATAAACTCCCATAGTGATTGCGCCCATTTCCGGTGCCTCCTTATAGCCAGGCTATTTTTTCGAATTCGTTGAAAACTACGTCCACAAGGCCGTCGTAATTGACCACCTTGACCCTGCCGTCCACCTGGGCCGGCAACATTCCCCTGGTCTCGATGTCCTCAGAGAGGGCGTAGACCTTGGAAAACCTGTCGAGCAGGCTTGAGGCCTTGCCCGATTCCTTCAATAATGCATGCCATACGCCGTTCAGCACCAGAATGACCCCGGTCTTGCCCGGATCCAGCCTTTCCAGCGTATCGGAAGAAAGTTTGTAATCGCTGACGAATACGCCTAAGCTCACTTGCACCTCCTTTAACGGGATTTTTTTATATGAAGCATAAATGTATACCAGTTATAAGCCCACTTTGTCAACGAACCGGCCTTTCCGGCGTGTGGGAGTTTTCAGCCGTGCCTGCTGCCAAACGGACGCATCAGGCCGGGATTTGCGGCGGGTCATGCTAAGTGCATTATTCCGCGCGTTTACATCCATATGCAGCCCTTTTCCGGCCTTTTTTTATATGTTCAACGAAGAATGAGATGGCCCAGATAGGCGACAAATTGTACTTGAGCGGCGATTGTTTTCCCACCCCAGCGTGAGTTACCCGTGGGGATATGGGGGCGGAGCCCGCATGAAATATTAAAAATTGATATACACAATAATTTTCAGGGTTTTATTGCTTTTTTTAAGGATTTTTGGCATATTTTCAGGAAACCGGAATCAAAAAACCAATTGGAAGGGAGGTGATTGGATTTGAAGAGGTTTACAGTTCTATTGGCCGCAGTACTGTTTCTGCTTCCCGCCGGCCTGGTTTTTGCCGCAAACTCCAGCTCTTCGGCGCCTGTCCACAAGGTCTCGAAAAAGACAGTGAAGAAAAAGGTCAGGATACATCAGCTCACAGGGGATGTTTCGGCGGTGAACCTGGCTGCAAAAACGCTCTCTATAAAGGGCAGGAAAGGCGTAGCGCAGTTTGACATTACCGGCAAAACCAAGGGCCTTGCCTTGGACAAGCTGAAACCCAGCCAGAAGGTTACCGTAAGGTACTATCTTGCGGACGGGAAAAAAACAGCCGTAAGCGTAAAAGCCCCGGCGGTTAGAAAAAGCAAAAAGAAGGTAAAATACGCTGGTAAAACCAAAAAGGCCGCTGCCAAGCCTGCACCGGCAGCAACTACGGAGAAAGCGGGTAAGGCTCCCCAAAGACCCGAGATGACCGGATGTTAAATTGCGGTCCGCACTGTTTTTTTTGATACAATCAGGCCTCCTTTTTGGAGGCCGTTTTTTTTGTTGCATTCGATGGGTTTGTATCCTCAAATAGGGAATATCATCTTCAAAAGAGGATTGTTTCTGGTGCTTCATGGACTTTGGTTTTTTAGGCTATCCTTTAAAAAACATTATAAAACAGCTCGTTATGCGGTTATCAAATCATAGGCACGCATTTTGATTGTATGTATCGCATCATTGATATGAAAGGAGGTGATTGAATTGAAGAAAGCGCTTATGATGCTCGTTGCAGCACTCTTTATGTTCTCTTCTGTCGGCATGAGTTACGCGGCTGGTGTAAGCAACGCAACCGCTCCCACTCACAAGATGGCTAAGAAAAAAGTAGCCAAGAAGAAGATGGCCAGGAAGAAAAAGGCTGCCAAGAAGAGGGTGGTCAGGAAGAAAAAGGCCGCCAAGAAGAGGGTAGTCAGGAAGAAAAAGACTGCCAAGAAGGTTGCCAAGAAGAAAAAGGCTGCTCCCGCTCCGGCGGCGAAGTAATCTACCTTAAGGTAATTAAAAGAGGTCCCGCTAAAACGGGGCCTCTTTTATTTTTATTTGCGGGCATTCCCACTTTAATCCATATGATCTGCATCATAAATTTCTTTTCCAAGATAATTAAAATAAACAATTCTTTATGAAATTAAGGCTTATGCAGATAGCTGCCTTGCTGGTTCTTTTTATCCTGGTTTCATGCGGCACTGAAATCAGGTTGGGGAACTCTATAGTCCGGCGTTCGTTTATAGCCAAAGGCGTTAAGGCCGCCCCTGGGATGGCGGCATGGCTGGATTCCGGACATCTTGCCCTTATAAGCAACGGACATCTTTTTATATATAATGTGCGCACCGGGAAGCTATCTGAACGGCCGGGAAAAGCCGGGAGTGCAGAGACTTATTATTTTTTAGACTTATTATTTTTTAGGCAGGTCCGAATGGGGGGTGACGGCCCTGTCTGTTGCTGACAGAAAGCCACGGCTGTTTATTCTGCGGAACGGCAGAAGTGTGGCGGCAGGCAGCCTGCAAATGGGAAAATTGCCTGATCAAGGAATATCAGGGAATCCCAGGGCCGCTTTTGCGCTGCCCATGCCGGGGCGCTTTCTGCTGGTTTACCTTTCATTAAAGGAGACCTCGATTGGCCTGGAGGAAAATGGCCGGCTGGTATTGCTGGATACCAATGCCGGGAAGACTGCCGGAAAAGTGCTGTATTCATCCAGCAGGTATTTACCCAGTCAATGGACCAAATGCGCACCCAGCGCCATTGCTGGCTGGACATGGGCTATGCCCGATAATTCCGGCAAGTTTTATCCCTTAATAGAAACGGAAGCGCCTCCCGTTGCCCCGGCATTTGCGAAGCTGGAGATTCTGGACTTCGTGGCCGGAGCTGTTAAAGAGATCGGGCGGCTGGATTACACGGCCTGCCAGGTGGCGGTGTCTCCGTCATCAGATGGCGCCGGGCGAGGCATCCAGCTTGTGCTGGCCTCGGAGCATGGCCTTTCCTATTATGATAACGGGGCCATAAAGACAATCGGGCATATGATGGGGATTTATCCATCTCAGAATCCTTCCGGGGGGCTTATCTATGTTGGCGGCTGGATCGTAAGCCGCAAAAAAGGCAGCGTGGCGGGATGGGGTTATCCATTCAAGCTGATTTCAGTTGCGCAAGACAGTGCTGGGTTCTGGTCGCCGGATGGCAGACTTTTGGCTGTTGCCAATAAAAGAGGTCTCTATCTGTACAGCGGATTTCCTGTAAAAGGGTCTGGATGATAACGATTTCAGTTTTCGGGCAGTTTGACCGCCTTTGCTGGGAAATCAGACTTGTAGGATTGAACTGAATAATTCTTCATTTTTAAAATCTTACTCGTAAGCGGGCTCACAATATAGCGGGATTTGCATGCCTGGTTGTAATAATTGTCACAAAACGGCATAGATTGTCAGGCGTTTTGCCCTAAATTCAGTTTCAATTCAACCTTTAGACATAGTTATATGCCAAATTAGCGTCAAATGCCGCGCCAAAAAACCCAAACTGAGTGTTTTGCCTCAGGTTTTTAAAGGTTTTTATTTATTTTTCGTGATTTCGATTACAGGCACGTACCTTGCTTGTGATTAGAGTTACAAAGTTTGGCTATAACATCTTAGTTTTAATCCCTTTAGAAGGGAGATAAGGAGGCAGAGAATGAAAAAATCAATGGCAGTAATAGTATTGACAGTGTGCATGGTATTGGTGGCTGGGGCGGCATTTGCGGCCAGCTCTAACAGCAGTGTGACCGTTTCCGGAACGGTGCAGGGCGTTTGCCAGTTTGATCCCACAAGCGGCACGGCGCTGAGTTTTGGCAGCATTACACCTAATGTTGCGGCAACTACAACCAATAATGTTATCGTAGAGTGCACCAACGGTTGGGCGTACTCCCTGGCGGTTAATACCGGCCTCAATTCCGCCAGCTGCGCCGGATCCGCTTGCATGAAGAACGGCACCAATTACATGAACTACGCAGCTTCATTGGCCAGCGCCAGTGGCACGGGTGCAGGTTTTGGAAGCCCCATTACGGACGTCCTGACCGGCACAGTAAGCGCAACCGACTCCCAGAACGCGGCGGTTGGTTCTTACAACGACACCCTTACAGTAACGCTAACCTACTAAATTTAAAAAACGGACGAGGGGGAGTTTTCCCCCTCGTTCAATTTAAGGGTGATCCAATGCTGTACAGGGGACACAGGCTTTCATATATAAAACATATTGCTTTGGCCCTGTGTTTGTTTCTTGCCGCGGGCACGGGGCGGGCACTGGCAGGCACAAAAACATCTTCCGTTGCGGTAAGCGCATCAGTTCCATCCGGCCTATGCCAGTTCATCACCACAACGGCCGCCCTGAACTTTGGCAATCTTAACCCGGCAAACCCGGTGAACGTAAACGCCACCGCCTCGCTAACCTTTCTCTGCTTTGGACTGCCGGTGTCCTACGCGGTAACCCATGATGGCGGGCTGCACAACTCTGGCGGCCAGAACCGGATGATTAATGCGGACCTGGTGCATTACCTTCCATATTCGGTTTCATTGAATCCCACTACCGGCACTGCTAACTTTTTTACTTTCCGGACGGTTACGGTAACCGGGACTGTAGCGGGCCTGGACTATCAAAACGCACAGTCCGGCAATTATTCCGATACGCTTACCGTAACTATTACGCCTTAGGGCCGTTTTTTTTGTATAATACTCGCAATGTTGCTAAACGGTTTTAAAATGAAGCCAGCCGCTAGGCGTGTTTTGTTTTGCCTGGCGGCTATTGCCTCTTTTCTGGTATTTCTGGCCCCAGATTCTTTTGCTGGAAACTTTTACGTCTTCCCTACGCGCCTGGATTTTGGCTCGCAGGCCAGTACAGGGGCGATTACCGTATCCAACAAGATTGACGAGCCGCTCAATATACAGGTGGAGGCGGTCAAGTGGACCGAGGACGCAAGCGGCAAGGACGTTTACTCCGATACAAAGGACGTCATATTCTTCCCGAAAGTTGCGTCCCTTAATGGAAACGAGCAGCGGCTTGTGAGGGCCGGCGTACAGCTGCCGCCATCAACCATCGAGAGGACTTACCGGCTGTTCATTGGGGAGATACCGCAGCCCAAAAAGCCCGGCCAAACCCGAATCTCGGTGGCAATAAGGTTCGGCATCCCCATATTTGTTGCCCCGGCCAAGGAAAACCCGGCGGGGGCCATCGGAAGCCTTGAAATCTCCAAAGGCCACTTGAGCATCCTTGCAAAAAATACAGGCAACGTCCACTTCATCCTGAAAACCCTGCAGGTAAGAGGGATGGACCCGAAGGGCCAGGTGAAATTCTCCAAGGATATCCCTGGCTGGTATCTGCTGGCTGGCGCTTCCCGGCTTTATACCGCGCCAATAACCAAGGCCCAATGCCTTGGGTTGTCCAGGATCGAGGTGAAGGCCGTTACGGACAGGCCGGATCTCAACTTCTCCGGATCTCTGGAAATGAAAAAAGAGATTTGCGGTGCGTAGGGCCTAAATCCAGCCGGTTTGCCGCGCCGGTGCTGTTTGTGCTTCTGGCCGCGGCATTGCTCCCCTGCATAGCTTCCGCTGCCTCCCAGAGGCTCATCGTAGATATAAACCTGAACCGGGAGCCCAGAGGCGAGTTCTTTGTAATCATGGCCGCCGGAGGGGATTTCCTGGTGAAGCAGGCCGACCTCAAATCCATGGGTCTGCAACACATAACGGGCGCAGTAACTGAGCATGGCAACGAAAAATATGTCTCCCTGAAATCCATGAAAGGGGTAAAATTCCATTACGATGAAAACACGCTTACCCTGGAGTTAACGGCCGCCCCTTCGTTATTGCCGGAGCATGAGAAGAACTTTACCCCCGCCAGGCACACCAAGGTAGTGTCCCCCGTAAACAACAGCGTTTTCCTTAATTACGCGCTGGACTACAATTCCGGAAGCAATTTCAGGTCCACGGGCATTACCCTGGGCAACGAGCTTGGAGCAAGGTTAAGCAATTTCCTGCTGCTCAGCAGCAGCACTTACAGCCGCGCTCCTTCGGCAGACAGGTTCACAAGGCTGCAAAGCAGCCTTATCCACGACAACCGGGAAACACTTCAGAGGTTTACGGCCGGGGACTTCTTCGCCGCTTCCGGCGAGCTTGGAAGTGCGCTTAACATGGGGGGACTGTCCTTTACAAAGGTGTACCAGATAAACCCCTATCTTATAAAACAGCCCATGCTCGATGTAACAGCGGACCTGCTTACCCGTTCTGACGTTGAGGTTTACATAGACGGCGTGCTGGTAGGCAAGCAGTCCTTTGCGCCCGGCCTTGCGGACCTTAGAGATATAAATTACGCAGGCGGACTGCACCAGGTGGACATACTGATAAAAGACGCCTTCGGCAGGGAAAGGTGGATTCATTACCCGTTCTACTTTACGGACACGCTGCTTCGGAAAGGGTTCCACGAATACAGCTACAACGTAGGATACCTGCGGGACAAATACGGCAGTGAAAGCAACAGTTACGGCAGTCCCGTCTTCTCCGCATATCACAATTACGGCGTAACCGGTGGTTTTACCGCCGGGGGCAGGGCCGAGGCGGGCAGGGGGGTGTACAATCTAGGCGGTGAGGGAACGTACAGGCTTGGCCCGTACGGCACGGTGTTTCTTGCGGCCTCCGCCAGCATATGCAACGGCGCTTCCGGCGCGGCCGGTTCCTTCAGGTATGATTTCCAGAAACGCAACCTGAATGGGGGCCTTAGCCTTCAGGCCTTCAGCCCGGGTTACGAGATCATTTCATATACCCTTTCCCCAGGCCTTGCCAGGCCGGAGTACACCGCCTCTGCCGCCGCAGGCTACGGGACGCCAAAGCTGGGTAATCTGTCAGCGGTTTACAGTATATCGGACCAGTACGGCGGCAGCCGCGTCCGTATACTCACCGCTTCGTTCCAGCGGAACATTACCAGCAAGGTAAACCTAACCGCTACATACAAAAACACGGCTGGCCAGCCAAATGAAAGCGAAATAGTTTTCAACCTTACATACTATTTCGGGGAGACCTCGAATGTTTCGGCCATCCTGGACCTGGGCAGGCACACGGGTTCCGAGGGCCTCCAGGTGCAAAAAAACCTGCCCCTTGGCGAGGGGTATGGCTACAGGGCCGTCCTGGAGCGCGACAGCGCCGGGGGCGTTAACAGCTACCAGGTGGACCCCTCGGTACAGGTTAACCTGCCAGGAATTGCGCTAAGCGGGGAGTATTCCGGCAGTTTCAGCGGAAGCTCGGGCACCGGCTCCCTTGACCTGCGCGCGGCCGGCGCCATTGCCTACGTTGGAGATTCTTTCGGGTTTGCACGCCCTATAAGCGACAGCTTCGGGCTTATTAAGGTTGGCAATATAAACGGGGTTGAGGTAAGCGTGAACAACCAGTACCTTGGCAAAACCGATAAAAATGGCGAGGTGTTTGTGCCAACCCTGTCTTCCTATACCGATAACGAGGTGTCTGTCAGCCAGAAGGACATCCCGCTTAACTACACACTTGCCGCATCAAGCGAGTACGTGTCTCCGGCTTTCAGGGCCGGGGCGCTCATTAATTTTGAGGCAAAGCGGTTCACGGCGGTGAGCGGCTATCTGAAAGTAAGATATAACGGGCAGGTGCAGCCGGTGGAATACCGGGAGGTCTCTATGCAGGTGAATAAAAAGACGGTCTCGTTCCCCACGGGCAAGGGCGGGGAGTTTTACCTGGAGGACATTCAGCCCGGCCGGTACAACGCGTCCTTCGAATATTTGAAAAAGCGGTGCGTCTTTGAGATAATAGTGCCGGAATCGAAGGAGCTTATAAATGATCTTGGCAACGTGGTCTGCGAAGACATTCGCTAGGTTGTTGGCTGCCGTGCTTATTGTGCTGGCGGTTGCCGGGTACGCCTTTGCCGCCCGGTGCACCGTTTCGGCAACCGGCATCAATTTCGGCAGTTACAATATCCTGTCCGCCGCCCCAACCGATTCCACCGGCCAGGTAAACGTGTCGTGCAACGGCAACGTGACTTCGGCAGCCATCTCGATAAGCGCCAGCCCCACTTCGGGCAGTTTCTGGCCCAGGGACATGAGGAGCAGTCTTTCTCCCTCCTTTATGATGGCTTATAATCTTTATACGGACTCCACCAGGAGCGCCGTGTGGGGCGACGGCACGCTTGGCACCCAAACGGTGGTAATCCAGCCGGTAACCAAGAAGGCCGTTTACACTGAAACTATTTACGCCAGGATACCCGCCAGGCAGGACGTTTATTACGGGCCGTATTCAGATACGCTTACTGTAACTGTAAACTGGTAGGCCCTGTCTCAAAATTGCTTCTGGCTGCAAGAGGATGAAATTGCGGCATACGGTGCCGCTAAAGTGAAAATCGCCCTCAACGCAACGCCGTTGAGCCTCCGGGTGCTTTTCCCTTTGCTCCTTGCCTGCCACAATTTCCTCTCTCTTTCGCTTCAGAATCGATTTTGAGACAGGGGCTCACATATGCCTGCCGGAACAGGTTTCAGTTCCGGCCTCAATAGGGTAAAATAAATGATACATATTACTTTGAAAAGGAGCCCTCAATGGCTTTTGTTATAGCGTTTGCCGGAAAGGGAGGCACCGGGAAGACCAGCCTGGCC
The DNA here is from genome assembly GCA_021788025.1 of Nitrospirota bacterium. Classification (GTDB taxonomy): domain Bacteria; phylum Nitrospirota; class Thermodesulfovibrionia; order Thermodesulfovibrionales; family JdFR-88; genus JAKAKS01. The sequence continues at coordinate 9,742 of JAJYLE010000027.1, forward strand.
GCCCTCACAATCAAATACCTTATGGAAAAAAGAAAAGGCCCTGTGCTTGGCGTGGACGCGGACAGCAACAACTGCCTTAACGAGGCCCTTGGCATAGAGGCCAGCGCCACTATCGGCGGCCTTCGGGAGGACTCCCTTCAGGCGGTGCGCGGCGGAGGCCCCAGGCCCGGCGGCATGAGCATGGAAGAGCTGTTTGATTACCAGGTGCAGCAGTCCATCATAGAGTCCGGCGGGTTCGACCTGATGATAATGGGCAGGCCAGAGGGGCCGGGGTGCTACTGCGCGGCAAACAACATAATCCGTAAATACACTGACAAGCTCTCGGACAGTTACCCATATGTGGTTATAGACAACGAGGCCGGGATGGAGCACTTAAGCAGAAGGACCACCCACAAGGTAAACATCCTTCTTGTAGTCAGCGACCCGTCTAAAAAAGGCATCCATACCGCTTCAAGAATAAACGCGCTGGTGGACGAGCTTAAGCTGGACATCGGCAGGCGCGCCCTTATAGTGAACCGCGTGCCCGCAGGTGAAAGCGGATTCAAGATTGAAAGCGTGCCGGGCCACCTGGACGTGGCCGGCGCCGTGCCGCAGGACGAAAACATATTCAGGCTGGACGTTGCCGGGGAGCCGATGCTGAACCTGCCGGAGGACTCGCCTGCGCTTACCGCCTTTTACAGGATACTGGATACGCTGGATATTCCATAAGTTCGCTCCGGGCCTGCGCATCTCTGTTGGAGCCTTTTTTTATATGTTCAAACCGGAATTCACAATTCACTGATTAAAAAGCTTTTTTAGGATTTTGCCGTTCAAAGCTGTTCAATCGTTTTCTTTTTAGGGGCGCACCATTTCTGAATTTGCCTTGCTTTCAAATATTGTGCTCACATTTTTATTAGCACCGCTCGAACAGCTGTCCGTTTTCAGAAGAAACAAAAAAAGCCGGACCTCTCCCGCTGTCTGATACGGAACGTATCTGAGCCTTGCCATTTCAAAGAGCACGGCCCCAAAATGGGACCCATCCAGCGCATTTATAACATGGGAAACCATGACATTGTCCATATGACATGCTTCATGAATTTCATGTCATGGCTCTGTGGGGAGGAACGGTCGGGAGCGTGTGAAATCTGCTTTAAAGGCGGTATTGTGAATGATATCGGCGTTTGCAATAATATGACGGGTGAAAGGGGGCCGGAATTATATGAAACGGATTTTTTTGCCGATTCTCATATTGCCGTTATGCCTTATGCTGGCGGGAAATGCGTTTGCCAGGCAGCTTGGGAAAGAACTTTTTGATGCAATTCAAAACGGCAATCAGGCTGAAGTGAAGCATCTGCTCAATAAAGGCGCGTTTGTAAACGCCAGGGCGAAAGGCGGCTTTTCGGCCCTCATATTTTCAGTCTTTTACGGACGGGCGGATATTGCCGGGCTTCTGATGAAAAAAGGGGCTGATGTAAATGCGAAGGACGATTTTGGCCGCACGGCGCTGATCTGGACGGCCCGGCGCGGGAATGCGGGCATCGCAAATCTGCTGGCCGGCAACGGCGCTGATGTAAATATCAGGGACAATCGGGGGCACACGGCTTTAATGGATGCAGCCCTTAATGGGAAAGCGGATATTGTGAAGCTGCTGATAGGCAAGGGAGCTGACGTGAACACAACTGACAATGACGGCTATACGGCGCTAAATGGCGCTGAAGATAAGGATATAGTGCACATTCTTTGGGCTGCGGGGGCCAGGGACAGATCGCTTCCCTTGATTGCCGCAGCCAAGGTTGGCGATCCGGCCAAAGTCCGTGTTTTGCTTGCAAGGGGCGCTGACGTGAACGCAAAAGGCATGTACGGCGATACGGCGCTGATGTGGGCATTTAAATTTGGATACTCAGACATCGCCAGGCTCCTTATAGATAATGGGGCCGGGGTAAACATTAAGGATAAAGATGGCCGGACAGCGCTGATGTATGCTGCGGAGTGTGGAAATGCAGGGCTTACGGATGCCCTTATAAATAAAGGGGCGGACGTTAACGCCAGGGACAAGGATGGCGATACAGCGCTGATTTTTGCGGCGATCAGTAACGATACCGGAATGGCCAAACTTCTTTTAGCCAGGGGCGCGGACGTAAACGCGGGTAATTACACGGACGAATATACGCCTCTTTTGCGCGCGTCCGAGTTTGGGCATGCGGAAATGGACAGGTTTTTGATAAGCAAGGGCGCGGATGTAAAAGCGAGTACCGGAAGCGGTTTTACGGCGCTGATGGGGGCCGCTGCAAGGCGGGAAACTGATGTTTTGGAACTGATGATAGAAAAAGGCGCGGACGTGAACGCAAAGGACGAATTCGGCAACACGGCGCTGATGGATGCCGCCTTGAATGAGAAGGCGGAAAATGTGAAACTCCTGATAAAAAAAGGAGCGGACGTGAATGCAAAAAATAACAAGGGCGACACGGCATTGTCTTTTGCCGAAACAAAAGACGACAGCGGGATCATTCAAATTCTCAAGGCAGCGGGGGCAGGGCGGTAGAACCTGTCTCAAAATTGCGCCGCTGCGCCTGCCCGGTACTCCCTGAGAACATCGCCAACCGTATCGTAGTAGGCGTCTGCGCCTATAAGCCGGGTCAACTGCGAGCGGGCCAGTTCCTTAAGCACGTCGTCGGAGACACCGGACATCACCAGCCGTATTCCACGGGTTTTTAAATCGCTGGCGATCAGGCGCAATGTTTCGGCAGCGGAGAAATCCACATCGTCTACCGAGTTGGCATCTATGCAGAACCAGCGCAGGTTCGGCCTGGCCCCGTCCACAAGCCCCATTACCTCACGATACAGTTGGTCTGTATTGGCGTAATACATCGAATGGGTGAAACGGTAAACCATAAGCCCCGGCGCCAGTTGTTCCGGCGCCGATACCGGCAAAAGCCTGAACCTGCCTTCCCCGTTAGCCTTTATCACGGCGTTTTTAGGCCTGTACCCGTGGCGGGTATGGGCAACAATCGAAAGGAGCATGGCCACGGCTATGCCCTGTTCCACGCCGTCAAATATAACCACCAGCGCCGTTGCCAGGGCAACCCAGAATTCCCATGGGCGCTCGAAATATATCCTGCGCATGCCCCTGATGTCGATAAGGTCCATGCCGATAAGAAAGACAACCAGGGAAAGCGCCGCCCCCGGCATTAATGAGATGGGGGCCGTTAAAAAAAGAAGCACCAGAAACACAAAAAGGCCCGCCGTGATCTGGGCAAGCTGGCTCATGCCGCCTGCCATCTCCACCATCTGTGTTTTTGTGGGGCTGCCGTTCACGATAAAAGCGCCGGACAGTCCTGCGCCGATATTGGCCAGGCTTAGGCCAAGCAGGTCGGCATCCTGGCTGAACTTTTCATTGTGCCGCTCAGCGTATGCCCTGGAAGTGGCGGCGCTTTGCGCCAGGATTACCACGAACATGGAAAATGCCGTGGGGAAAAGCCTTTCCATTAAATCCCGTGTCCATTGGATTTGCGGCAGGGCGATTGACGGCAGGCCGCGCGGTATTGCGCCAAGCACGTGCACGCCATGCGCCCGAAGGTGAAGCGCGGAACTGGCGGCAATGGATCCGGCAACCGCTATAAGCGCGCCGGGTATTTTTTTTGAAATCTTCCCGGCTGCAAGGATTACAACCAATACCGCCGCCGAGACCGCGAGGTCCGGAACACTGGTGCCGCTGATATGCCTGAACACGTCTATGACCGTTTCAACGGGGCCGTGACGGCGCGTGGCAAGCCCCAGCATTCCCGGGATTTGGCCAAGCGCCACCTGTACGCCCACCCCGGTCAGAAATCCGACAAGCACAGTGCGTGACAGGAAATCCGCCAGGAACCCCACGCGGATAAACCGGGCCAGAAGAAGCAAGCCGGCAGACATTAAAGCCAGCGCGCCGGCATAGGCCATCCACTGCGCCGAAGCCGGGGTTGCCATGGCGCTCAGCCCGGCAAAAAGGATGGCGGCGGTGGCGGAGTCCGCCCCCACAACCAGATGCCTGGATGAGCCGAATAGCGCGAACAGAAACATGGGCAAAAGCATCGTGTACAGGCCGGCAATGACCGGCGCGCCGGCTATCTGGGCATAACCCATGACCTCCGGGATGGCCAGCGCGGCAAGCGTGATGCCCGCGATGACATCCCTTGAAACCTGATATCTGCCCGTGGGGAAAATACCCTGGAACGCCGTTGTCCCTGTTCCGGATTTCTTATGCATGCCAATGCCAGATATTCTAGGGCTTTGCAAGCCGGTCTGTCCACGTTAAATAGCTTGCATCCGTGATATAATTTCCACCAATGAAGGTAGCAACGGCCGCGCAGATGCGGCGGATAGATTCGGCCACTATAAAAGAGTTTGGCATTCCGTCACTTGTGCTTATGGAACGGGCCGCGCTCTCCGTGGTAAAACGCATAAAAGGGATTTCCCCCAGCCCTAAAAAAACTATTGTGCTGGCTGGAAGCGGAAACAACGGCGGCGACGGGCTTGCCGTGGCCAGGATGCTTAAAAACGAGGGCTGGAACGTTAAGGCTTTTCTTATTAAGACCGGCTCCGGGTTGTCCGTGGAGTGCAAGGCCCAGCTTGAAACGGCAAAAAAATTTGGCGTGGAGGTTTTTAACAAGCCGCCGGAGCCAGCCGATTTCCATTCAGCGATAATAGTGGACGCCATATTTGGCACGGGGCTGGGCAGGCCAATTGAAGGCCCCGTCAAAAAGATAATAGAGGTTGTAAACGGTTTCCCTGAAAATCAGGTAATAGCGGTAGACATCCCATCCGGCATCAATTCCGATACGGGCGGAATAATGGGAACGGCGATAAAGGCCACATGCACGGTTACATTTGGATTGCCCAAACCAGGCCTTCTGCTTCACCCCGGACGGGAGCACGCGGGCAGGCTTTTTATTGAAGACATCGGGTTTCCATCCATACTGCTGGGGGACCCCGCCATCAACTGCCAGTTAACCGTGGCTGAAGACATCAGCTCACTTCTGCCAGAAAGGCCGCCGTATTCCAACAAGGGGGATTTTGGGCATGTGCTGTTACTGGCAGGCTCCAGCGGGAAAACCGGGGCCGCGCTTCTTGGCGCCAGGGCGGCGCTCAGGACAGGAGCAGGGCTGGTTACGATGGGCGTGCCGGAAGACACGCTCCACGACTATCAGGCAAACGCCCTGGATGAGATGACGTTCCCGCTGCCATCGGCTTCAGGCGGGCTTTCCGCTGCGGCGCTTGATGAAGTGCTGCGGTTTATGACATCCCGCGGCAGCGTGCTGGCCATGGGGCCGGGGCTGGGTGTGACGCCGGACATAATAAAGCTTGTTTGGGGGCTGGTGAAAAGCTGCGCCTCCCCCATGGTGATAGACGCCGATGCATTGACCGCGCTTAAGGAAAACCCGCAGATGCTCAGGCAGGCCAAGGCCCCGGCCATACTTACACCGCATCCCGGTGAAGCGTCCAGGCTTCTTGGGACAAGCGTAAAGGAGATAGAGCAGGACAGGATTGGGGCCGCCCGGCGTCTGGCGGAACTGACCGGCGCTTACGTGGTTCTTAAGGGTGTGCCCACGATAACCGCGGAACCGGAGGGCAGTATCCATATAAACTCCACCGGCACCCCGGCAATGGCAAAGGCCGGGATGGGCGACGTGCTTACGGGCATGGTGGCGGCGCTTCTGGCCCAGGGATTGCCACCCGCTGACGCTTCGGTTGCGGCCGTTTACATTCACGGGCTGGCCGGGGAGATTGCCCGGAGGATGCGCGGATCGGTTTACTCCGTGCTGGCGTCAGACCTGCATGAAACCATATCGCTTGCGTTTGAAGAATTAATAAAATCTGAAATAAACTGAATGAAATCCGAAGGCGCTGATAAAAATATTATCCGGCCTGAAATCTTTGGCCCCGGTGTAAATGCGTTTTTTACCGGGCGGGAGGTTGGGGCCGGGATAACGGAGATTGCCGCCCTGCCGGGGATATCTGCCCCGGACATCTACATGCCAGTGCAGCGGCATACCGGGCTGGTTGCCGTCTATCGAAGGGGCATGGAGCCGGTGGAATCCGATGCCGTTATCGCCGGCGTGCCGGGGATTTTAATTGGTGTTAAGACCGCCGACTGCGTTCCGGTGCTTGTGTACGACGGCAGGGGTGCCGTTGGGGCCGTGCATGCGGGCTGGCGGGGCACCGCGCAGGCGATACTTGCAAATACCATCAATGCGATGAAGGCCGCTTTCGGCTCCAATCCTGAAGAGATGAAGATAGCAATAGGGCCGGCCATAAGGCAATGCCATTACGAGGTGGGCAGGGACGTGCTGGAGGCGGTTTCAGATGGCATCAGGGCCGCAGTGATGGCATATCATGAGATAAAGGGCGGTAAGATATTCATAGACCTGCCTTCCGTAAACATGCTTCAGGCGATGCTGGCGGGCGTTAAAAAGGAAAATATATATGTAAGCCCCGAGTGCACGTTTTGTAATCAGGCCTTCCACTCTTACAGGCGGGACGGGCAAAGGGCCGGAAGGCAAGGCGCTTTCATAGGGCTGGAAAAATAAACCAAGGAGACAGAAAAAATGACGGCCAAAGAGATAATGAGAACGGACGTGCTGACCGTAAGGCCAGACATGACGGTTGAGGAACTGGGCAGGTTCCTGATGGAAAAGGACATAAGCGGCGCGCCCGTTGCAGACGAAAACGGAAACCTCCTTGGCATAGTTACCGAAAATGACCTGATAAGCCGTGAAAAAAGGCTTCATATCCCCACACTGCTGCGGATATTCGATGCCTATGTTGCGCTGGAGCCCCCGTCGATAATCGAAAAAGAGATAAAGAAGATGGCGGCAATCAACGTGATAGATATATGCACCAGGGATGTGATCACGGCAAAAGAGGACACCCCCGTTGAAGACTTAGCAACTTTAATGACTGAAAAAAGGGTGCACCTGGTGCCAATAGTTAAAAATGGCAAGATTATCGGGATGGTGGGCAGGCACGAAATGCTGAAAACCCTTTCATGATATCAAGGCCGGATGAAAAGGTTACAAGGCTCACCACAAAAAGCGAAGCGGGTACAAAAAAAATTGGCGCCCAGCTGGGCCATAGCCTTAAGCCCGGCGACACGGTATGCCTGTACGGAGGGCTTGGCAGCGGCAAGACGGTATTTACAAAGGGCATAGCGTCCGCACTGGGCATACCGGAGGCCGATGTAACCAGCGCCAGTTTCCTGCTGGTGGCCGAGCATCCCGGGCGCGTGCCGCTCTACCACGCGGACCTTTACAGGATAGAGGACCCGGCGCAGATAGACTTTCTTGGGCTGGAGGAGTATCCAGCAATGGGTGGAATAACCGTAATCGAATGGGCTGAAAGGCTTCCTGAAGATTTCGACGGCTGCACCCATAAGGTGCGGATAGGGATTGTCCGCGGACGGCAGAGAGAGATTATAATAGAGCGCGCGCATGAACTTTAAGACAATAGGCATAGTGCTTAAGGAAAACAAGCCCGAGGCTGGGGAGATTATCCGCGGTGTAACGCAATGGCTGGAGAAGCGCGGGCTGGAAATACTGTTTGACGAGGAGTCCGCCGCCCGATTGGGGAGGCCGGGCCTCTCCAGGGCGGAGCTTGCCGCCCGCGTGGACATGGTTGTTGCGTTTGGCGGAGACGGCACTATGCTGGCCATGGCAAGGCTGGTGGCCGGGCGGTCCGTGCCGATACTGGGCGTGAACCTGGGCGGGCTTGGGTTTATTACAGAAGTAAGCGTGCCGGAAACATACTCCGCGCTTGAAAAGGCCCTTGGCGGGGACTGCCCGTGCGAACTGCGGATGATGCTGGTGGCCGAGATCAGGCGGCACGGTGAACTGATAGCCGAATACACGGTGCTTAACGACGTTGTCCTTAATAAAGGGGCCACGTCCAAGATAATAGACATAGAAACAAGGGTGGACAAGACGCCCATGACCACGTTCAAGGCCGACGGCCTGATAGCCTCCACCCCAACCGGCTCCACGGCGTATAATCTTTCCTCGGGAGGCCCGGTGCTCTATCCGACAGTGAAGGGGATAATACTTACTCCTATATGTTCCCATACGCTTGCCATGAGGCCTATTGTGGTCCCGGAGGGGGCGGAGATAGAGATAAGGCCGGTTACGGAGAGGGCGGATGTGTTCCTGTCGCTGGATGGGCAGGTGGGATTTGCGCTGAGGGAGAAAGATACCGTTACGGTGAGAAAATCCCCGCATGAAACCAGGCTCCTCATACCGTTTGGCAGGGATTACTTCAAGATTTTAAGGGAGAAGCTAAGATGGGGAAGCAGATGAAGCAAACGGCCAAAGATTTAAAAACGGTCCTAGGGTTTTTTAATGCCCTTGGCGTGGACCGCGTTCCAGCCCCGCCCAGTGCGAAAAAGCGCGGCGCATCTGAAAAATCCGCTTTGCCCAGGAAAGATGATAAAGACGTGGGCGGGTTTCCCTCCGGCCCAACAGCTCCGGCCCTTGAAGCATTAAAAAACGAAATAGGCCCGTGCAAAAAGTGTAAACTGGCAGCGGACAGGACAAATATCGTTTTTGGCGAGGGCAACCCGCAGGCGGCGCTTATGTTCATAGGCGAGGCCCCTGGCAGGGAGGAAGACCTTCAGGGCAGGCCCTTTGTCGGTGACGCCGGGAAACTGCTTACCGGTTTCATAGAGCGGATGGGGTTTGCCAGGGAGGACGTATTTATCGCCAATATCGCAAAGTGCAGGCCGCCGGGGAACCGCGCGCCCGAAGAGGACGAGGTGACCGCCTGCATCCCGTACCTGAAAAAGCAGATAGAGATAATAAATCCGAAGGTCATAATGGCTTTAGGGGCGGTGGCGGCCCAGAACCTGCTTGCCACCAAAACGGCCATCAGCGCCCTGAGGGGCAAAAAATTTGAATTCAACGGGATACCGCTTGTGCCTACATTCCATCCGGCCTTTCTTTTAAGGAACCCCTCAAGAAAGTGGGACACCCTTGAAGATGCCCTTCCGGTACTCGAAATATTGGACGAGCATGAAAAGGCCGAAAATCTCAAGACTCTGATAAAGAAGAACAAAAAGAAATGAAACAGCTTTGGGCGCCATGGCGTATCGAGTACGTCCTTGGTGAAAAACCGGGCTATTGCATCTTCTGCGAATATCCCAAAGAGAGCAGGGACAGGGAGCGGCTGATTCTTTACCGTGGCAGGCTGTGCTATGTGATAATGAACAAATATCCGTACAACAACGGCCACCTTATGATAGTGCCTTACGAGCACCGCAACCATTTAAACGGCTATTCCACCGAGACCCTGCATGAGATGATGGAGCTTGCCGACGCCTCTGTTGCCAGGCTTGAAAAGGCGATGCGCCCGGAGGGGTTTAATACCGGCATAAACATCGGCAAGCCCGCCGGGGCAGGCATAGACGAGCACCTCCATATGCACATAGTGCCCAGATGGACGGGGGACGCAGGGTTCATGGCCGTGCTGGACGAGGTGCGGGTGATGCCGGAACACCTGATGGCCACTTACGACAAGCTTGCGCCGCTTTTTAAGGAATAATATGAAGGGATCCCGGTTTGACATTGAGATCAAAGGGTAAACCGGTAACATAAAATGCCAAATGTTTTATGGAATTATAATAAGGATGTACTGCTCTCCCGGAGAGCACAATCCGCCTCGTTGATAATAATGCAACATCGCCAGTTTGCTTCTCTCTATGCAACAAATAAAAAGGTCTCCAATGAATAAAGGCAAAACTCAAATAACAGTTGGATAAGATCAAATTGAAACTGCCCGTTCCAAAAGAGTAAATGCTTAAAGAGCTTCGCATAAAGGACTTCGCCATCATAGGGGAGCTCTCCATTTCATTTGAAAAAGGGCTCACCGCGCTTACCGGCGAGACCGGCGCTGGCAAATCCATTATTGTTGATGCGCTGGGGGCGGCGCTTGGCGAAAAGACCGGCCCCGAGGTGGTCCGCTCCGGTTGCGAGACCGCATCGGTTGAGGTGTTCTTCGACGTGGATGCAATTCCGCAGTCTGTGGCCCAAATGGAGATCGATCCGGGTGACGGCCTTATGCTGCGGCGTACACTATCGGGCTCCGCAAAAAGCAGGGCTTATATAAACGGTGTTATGGCAACCATTCAGGCGCTCCTTGAAACCGGCAGGGAACTGGTGGACATTCACGGCCAGCATGAGCACCAAAGCCTTCTTTCCGCCCAGAACCAGCTGCTGATGCTTGACGGTTTTGCGGGGCTTGAAAAGACGCGGGAAGATGTTGGGGAACTGTACCGGGAAACAGCGCTCCTGAAGCAGCAGATAGCAAATCTGGAGCTTAACAAGGCCGAACGGCAGAGGACGCTGGAGTTCCTTTTGTACCAGGCAAACGAGATAGAGTCGGCCGCACTGCGCCCCGGCGAGGATGAGGAACTGGCTGCCAGGAAAACGGTGCTTGCCAATCTGGGGAGGCTGAGAGAGCTTGCCGAAACCGCTCGCTCTGCCGTATACGGGGATGAAAATTCCGGCATTGGCAGCCCTGCAATTGACGCGCTGGACAGGGCGAGGGCCGCGCTTGAAGAAGCTGCCCGCCTGGATCCGGGCGCCGTATCGGAAACCCTGGGCCATTTGAATGCGGCCATCCCGCTTGTGGAAGAGGCGGCCGCGTCACTTCGCGCGGTCTGCGGCAGGTATGTGCCGGATTCAGATAATGAGCAAAGCCTGGATGAGGTTGAGGAGCGGCTGGAAGTGATAGACAGGCTTAAAAAGAAATACGGGGCTTCAATAGAAGACATTATCGAATTTGGCATCAAGGCCAAGGCGGAGGCCGAGGCCTTTTCCGGAATGGGCGAGAATGCAGAAAAGCTGAAAACAGAGCTGGCGGAAAAGGAAGGCACGCTGCAAAAGATGGCTGCCGCGCTCACGGAAAAAAGGAAGGACGCGGCGCTCAAGGCGCAGGAGGGGGTAAATGCCGTCCTGCCTGCGCTGGCCATGGAGAAGGCGCAGTTCCATATAGAGATAACTCCGGCGCCAATCGGCATTACCGGGGCGGACCGGGTGGAATTCCTTTTTAACGCAAACCCCGGAGAGGCATTAAAGCCGCTTTCAAAAACGGCCTCCGGGGGTGAAATGTCCAGGCTGATGCTTGCGCTTAAAAGCGCGATACGGGCCAAAGGGGTGCCGGTGCTGGTATTTGATGAGATTGACGCCGGCATTGGCGGCAGGACGGCTGAAAACGTGGCGATAAAATTGAAGGAGCTTTCAAAGAGCCATCAGGTGCTTTGCATAACGCACCTTGCGCAGATAGCCTCCGCCGCGGACAAA
>JAJYLE010000028.1 GCA_021788025.1 Nitrospirota bacterium
ACGCCGGGGTCCACCACGGCCACATGGATAGTGCCGTGCGGGAAGTAGCGGCAGCAGGTCTTAAGTATGTACGAACCCCCGGCTATGTTCCAGGGCGCAATCTGGTGGGTTATATCCACTATGCGGGCCTCGGGGTTCATTCCCAGTATCACGCCCTTCATCTGGGCGGGGAACCCGTCTTTGTTCCCGAAGTCGGTTGTAAGGGTTATGAGCATCCCGTTACAAGCCCGCCCACAAGGGCCGATATGTCTTTTATCCCCTTTTCCCGCATGTAGCCTTCAATGCCTTCCAGCACGCGCACCGGTGCGGCAGGGTCCACAAAGGAAGCCGTGCCTACCTGCACGGCGCTTGCCCCGGCCAATATGAACTCGATTGCGTCCCGGCCAGTCCTGATGCCGCCAATCCCGATTACTGGAATGGTTACGGCCTTGGAAGTCTTATATACCAGCCACAGGGCTATGGGTTTTATTGCGGGGCCGGAAAGCCCGCCCACGATGTTCTGGATGAGCGGCCTTCTGGAGTCCGCGTCTATGGCCATGGCGGGCACAGTGTTTATCAGCGAGACGGCGTCCGCCCCTTCTTCCTGCGCGGCACGGGCAAATGCCTCTATCGGCTGGGCGCCGGGGGAAAGTTTCACGATAATAGCCGGGCCGCTAATGTCCTTGCGCACGGCCTTTATAAGTTTGGTGAAGGATTTTATATCCAGCCCGAATGCGATGCCGCCCTTTTTCACGTTGGGGCATGATACGTTAAGCTCAATCGCGTCCACGCCGGCCTCTTCCAGTGCGCGGGCTATCTTTACGTATTCTCTGACGGAGCCGCCCAGGATGTTGGCTATTATGGGGCTGCCAAGTGATTTTGCAACGGGCAGCTTCTCTTTTATGAATGCCTTCAGCCCCACATTCTGGAGCCCTATGGAATTTATCATACCGCAGGCGGTCTCGGTAATCCTTGGGCAGGGGTTTCCGGGCCATGGGGCCAAGGATATCCCCTTCAGTACAAGTGCGCCCAGCCTTGCAGGATCGTAAAAGCGGGCAACCTCTGCTCCGTACCCGCAAGTGCCCGATGCTGTCATCACCGGGTTTTTAAGGGACAATTTTTGCCCGATATTTACGGAAAGATTCAGCTCAGAGCCGCTCAAATACCACCTCGTTTATATCGAACACCGGTCCTTCGGTGCATGCCCTTTTGTAGCCGTTGCTGGTCCTCACGGCACAGCCAAGGCATACCCCCGTGCCGCAGGCCATATTCTCCTCCATGGCGCAATACCCCTGAAGGCCAAGCCCCTGAAGCAACTTGAGCATCCCGGCAGGCCCGCACGCATAAAGCAGTAAGCCGTCCTTGTCCCTGCCGCGGATAAGGTCTGTCACAACATCCACCGCCGTGCCCCGCACGCCTTCTGAACCGTCTTGCGTGGCGGCGATAAACTCCCCGGCAAGCCCGCGCACCTCGTCAATGCACAGAAGCTCGTCCCTGTTTCTGCCGCCGTACACGAATATGGAATTTTTCTTCAATTCGCGCAGCAGCGGAAGCAGAGAGGCTACCCCGGTGCCGCCGGCCACAAGCAGTGGTTTTCTTTTGCGGTATTTCCCCTCCGGCAAGGGGTAATGATTTCCAAGTGGCCCAAGTATTTCCACTGGGTCTCCGGGTACAAGCCCGCTCATTATAAGCGTGCCCTTCCCGCGCACCCTGTACATGAAGCTTAACAGACCGTCTCCATGACGGAACAGCCCGAACGGCCTTTTTAGAAGCGGGTCCAGCCTGCCGGGCAGCCCCACCATGAAGAACTGGCCTGGCATGGGCATGGGCATTTCTTTTTCAGGCTTTACTGTAACGAGGTAATGTGCTGGGTTTAATTGTGTGTTGGAGCGGACTTCCGCCCTGCAATGGACGGGTATGACAGGGGCTGACGCGCCTCCGCTAGAAGCTGATCTCAAGGATTTCGTATTCGATGGTCCTGGCGGGCACCTTTATGGAGACCACGTCTCCAACTTCCTTGCCTATAAGGGCCCTGCCAACGGGAGAGCTGATGGATATCTTGCCGCTTTTGGCGTCGGCCTCCTCGGTGCTAACGAGCATGAATAGGTATTCGTTGTCGCTTTCGGTATCCAGCACCTTCACCTTCGCTCCGAAGGCGGCCTTGCTCTGGTTGACCTTGGAAGTGTCTATCACCTGGGCCGTGGCGATCTTGGTCTTTAAATCCATTATCCTGCCCTCTATGAAAGACTGCCTTTCCTTGGCCGCAGAGTATTCGGCGTTTTCCGAAAGGTCACCGTGGGCCCTGGCCTCGGCAATGTCCTGTATATTGCGGGGCCTCTCCACCTTGAGGAGGCGGTCCAGCTCGTCCTGCATCTTTTTGTAGCCTTCCGGCGTTATAGGAAATTTCTGCATGAGTTAAAGTTTATCGGATAGAACGCCAACATTTCAACATTCATGTGCGGGCAATGTAAACCCGGTCCCAGCCGGAATAATCTTTTATTACTTTTTCGGGCCGCAGGCCGGCATCAACGGACATCCTGTCCAGGGCGGCAATGTCGGTGCCGCCGGCAATCTCCATTATCAGGCGCCCATCCGGCCGCAGGTGCTCCGGCGCGCCGGAGATTATTCTTTTTACCACGTCCAGACCCTCTGCCCCTCCGCTTAAGGCCATGCGGGGCTCCCAGCAGCAGATCTCCGGGGGGAGCGTTTCGATTACGTCTTCCTTTATGTAAGGCGGGTTGGCAGTAATGATATCGAACCTGGAATCTCCAACCGGGGCAAAGAGGTCGCCTTTAAGGAAGCGGATTTTATGCGGCGAGGCCGAGTCGAAATTTGCCGCCATGTTTTTCCCTGCCCACACGAGGGCACTACCCGAAATGTCCGTGCCGGTTACATCCGCGCCGGGCAGGTTCAGCGAGAGGGCTATTGCTATCGCCCCGCTTCCCGTGCAGAGGTCCAATATGCTTACGGCCTCTGTTTTGGGGAAAACCCCTTTCACCACTTCTTCCACCACAAGCTCGGTTTCGGGGCGGGGTATGAGGGCGCCGGGGCCCACCTCTATCTTGATGCCGTAGAACCACACAAACCCAAGTATGTATTGAAGAGGCTCGCGGGAAACCCTCCTTTTAAGTATCTCTTCCAGCTTTTCTTCCTGGTGGGGGGTCAGAGTTGGGTCGTCTTTAAACACGGCCAGGCTGTTGATGCCCAGCCCGTCTTTTAGTATTGCGGAGGCCTCACGTTCGGGAATTGCGATGCCTGCCCCGGAGAGGGTGGTTACCGCTTTTTTCAGGGCCTCGCGAGCTTGCATTATTCCGGCTTTTCTGCGGCTTCCTTCCTTTTGCCGTCTCCGGCGGCTTCGGCATGTGACATCTCCTTCAGCCGCTCGGTCTGGAAGTGGGTTGTAAGGGCGTCCACCATCTCATCCATCTCGCCTTCCATGAACCGGTCCAGCTTATACAGGGTAACCCCGATCCTGTGGTCCGAAATCCTGTTTTGCGGAAAGTTGTAGGTCCTTATTCGCTGGCTGCGGTCCCCGGTGCCAACCATTGTTTTCCTTTCAAGCGCCCTTTCCTTTTCAAGCCGTTCCTGCTCAACTTCGTAAAGCCTGGCCCGGAGCACCTTCATCGCCTTTTCCCGGTTCTTTATCTGGGATCGTTCATCCTGGCACTGGACGATAAGCCCGGTGGGCACGTGCACAATCCTTACGGCCGAATATGTGGTGTTGACGCCCTGGCCGCCGGGGCCCGAGGCGCAGAACGTGTCCACTCTTAAATCCTTCTCCTCGATCTTTATGTCCACATCTTCCGCTTCTGGCAGCACAGCTACTGTTGCGGCGGATGTGTGGATGCGCCCCGACGCCTCCGTGGCCGGAACTCGCTGCACCCTGTGCACGCCGCTTTCGTACTTGAGCCTGCTGTACGCGCCCTTGCCCTGCACCGAGGCTATAACTTCCTTTATCCCGCCAAGCCCGGTGGCGCTGGTGTCTATGGTCTCCACCTTCCAGCGTTTGAGTTCCGCGTATTTTGAATACATCCTGAACAGGTTTGCCGCGAAGAGGGCCGCCTCATCCCCGCCTGTGCCTGCCCTGATCTCCAGTATTACGTTTCTTTCGTCCCGGGGGTCGGGCGGGATGAGCATAAGGGTAAGTTTCTTTTCCGCTTCCGGCCGGAGTTTTTTAAGCTCTTCCAGTTCCGCCCTGGCCATCTCTTCGATCTCTGGATCGCCGGAGCCAAGCATCTCCTCGTCCTGCTCCATATCCGAGATGAGTTTTTCGTATTTTGCTATTTCATCGATAAGGCCGGCAAGTTCCGCCTGTTCGCGGGCAAGCCTCATATAAAGCGCCCGGTTGGAGATGATCTCCGGATTGGCAAGCTCTCCGGTAAGCTCCGCGTATCTGTCTTTTACGTTCTTTAATTTTTCAAGCAAGTCCATTTCAAGATTCCTCTAAGGTCATTACGCCTTCCAGCGCCTTAAGAGATACTTCTATCTGGCTTTGGTCTGGCTCCCTGGTAGTAAGCTTCTGGAGGGCAAGCCCCGGCAGGACCATCAGGCGCATGAACGGGTTTTTCTCAAATTTAGCAGAGAGCTTCAGCGCCTCGTAAGACAGGCCGGCTACCAAAGGTATAAGGACCAGCCTTGAAAGGAACTTGACGTACAACGGCCAGTGCTGCGGGATGAAGGAGAAGACAATAATGCTAAGCGCCATCACTATTAACAGAAAGCTTGTACCGCACCTGGGATGGCGGGGGCTGGCCTTGATTATATTTTCCATGCCCAGTCCGCCGTCTTCGAGGGCGTGTATCACTTTATGCTCCGCCCCATGGTATTCAAAAATTCTTCCGGTTTCCTTCCACAGGCCTATTATCCAAACATATAGAAGGAATATGGCCGCCCTGGAAATGCCGTCCACCACATTAAACAGAAGGCTGCTGGCCGCCACCGGCGCAATCAGAAATCCCACAAGCCTGGCTACCATAAGCGGCACGAACAGAAACAGCACAAGCGCCGCCCCCACGGAAACTAAAAGCGTGCCCGCCATCATAATAGGCGATATGGGTTTTTCGCCAGCCCCTTCTTTTTTGCCGCCCGATATCTGCGCGGAGAACTCCAGCGCCTTTATGCCCAGCAAAAGCGTATAGAAGAGGATGAAAAAACCCCTGAACAGGGGTGTCTTTTCCAGCTTGTGCGGCTTAAGGGGCTCTGTTTTCAGGTGTATGAAGCCTTCGGGGTCTCTTACGGCAACGGACCAGCCCTTCTTGGACTTGAACATGACGCCTTCTATAACAGCCTGCCCGCCGATGCCTTTTAAATCGTTATTTGCCTGGTGCTTTTCCATTCTCCTCAACTCTCAAATTTGAATCTCGAATATCAAATTTGTTTCCCTTTGCAGAGCGCAAAAGGGGCCGCCACGCGCAAATATACGGGGCGGCCCCTGAAATGGAAAGAAAATTTAGCTCTCTTTCTTTTTTCTTTCGTATTTCTTTTTAAATTTCTCCACACGGCCCTCGGCGTCCACGATCTTCTGTTTGCCGGTGAAGAACGGATGGCATTTGGAACAGATGTCCACGCGTATCTCATCCAGCGTGGACCTGGTCGTGAAGACCTCGCCGCAGGCGCAAATTACTTTGACTTCTTTGTAATCGGGATGTATGCCCTGCTTCAACTCGAGACTCCTCCTTTTTAATAGTCATACTATTTTATTTGAAACGTAAAGGGAACGCAAGTGGCAGGATTTTGCCCCAGGATTTTTGCCGGGTGGTTTGCGCGGTATAATCCGGGTATGGGCAGCGTAGATGAGAATGTGGAGCAATTCAATAAAGGCTTGTATTTTGATGCCCACGAAAGATGGGAGAAGCTCTGGCGGGCCGAAGAGGACAACGGCAGGAAGGCATTATTCCAGGGGATGATCAAAATAGCGGCGGCGTTCCATCATTTAATCAGGGGGGAGGCGGCTGGAGCGGCAAAACTGCTGGAATCAGGGTTGGCCCTTGTCCAAAGGCATGAGGAGCTTTGGGAAACCGAATTCCCCGGATGGAACATAGGCAAGTTCGTTAAGGAGGTCAAAACATTTACGGAGCTTCGCTCTGGCAAGGCCCTATGCGCGAATCTCCCCAGGATTGTCCGGAAAGGTACGTTTATCCCTGCGCACTAGTGGACCCGATTTCTGTCAGACGCAACGGCATTTCCCGCACGTTGAAGCAACGGCCCAGTGGTCATTTTCCTGGTATATCCTGCTGGGCATTCCGGACATCTCAAGAAAGCTTTTCATCTTTTTGGCATCAGGTTCTGATGATTCGATCACCGTAATGAGTTCCGTATCGTTCATTTCTTTCAGGCCATCCCGGACCCTGATAAAAGCATCCCTCCGCGGCAGGCCTCTTACATCCAGTATCATGTTAAATTTTAACATAAGGGTCTTTTTCGGACGGATTTTTCAGCTCCGCAATAGTAAACGATGTCCCGTGAATTTCCTTAAGCATCTCCCGCTTGAAGCTGAACCCTCTTCCTCTTTCCTTTGCTGGCCCCCTGGTTTCTATCAGCATACTTAAATGCTCGATAAACATTTGCGCCGGCCGCGGGACAGTTTTTTTCCTGTGACAGATTATATGGAATTTATGTCCAGCCTTGAACCCTTTCACTTTTATTTGGGCGAGAACGCCTCTCTCCAATTCGTCAGATATGGAAGTTCTCCAGAATGCGCTAATCCCCAGTCCGGACTTTACAGCCTCAAGCACGGACGGCAGCGACTCGAAAGTTCCCGTAATCTTAAGCCTAGGAATCGGTATTCCCAGCGTGGAAAGCGCCGCCTCCATTTTTTTTCTTGTTCCAGACCCCTCCTCGCGCAAAACAAACGGCAAAGCCGAGAGCGCCTCAGGGGTGGCCAACCCCTTTGTTTCGAAATCGCAGCAACCAGCAAAGACCAGTTCGTCATCAGCAAGTGGCATGAACTTAAGGCACTTGCGCTCCCAGATGCCGCTTACTATGCCCAAAGGGAGCTCGTTTCCCGCAATCATTCCGGCAATCTCCTTTGAGTTTCTGGCAACAACCTTCACTGAAATCCCCGGATAAAGTTTTTTGAAGTCCGCCGCCGCCCTGGGCAGAAAATAGGTGCCCGGCACTGAGCTTGCGCCAACCAGGATCTCACCTGCGGGCGTGTCCGTCGCTTCGAAAACCTCGCCCTTAAGCGAATTGAATTTTTCTATTATTTCTATGGCCCTGGGATAAAGCAGGTTGGATTCCGGAGTGGGCGCGATGCTCCTTCCCAGCCTGTCAAAGAGCCTTGCGCCTAGGGTCTCTTCCAGGGTCTTTATATGGTCGCTTACGGTAGGCTGGCTGAGATACATCTCTTCCGAGGCCCTGGAGAAACTCCTGTTTTTATAGACCGAGCAGAATACTTTTAAATGATGAATATTCACGGCGTGCTCCTTCCATTTCTATTATAGATTGTAATATTCTGCATTGATTAGCGGTTTGCCCCGGGTTAACACAACCTTTGATTGCATATAAATCAGTATACCCTTCAAAAAGACTGATTGCAACAGGCAATTGCAGCGGGGAAATATGGCAGGGCATGCTAGGGATTTGTTTTGAGGATTATCTCTGGAATGGTAAAACGGATGACTGAGCCCTCTCCTGGCACGGACTCCACCCATATCCGGCCTCCATGCCGCTCCACTATTTTTTTGCAGGTGGCAAGTCCTATGCCGGAGCCCCGCACCTGCCCGCCTCCGGGCGCCCTGAAGAACATTTCAAATATCCTGCCGGTATGCTCAGGCGCAATGCCTTTGCCGTTGTCTTTTACGGAAAACACCCATTCAACGCCGCTTTTTTCCGCTGAAATGTACACTTCGGGAGGGGCCTGCCCGCGGAATTTTATCGCATTGCTTATAAGATTTTGAAAAAGCTGTGATAACTGCACGGGGTCTGCCGGAACGGCCGGTAGTTCCCCATAAGTGACCAGGGCCCCGGATTCCTCTACCAGTGCGCTTAAAGAAACCAGGGCGGAGCGCAGCGCAGCCATGGATTCAATTTTTTCAAAAGATGCCGCCTTGTCCCCAGCCCTCGACCCCGCTCTGGAATATTGAAGTAGATTTCTGACCAGGTTCTGCATTCTTCCGGCCACCGACAGGGAGTCTTCCAGGAGCGCCTTGGCGTCCTGGTCCGCATCGCGCATCCTGCGCTCCAAAAGTTTCAGATTGCTTGCAAGCGCGATAAGTGGTTCCTGCAGGTCGTGCGAGGCGATGGAGGCAAAACGGTCCAGCTCCAGATTGCTTTCCTGCAATTGGTCTGTTTTAGCCCTTAAGTTTTCTGTCTGCTCCTTAAGGTTGCCGGCCATATCGTTAAAACTGGCGGCTACAAGCGCCATCTCATCCCTTGTGCTTACGGGCACTTTTGCATCCAGATCCCCCAAGGCCATCCGCCTTGAAGCGGCAACAAGCGCATTAAGAGAGTCCAGTATGGATATGGACGTGCCCAGGTACATATAAAAAATAAACAGGAAAGACATTAAAGCGGCTATAACCAATACATCCCTCTCAGCGGCAAGCCTGATTTGGCTTCTGGCGGCCATTTTGTCCAGGACCATCATAACCTGGCTGGCCAGAAGATATCCCGAATTGATTGTGTTTGTCATGGCGCTATAGAATTGTGATGCGGCAACGGACACGCGGCCACCCGACAGCTCCTGTGATATCACATCAAATTCGTCTGCGGTGCTTGCAAGCCCGGCCGTGAATGGTTCGAGGTCTGGCCCAATCCGGGGGTTTGCATCTATGGCCCGCCTAAGGTCTTCCTGCACCCGGTTCAGTGACAACCGTACAAGGCTGGAAAAAACGGCGGCCTCGGACCTTTGTCGTTTACCGGTTGCGCCGGTTATAAGGATATTAAGCCCCAGTGCCCTGATCCGCCCGGCATTTTCAAAGGCCAGGGGCAGTTTGTCCGAGACTGCGTCCACAAGGTAAAAGCTATCTCTGCGTACCCCTAACACAAGCCCGGAAGAGCCTGTTACGTTGGAGATGAGTGAAAGGATGTCATTGATCATATCTGTGTGGGCCTCGATGCTGGCTGAAGCTCCATTTTTATAAACATTGCCGCCCTGAAGCCCCGTTAGGCCGGAGACTGCATGGCCGGATGAAAGCAGGTTCTGCCATTTTTGCTTGATCTGTCTCCATCCGGCAGAGGAGCCAAATTTTTTGCCATAGAGCTTATCAACGGCATCCAGCTCTTTTATATCTTGTTGTACGGCCTGCTCCTTTTCATACAAAAGCCGCTTGAAACCCTTGCCCCCGCTTAAGTACGCCGCGGAAAGGCCCCTGTGCTGCTGTACATCCTGAAGCAGCTTTAACAAATGGCTTACATAAACAAGGCCGTCCCCCTTGGACCTCTCAAGCGTTAGCCTGTAATTTATCCGGGACACCAATAGAAGGAGAAAAACAGCAAGCGGGATGAGAAGGAAAAACCCGAGGGCGGCCATCTTCTGGCGATACCTGAACCGCCCCATCAGTTCTATAGACGGGCGTATGAGTATCTTAGTGTTTGCGAGCATGCAGTTTTCGGGAGCCAAAGAAAAAACCCGCTGGATGCGGGTTTTTTCCGTTTATATTTGCTGCCACTCCCAGCAGCTCCTCTTTCTTTTCAGAAAGGTGGCTTTGCGTCATGCAGTTACCTGCATTTTGCCATTTTATAGGGTGGCAGTTCCTTATCTCTGATTCCAGCCTATCACGATGCAAAATCTTGTCAAGCCTTTTTTGCAAGCGTCCTGCCTGCATATGTTCATTTGATAATTGCAATCAGAGGGCGGTATACTAAGCTCGTTCCATGGGCCCGAAGTTAAACAACTCCGGATGGCTTGCCCTTGCTCTGGGCATCCTGGTAGCGCTGGGAACTGGGGCGGGCATCTCATATCTTCAGGCCAGGGCCGGACGGGCCTACAGGGCCGAACTTTTAATAACCCGATTCTCCGAATACGTGAATGCCATGAGAGTTATGGAATTGACGGGCGACCCGGCGATGCATCTGCCCACCGGGAGAAACGAAAATCTTGCCCAGGCAGAATCTGCAATACACCGCGATATTCAGAAGATTTCAGATTGGGGGCCGGGTAGGGTGGCAGCCAACTTAAAAAAACATTATTACTTGTACGAATCCGCGGTAAATCAGGAGATGGACTCCATCACTTCAGGGGAGACCGATAAAACCAAAGCCTATTCATATACAGCTCAGGGCCTTTTTGATTCCCTCCAGCAGGCCCATTTGGAAGCGGACCAGTATTATACCGGGCTGGGGGCCAGGGCCAATAGACAGGCCAGAACCGGGGCGGCTGTCTTCCTTTTATTAAGCGGGATCACGATTGGTCTTTTATTATTAAAATACAAGGACGAAAGACAAAAGCTGGAACTGGAGATGGCCGAGCAGGAAACACTTGCAAAAAGCGAGCGGCGTTTCCGGTCTCTGATCCAGAATTCATCTGATGGCATCGTCCTGCTGGCCCGTAATGGCAATGTGGACTATTTGAGCGCCTCGGCCTACAACATATTTGGGCGCGAGTCAGAAAAGCTGATCGGTAAAAATTTTCTGGAGGTCATTGCCGAAGAGGATCAGGGGGTATTTCAGAGCCTTGTGGACGAGTGCCTGATCGAGACAAAATCCGCCAGGCAGTTCCGGGTTAAAAATCCCGGAGGCCCGCATAAATTCCTGGAGGCCATAGCCCTGAACCGCACGGAGGACCCTGTTGTAGGCGCCATTGTTCTGAATTGCCGTGATATTACGGAGAAGGTCCGCCTGGAATCGGTGGCCGAGGCGGTAAACGTAATGAATAATATCGGTTATATATTCTCCGGAATACGGCATGAACTTGGCAATCCGGTGAACTCGATAAAAACCACTTTAGGTGTGCTGGATTCAAGGCTGGACACCTATTCCAAGGATGATATCAGGAAACAGACTGGCCTTATATCCAGGGAGCTTGCCAGGATCGAATATCTGCTCAGGGCGCTGAAAGGGTTTAATATATATGAAAACCTGGATGTCCGGGAAATAAACATCAGATCTTTTCTGCGGGATTTCCTGGAACTTGTATCCGAGGACCTGTCACGGAAATCCATTTCAATGTCTATTGAGGTGTCATCAGAAGCCGGCAGCATAATGGCGGATTCAAGGGCCCTTCAACAGGTCCTTATTAACGTAATCACAAATGCCATGGATGCGTTTAATTCTCCCACAACAGGGAACCGGATAAGAATAGAAGTAACCAGGACGGGCGCAGATGCAACAATCAGGGTATCTGATAATGGGGCTGGCATGGGATTGCAGGCGCTGAATGACCTGTTCAAGCCGTTTTTCACCAGCAAGTCTCATGGGACCGGACTGGGCCTGGTGATAGCCAGAAAGATGATGCTTAAAATGGGCGGCAACATTCACATAAACAGCCGGCTGAACCAGGGGACCACTGTAGAGATGATTTTACCATCCGGTCAAACCGGGCCAGCCCCGCAAGAAGCGGCCACGGCCGGGAAGGAAGTTTGATATTATATGTCTCCCGCTCCGCACGTATTTATTATAGAAGACGACCGGAATTTCCGGGACATCCTTGAAAACGAACTCCGGGATGAGGGAATGGCGGTCCGCTCTGCCGAAGGGCTGGGCCGGGAGTCCGACACGCACAGCCTGGATGGATGTGACGTGCTTCTTCTGGACTTAAATCTTCCTGACGCAAGCGGACTGGACATATTGCGGAAAGTGTCCTCGATGAGTTTTCCCATAGAGGTCGTCATAATGACGGGGCATGGCACAGTGGCATCCGCAGTGGAAGCCATGAGACTGGGGGCGTACGATTTTATTGAAAAACCCTTCAAGATCGAGGAACTAAAGGCCATAATCAGGA
Organism: Nitrospirota bacterium; assembly: GCA_021788025.1. GTDB lineage: Bacteria > Nitrospirota > Thermodesulfovibrionia > Thermodesulfovibrionales > JdFR-88 > JAKAKS01. The sequence goes on from JAJYLE010000028.1 coordinate 11,861, forward strand.
AGGCCCATGAAAAAAGGCTTCTGCGGGCCGAAAATGTTTCCCTTAAAGCACAAATCAGGATGCAAAACGAGTCCCGCCGGATCGTAACAGCCAGCCCTATAATGGATGAGGTGCTTGCAAATGCGGCCAAACTGGCGAGTTCACCGCTTCCGGTGCTCATATATGGCGAAAGCGGCACCGGGAAGGAATTGATTGCCAGGGCCATCCACGAATGGGGGCCGAGCCCAGAAAAGGCCTTTATTGCAATCAACTGCGGCGCTATACCATCCAGTATGCTGGAAAGCGAACTGTTCGGGCATGAAAAAGGCGCATTTACCGGGGCCGTCCAGAAAAAACCAGGCATGTTGGAGCTTGCAAATGAAGGCACCCTTTTTCTGGACGAAATAGCGGAAATGCCGATGGAACTGCAATCCAAGCTGCTGAGGGCCATAGAGGAGAATTCCTTTTTCAGGCTTGGCGGTACCAGGGAGATCAAGGTCAGCCTTAAATTCCTGTCGGCCACAAACCGGGATCTGCAGGCCGATGTAGCAGCCGGTAGGTTCCGTGCAGACCTCTATTACAGGATAGGTGCGCTTTCACTGCGTATCCCCCCGCTTCGGGAAAGGCCTCTGGATATCCCGGTTCTGGTTGAGCATTTCCGCCAGATGGACCCTGCCCACAAGCACAAGGCATTCTCTGGCGGGGCAATAGACGCATTATGCAGGTACGGCTGGCCCGGCAATATAAGGGAACTTAAAAACGTGGTCCAGAGGACGCTACTGCTTTCGCCCGGGGATGTTGTGAACAGGGACGATCTGCCTGCGGATATCCTAGGCGGTGCAAATGAGGAAAGCGAAGGCCTGAAATTAAGCGATGTGGAAAAGACACACATAATAAAGGTGCTGCGGGAGAGTGGTGGGCACAGGGGCAGGGCCGCTATCGCTCTGGGAATAGACCCCAAGACGTTGTACAGAAAAATAATCCAATACGGTATAAAAATGTGAAAATCGGGCGAAAGCTGGCTTTTTACGTCCTGCCGGTAATATTTGTAATGGGTGGAATCTCCACCTATTTTTATTTCAAGCTGGACCGGGCAGACCACCTTTACGCTTATGAAGCCATAGGCTCTACCGCCGGCCGGTTCATGACCAGCAGGATAGAGCGGGCAATGCTCTCGCAGGACCTTCAGGTACTAAAGAACTCCGTGCAGTCCGTTGCCAAGGTTGCTCCGGTAAAAGATGTGGTGCTTCTTAACAGGGAAGGCATTGCCAGGGCCGCAACGGACCAGCACGCGCTTGGGCTGAGATTTGCCTATGGACATCCCGGGTGCCCCAAATGCCATGCGGGACAGCACGGCATTCTGCTTGGCAGTGAAAATGTTTACAGGTGGGTGGCCACAGTGGAAAACAAGCCACAATGCCACATATGCCATGGCGACTTGTACAAATATAACGGCGTCCTGGTCATAGATTTCGATCCGAAAATCATGAAAAGGCACATGAGCCATGAATTGTGGACCATCGTCTTCTTCAGTGTGGGCATAATTTCCTCGATATCGCTCTCGCTTTTCTTTATCGGAAATAAACTGGTTAGCAGGCGTCTTGGCGGGATTATGGAGAAGGTAAAAAAAATAAAAGAGGGGGATTTCGGACAGAAGATAACGGTTGAAGGCGGCGATGAAATTACCATGCTGGAAGGCCGTTTGAACGATATGCTTGAATCCATCGAGGAAAGGGACAGGGAAAAGGACGAGTTTCTAAGGAAAATTGCGGAGTCCAAGCAGCACTGGCAGGAGACATTCGACAGCATAACTGACATGATATCCATTCATGACAAGGATTTCCGGATCATAAAGGCAAACAGGAAATTTCTTGACTGCTTCGGCGGCGATCCAAACAGGATTATAGGGTGCAAATGCTACGAGCTTTTACATGCAACAGACCAGCCTGTTCAGGGATGCCCGCATACAATGACCCTGGAGGACGGCCTGTCCCACTCCGAAGAACTGTATGAGCCAACCCTGGGCAGGCTCTTTCTAATCCGCACATTCCCGCTGTTTTCGGAAGACGGGGTGGCAGGCTCCATACATATAATGAAGGACATCTCTGAGGAACGTGAAAACCAGATGCAGCTGATTTTCACGGAACGCCTGGCCGCCCTTGGCCAGATAGCCTCGGGCATGGCCCACGAGATAAACAACCCGCTTGCCTCCATAGGCGGTTGCGCGGAGGCGCTGCTTGAAAGGATGCGAAAGGAGAAATTCGATCCGGAACTCTTCAGCCGATATCTAAGAATAATCGAAGAAGAGGTAAAGAGGTGCAAATCGATAACGGGCGAGGCGCTCTCGTTTACCGGCCAGCGGACTTATGAAAAGGGCCCGGTAAATATAAATGGCACAATCGACAAGACCCTGGAACTCATCGGCCTTCAGGGGAGGCTTAAGGGTGTTGAGGTGCAAAAGCAATATCAAGCGGATTTGCCGCAAGCAGTCCTGGGTGCGGGGGATTTAAAGCAGATACTCCTTATTCTTATTACAAACGCACTTGACGCCATGGGCCCAAAAGGCTCCCTCAAATTCAGGACATGGGCCAGTGATAATTCGGTCTTTATAATGATTTCAGACACAGGTCCCGGCATACCGGAGGCCATCCGCGATAAAATATTCACCCCATTTTTCACGACCAAGGCCGGCAAAGGCGGAACCGGGCTTGGCCTTTCTATTGCAAAGAAGATAGTGGCCAGAAACGGAGGGGAGATCTACTTCGACTCCGCAGAAGGCCAAGGTACTGATTTTACTATAAGAATAAGCTTCTAATTCAATCACTTCGGGCATTTTGCCCTGAGCTCCGGGCGTTTTTCCGTATCCGCTTTGTCCAGATTTCTGTAACTTGCGATTTTTAAAGCCTTATTTCAAGGCACCGGATTTGCTTGCGATAATAGTCACAAGCTTGAGGAGGTGCACCAAGTTATGAATTACGAAGGCGCTGAAAAGATAGCAGACATAACAGAAATCGAGGATGCCTCTAGCCGGGTCGATGCCGGCTTTGCCCGCATACAAAATCTGCCGGAGGCTGAAAGAGGCGAAGCATTACACTTATTGTCGGCCATGCAGGAAAAACTGAGGGAAGCCCGCAGAAGATACGAACAGGCGTCTTCTGCCGTTTCTGCCGTACCCAAAGAAATAGGCAGACAAGGATAAAAAGCCAGGTCCGGGGGGGACAATAAACCATGAGGATACTTATAGCCGAAGACGAGAAAAATTTCGGGTTCATGCTTTCCAGGGAACTCTCCGAGGACGGCGATGAAGTGGAACTGGCCAGTAACGGAATCGACGCTGTGCTGAGCTTCATCAACAGGCCCGCTGATTTTGTCCTTCTGGATATCAATTTGCCGGGACTGGACGGGATCGGGGCCTTGCGTATAATAAAAAAGCTTGCACCCCAGACCAGGGTGCTTACCATCTCCGGCAATGCCGGAGCAAGCCAGGTGGAGGAGGCCATAAGATTTGGCGCAGCCGGCTGCCTTTTCAAGCCGTTTGCCATACCGGCCCTTAAACGGGAGATGGGTATCCTTGCCTGAAACGGAATCAGGGACAAGGTCTGCTGCCTAGGAGCGAATGGACCAGTCTTTGAAGATATTGCTTATTGACGACGAGCAAGTCATCCGTGAAGTGTTTGCGGCCATGCTCAATGAATCCGGCTATGAAGTCCAAACGGCCTCGAACACCTGGGAAGCCCTCGACCTTTTATCCAGGGTAAACTTTGAAATAATATTCCTGGACCAATGCCTCAAGGAGACCAGCGGCGTGGAGTTGATGAGCCGCCTTGCCCCAGCATACCCTTCCGCCCACTTCATAATAATAACCGGCCAGGTCAGCCAGGAACTGGAGATCCGGGCGCTCAGGGCAGGGGCCGAGTTCATTAAAAAACCATTTTCAACGGCAGACCTGATAAAATGCATCGAGCGCATAAGGCACAAGATAGAAAACGAGAGGGAGCGGCAGCGGATGCTCCTGGAACTGGAGTTCAGATTGGACGAAAAGATAAAAGAGCTGGGGGGCGTTTATTTTTCCGTCTTGAGCACGCTGGCTCAGGCGATGGAGAAGCGGGACACCGGTACATTCGGACATTGCCAGCGCGTAAAGAAGTGCGTTGAACTGATTGGGGTTGGCATGGGAATGGACGTCCATTGCCTGGATGAGCTTAAGACCGCTGCCATGCTTCACGACATCGGCAAGATAGGCATAAGCGATTTCATCCTGGCCAAGGAAGGGGCCCTGAACGCCAGCGAACTCGAGATTGTGCGGGACCATCCCGGCAAGGGGGTGGAGATACTCAAGCCCCTGAAGCAGTTCGAGTCCATACTGCCATCAATCCTCCATCATCACGAAAATTTTAACGGTTCTGGCTATCCGCACGGCCTGGCCGGGGAGAAAATCCCGCTTTACTCCAGGATAATATCGATAGGAGACACGTACGACGCCATCGTCTCCAACCGGCCTTACCGGAGTGGCGGCACCCACGAAAAGGCATTGACCGAGCTCACCCGGTATTCAGGGATACAGTTCGACCCCGCAATAGTGGAGGTTTTCATATTCAACACCTCCGCTCATCCGGGCTTCTTCCGGGCCCTGGCCTAAACCCTGTTTAGAAATCCCCCGCCTTTTTATGTGATAATTTAATTTACAATGGCGCACAATCACAACCACCACAATGAGGGCCGCCTCGGGATAAGCCTGCTGATAACCTGCGTTGTAATGCTGGCAGTTGCGGCCGGCGGGTTCTTTTCAAACAGCCTGGCCCTGCTCTCCGATGCCGGCCACATGTTCACGGACGTATTTGCTCTGGGTATGAGCCTGATGGCTGCGCGCATAAGCACCCGCAGCCCGGACCACAGGGCCACCTTCGGCTACCATAGGGTAGGCCTGCTGGCGGCCATAATAAACGGGCTTGCCCTGTTTGCCATATCTTTCCTCATCTTTTATGAAGGGTATAGAAGGCTTGCCGCCCCGCCACATGTGAAGGCTGGCGTAATGCTTGGGGTAGCCGTTCTGGGAATGGCGGCAAACTCCGCCATGGCCATGCTCCTCAGGCATGGCCATCACGACCTGAACATCCGCAGCGCATGGATGCATGTTATTGGCGATCTACTGTCCTCTGCGGGTGTCCTGGCCTCCAGCCTGATAATAATCTTTACCGGCTGGGCCTACGCGGACCCGGTAATCAGCTTTGTCATCGGTTGTATAATACTGGTTGGCGGCCTGCGGGTTGTGGCCGAGTCCGCGGGTATTTTCCTGGAACTCACGCCCAGGGGCATCAGCGTGCATGATTTGGCAAGGGAGATATGCTCCATGCCCGGCGTGATGGGCGTGCACGACGTTCACCTGTGGTCGCTTACCAGGGGCAGCATCTTTTTCTCGGCGCACGTCTGGGTGCAAGACGAAAGGCTAAGCAAGCTCCAGGAAATCAGCCATAATATCAAGTCCCGGCTTGCCGCAATGGGCGTGGGCCATGCCACGCTTGAATTTCAATGCGCGGGGTGCGAGGGGCGGGGCATCTTCTGCGAGGTTGAGGAAGGGCATGAGCATCATGATGAAGAGGAACATGAGCACCCGGATTAGGGGGGAAGAATGAACTGGATCGCGCTTCTTATTGCCGTTCACGTAGTAACTATATTGCTTTGGATAGGCGGGGTGGCCTTTGTTACTATGATCATATTCCCTATTATCGCAACAACCGGGGATTCGCTGGAGCAGGTGCTTCTTTTTCAGAGGGTGGAGCACCGCTTTGCCAGGCAAGCGCGGATTTATATAGCGCTGTCGGGCATAACCGGGTTCTGGCTGCTGCATCTGCTTGGAATGGACCGCATCCTTTTTACCAGGCAGACCATAGGCGTGTCCATAATGCTTTTCGCCTGGTTTTTTTATCTTCTGGTGCTCCTGTTTGAAAAAAGGATCTTCAAAAAATTATTCGGCAAGCCGGACCGCTTCGATTCCGCCAAGGTGTTTAAGTTTCTGGCGGCATTCCACTGGGTGGTGCTGGGCATAAGCCTTCTTGCGGTGTTTGCAGGTGTGTGGCAGGGGCACGGAGGTAGCCTGTAGATGGGCCAGGACACGGGAAGGCCTGCCGGCGATATATTCCACGATTTCATCGCGGCCAAAGGGTTCAAGATGACCAGCCAGCGGATGCACATACTGGATGTTTTCCTGAAGAAAGAGGGCCATCTTTCGCCAGAGGAGCTTTACTCAACCGTAAAAACAAAATACCCCTCCATTGGCCGTGCCACCGTTTACAGGGTGCTTAAGCTCCTGAAGGAGGCCGGACTTGCAAACCAGGTGGACTTCGGAGACGGGTATTCCCGGTACGAGCATAAATATGGCCATGCCCACCACGACCATCTTATCTGCGTAAGCTGCGGCAAGGCCATAGAGGTTGTGGACGAGGAGATCGAGAAGCTCCAGGAGAAACTGGCCGCCCGTTACGGGTTTGCCCTGGAAGGGCACAAGATGGACCTGTTTGGCCTCTGCCCCGCCTGCCTGCAAAAGAAAAAAAGCTGACCACCCCAGGCCCACGTTTCAGCCCCTTTTTTTTATATGTTCCGGCTTTTTTTGGATTTATTTTTGTTTTCAGTGAGTTGCGGCCAAATTTCTGTTCCGTTTGTTCCATCTGTTCCGGCCTGAATTTTAGCGGCAACCGGAACTCCGTTTTGTTTTTTCAAAGAGCATGGCCGGTGGCCGGGCCGAAACTACGCGGCCCTTGCGGCCTTCCCGCCGTTATACCTTAAACCGGGCATGCATGACATTGTCAAGATGACCGATGTCGTGAAGTAACGCCATGGTTTTGGGCGGGTGGCATTGCGCCTGTAGTTGGGCCACACCGGGAACTGTTGCCGCGGCTGCTCCTGATATTCCGGACAAGACATATATTCCGGACAAGACATAATGATCAGGCAACGATGATATTGCCACGCTCTGCTTGCAATGAACAATTTACATCATCAATTCTTCCAATCCCCCTCAAAACCACCGTGATATAATCTGCCTATGTATATCGTAAGCGCGTGCCTTGCGGGATTCAAAACCAGATATGACGGCACGGACTGCCTGGATGAGCGGGTGCGCAATCTTGTGCTTGCCGGCAAGGCAATCCCGGTATGCCCGGAGCAGCTTGGCGGGCTTTCAACACCGCGTGAGCCGGTAGAGTTTGCCTTCGGTGACGGGAAGGACGCGCTTGCGGGCAAGCCCGGCGTTATCCGCTTAAGAAATATCCCGGAAGCCGGCGGCCAGCCCTACGCCCAGGCCCTTTTAAAGGGCGCGCGGGAAGTCTTAAGAATAGCCCGTCTGTATGGGGCCGCGGAGGCCATATTGAAAGACGGCAGCCCGTCCTGCGGCACGGGTTATGTACATTCAGGTGGGCGGAAGATAAGCGGCACCGGGGTTACGGCCGAATTGTTGATGCGTGAGGGTATCATCCCGCTGCCACTGGAACCCCAGCCGCACCCGGAAAACAAGAACACTTGATCCCGTACAAGGCAGACAACCCCAGAGTAACCACGCCTTTTGTCACCTGGCTGCTGATAGCGGCAAACGTAATTGTTTTTATAATCGAGCTGAACGCATCCAAAGGAATCCAGTGGATAGCAAACAATTACGGCGCGATACCTTATAACCTTGTCACCCTCTCCTCAGCCCAGCCTGTCGGCCCCATTACCTCAATATTCACCTCCATGTTCATCCATGGCGGCTTCCTCCATATCGCTGGCAACATGCTTTATCTTTGGATATTCGGCACGAACATAGAAGACAGGATGGGACATTTAAGGTTCCTTGTGTTTTATTTAATAGCCGGGGTAATTGCGGCTTACGCCAACGCCATAGCGGTTCCGGATTCCGGACTGCCTATGGTAGGGGCCAGCGGAGCGATATCGGGTGTGCTGGGGGCTTATCTGCTGCTCTTTCCCCGCGCACAGGTTTATACAATATTGTTTTTGGGTTTTTTTGTTCAGGTAATAAGGCTGCCTGCTTTAATTGTTATAGGTTTTTGGGCTATTATACAATTTGCAAGCGGAATCTTTAGCCGGCTTGGCCCTGGTGGAGGGATAGCATACTTTGCCCATATCGGGGGCTTTTTGTTCGGCTTGTTTACCGTAAAGCTCTGGATTCCGGCAGGGAGGAGAAGGTCTTGGTAGTAGGCTGTCCCAAATGCAAGGTCCGGCTTAACATACCCGATGAGAAAATTGCCCCTCAGGGCACCAAGTTCAAGTGCCCAAAGTGCGGCGTTCTGCTGCTTGTAAGGAAACCGGCCCAGACGGGGCAGGCCTCAAAGTCGCAGGCGCCGGCCCGTCCGTCTCCAACCCCGGCCGCTCTGAACAGGAAAAAGATACTGGTGGCCCATGCAGACTCCGCAATAGCGGGCAGGATACAATCCGTTATCGAAAATGAAGGATACCTGGCCATTATTGCTTTTGACGGGGTGGACGCCCTTGTTAAGGCCATGAAAGAGCTTCCGTTTATCATTATGGCCGATGTGGCCCTGCCAAGAATATACGGGTTTGAGCTTATCAAGCGGGTGCAGGAGAGGCCGGAGCTCAGAGGAGTCAAGGCCGTCCTTTTAAGCTCTGTTTACGACGAGAGGCGTTACAGGCGGGAGCCCGCTACGTTGCACGGCGCTGATGATTACCTTGATGAGCATGAGATAGAAAGCCTGCTTCCTGGCAAGCTGAAGGTTTTAAGCGGCAATGGCAGCCAGCCAGCCGGGCCATCAGAAACTGAAAAACCCCAGGGGCCTGTGCGGACTGAACCTGCGCGCCCCCAGCCCGAACCTGAGCAAGCCGCGCCCGAACCGGCAAACCCGGAGCACAGAAAGCCTGTATGTGGCGATGCCGCCAGAACGGATGCGGGTTTTTTGCAAGCCGCAAACCCCGCTTTGGAGGCGGCTGGCACCCAGCCAGCGGCGGCGCAGCCGTCTGCACAGCCTGAAAAAACCGGCAGCGCCGTAGAAGACCAGTTCACGGCCAGGGCCAAGAGGCTCAGGC